>NZ_AP017656.1:0-300000 GCF_002355855.1 Sphingobium cloacae
ATGGCTACCGACCCCTCCCTAGCACAGCCGGACGACCTCATCGAAGGTGGTCTGGACGTGCTCCACAGAAAGTCGTTGACGATCCTCAAGCGCATTCGTGACAGCGCGGTTGATCCCGAAACCGGTCAGAAGAAGGGTCCGACCTTCCCGATTTCGAAAGCTGCTGCACTGGTCGGGCGGACGGCATCTGCTGTCCGGGAAGCGGAGCGCGACGGCCGCCTCCCCGCTCGAGGGCGGACGGGCTCCGGGCATAGGCTGCAGTATACGCTCGAAGAGCTTGATCATATGCGCGAGGTGTTTGGAACGCGTCCCTGGCGCGAGCCAACCGATACCCCGGCGATCATCTCGGTCTGCAACTTCAAGGGGGGCGTCGGCAAGTCGACGATCGCGCTGCATCTCGCCCAGCATTTTGCCATCAAGGGCTACCGGGTCCTGTTCATCGACTGCGACAGCCAGGCGTCTTCAACCATGATGTTCGGCTATCGCCCCGACGTGGACCTCGACGAGGAAGACACGCTTTACGGGCATTTTCACAATCCGGAGCTGCTTGGCGTTCGCAAGATTATCCGCAAGACGCACTTTCACAACCTCCACCTGATCCCGTCGAACCTGCGACTTTATAATCTCGAGTATGAGATCGCCGGGCACATGGCGCGAAATCAGAACATGGAGATCATCGACCTGATCGCGCAGGCCATTGATGAGGTGGTCGATGACTATGACGTCGTGATCATGGACCCGCCGCCGGCATTGGGCATGGTGTCGATGGCTGTGCTCCAGGCCGCTAACTGCATGGTCATTCCGGTGCCGCCGAGCCTTGTCGACTTCGCCTCGACGGTATCTTTCATCGACATGACGCGAACGACGATGAAGCAGCTCGAGCAACTCGCGGGGCGGGGAAGGCCGGCCTACAACTTCATCCGGCTGGTCGGCAGCCGCGTGGACGAGAGCAAGTCGATGCACCGGGAGATACTGTCGATGATGCGGCAGGTCTTCGGTGGCTCAATGACGCAGTCGGTGATGGTCACCAGCGCCGAAATCGACAATGCCAGCTCCAGGATGAAAACCGTTTTCGAACTCGACAAGCCCGTCACGTCGCACGAGGTCTACAACCGCTGCATGAAGCATCTCAGCGACGTTTGCCAGGATATTGAGCAGGACGTTCTGCGCACCTGGGCGAGCAGGGCAGGGGGCCGAATTTAGGGAGAGTTGCCACGTGGCAACTCCGATATTTCTCACGTCGGCGAGCACGGGCAATCGGGGAGTGAGACGAAGCCGGATCACCGAGTTGCCACGTGACAACAAAGTGGAAGAACCCAATAGAAGCAATATGTTAGGTAGGAATACCATGTCAGATCGCACACGGCAGGAACGTCAGTGCAAGCGCCTGGGGGCGGCGCAGTTGCCACGTGGCAACTCTGGCCTGTTGGCACCCGTCGGCGAGGGCAAGAGAGAAGGAGAAACGGGCCGATGAGCAAGGGCAACAAGGGCTTCGGCTCGATGTTCACAGAGGGGCTCGACGACGAGGAGAACCTCGATAAGGCGACCCCTGCGGACGGCATCATGGCAAGTCGCAGCCAGACGCTCGCGCGCATCGCGACGGGGAAAACGGTCGCCGACCGGACGGAGTGGGTCGATCCGGAGCGGTGCCGCCCATGGCGGATGCACAATCGCGATCTGGATCATTTGAACGAAGATAGCTGCCGCGATCTCATCGACTCCTTCCTCTCCGCCAAGAAGCAACGGATCCCCGCTATCGTTCGGCGTCTGAAAGATGACCCGAACTTCGACTTCGAGATCATCGCCGGCGTCCGCCGTTGGTGGACGGTGAAATGGCTGCGAGCGCATCACCACCCGGAGTTCGAGTATCTGGTGACGATCCAGAGTGTCACGGACGAGGAGGCGTTCCGGGTTTCAGATGTCGAGAACCGCTCGCGTAAGGACATCTCGGATTGGGAGCGGGCCAAGGAATATACGGTGGCGCTCGCGGAGTTCTACGAGGGCTCGCAGTCGCAGATGGCCGAGCATTTAAACCTTTCCAAGTCGTGGCTGAGCCGGCTTCTCGACGTTGCGCGCTTGCCCGAACCAGTTGTCGCGGCGTTCTCCGATACGCACGACATCACGGTACGCGTCGCGCGTGACATCAAGCCGCTTACCGGAGATCCGAAGGCGCTGGCGAAGATGCGCGAAGAGGCTGAACGCATCGAGGAAGAGCGCAGCCAGAAAGGCTTGAAGCTGAGCGGGCCGGAAGTCGCGAAGCGGCTCGTGAAGGCGACTGTCGCGCCAGCCGTGAAGGCTGCCGCCGAGAAGGAGATCACCGGCAAGGGGGGCAAGGTCATCCTGCGCTACACGAAAGCGCGGGGAGGGGGGCTGACGATCAAGGTGCCGCCGAAGGCTGAGGCGTCGCCCGCCGAGCTTTTGAAGGCGATCGAGGGGCTGCTGTCGTAGGGTGATGGAGCGCGGCGTCTGGCGAGGTCGCCGCCTTATATGGCGTCCCGCTTATATTTGTCGGCGATGCTCTGCGTCACGGAGTGGCGGCTTCGCAGGCCGAAGTTCGCGCGGATGAAGTCGCCGGCTTGACGCGTCCTCGCGCCTACGAACGCCTGGGCATGTCCCACGGTCGACCGGTTCTGCCGCGTGATCAGTTCTCGCTCGGGTAGGCTCACGATCCGATTTGCCAGCGTAGTGGACCCGGCAGCAACGAAGAGGGTCTCCGGTCCGATCGGAAGAGTGACATAGGATGAGGCACTACCAAGCCAGGCGAAGCTGACCGGCACGTCGAGCGGCCAATCGGAGACGAACAATTCCCGGCGATTGTTCGTCTTGATTATGCGCCAGTCCATGTTGATGAACGCTCGTCCGCGATCCGCGTCGTCGATGACCAAGCGCAGGACTTCCATCTGAAGCGCGCTCACGGCCTCGGGCGGCAGCGCCCCATCTTCGCCGCGCAGCACGGACTTCGCGGCCTCTGCGCTTGCGAGAGCGCCGACGGCGTCCTTCATGCCGCGCATATCCAGCGGTGTCCGGAACCACAGCGACATGACGAACCGGCCCCAATCCGAGCATTGCGCGTCGCTGAGCGAGTTGACCTTGCCGTCGAGGAGCAGCGCGTGAACCTTGGCCGCAGCGTCATCGATCACCTGCATGAACAGGGTTTCCATCTGCTGGGCATGCTCGGGCGGGAACCCGATCGTCTTGTACAGGTCCCGCTCGAAGCAGACGCTCTTGGGTGATGCAGGACTGCTCTCGATCTCCCCGATCCGATTGCGCCGATAGCGCAGCAGGGTGTCGCCATCCTTCCACTGGTCGAGGAGGAACTGCGGGATGAAGTGATGCCGGGACGGAGGGTTCTGTGGCTTGGATTGCACGGTGTCTGTGGTTCAAGAGGGATGAGCAAGTGAGGCGAGTAGCTTGCGCGCGCCTTGCGGGGTGACCTTCAACAGGCGCGCGACAGCGGCCGGCTGAAGGCCCGGATAGGCAAGCTGCAGGCGGGCAAGGAGAGGGGCCTTGCTCCGCTTCGTGACGGCCAGATCGGTCTGGATGCGCGACGCCGCACGCTCGATCGCGTCGAGGTCGCGCAAGCCAGCATGCGCCGTCCGACCGATCGCCTGGGCCAAGGTCTCTGCCAGATCGGCGGGGGAGGGGGGCAGAAACTTGGACATCAGGATGAACGAGGGGATCACGCGGGTCGTGAAGCCAGCGCGGCACAGCATCCGCGGTACGGCGGCGGCGATCAGCCAGTTTCGATCGCGTCCACGGGGAGGCAGCTCGAGAGCGCGACCATCGACGCTGACGACATCCCAGCTGCCTGGTGCCGCTGGTTCGGTCAGCGCGAACAGCTGGAAAATGCGGTTGGCGACAGAGAGGAGGTCACCGGAAGGGAAGGGGGCGTCCGCCACGGTTCGCAGCTGTCGCCACATCGGCCCGAAGTGCGCCAAGTCTTCGGCCGCATAAACCTTCGCCTCGGTGCGGTCATCGAGTACCGTACGGAGCACGTTGAGCGTGGCGCGGCCGAGCGAATCCTTGAGATCCTCGTCGCGGCTGAGCGCAAGGTGGAAGACGGCGGCAACCGAGATCGGATCGTTGAGGCCTTCGGAAGCGCGGGGAGGGGGTGTGCGGCCGGCGATCCAGTCCTGCAGGTCGCGCACCGCGATCGGCACGCCGGCGAGGCCGGCCAGGACGGTGGCGCCTTCCAGGCGCGAGCGCGCGAGAAAGATGTCGGCGCATGGACTACCGTGCAATCGGCCATCGAGGCGCCCGAGCAGGAGCAGGCTGTCGTCGGCGCGCAGGTTGTCTGTCCGCGTCATAGGATGGCGACAATGCCATGGCGGGAAACCAAAGTCAGCAGTTCGTTTCTACATCCGTGACCTCCCGAAAGTGGACATTCGATAATTGCAGTTATCACATAAGCAGATTTGACCGTTCTTTATAAGGTGGGCTACAAGCGCGGCTGAGGAGCGAGGCGCGTCGTGAGCACCGAAACCGCCCGGGAAGGGCCAGAAATCCCCGTAGCGCCGCCTGAGGCTGTCCTGCCGGCCGTCAGGGCGCCGGCCGACCTTGCGTGGACGATCGTGCAGATGCGCGCCGGCGAGCGCATCACCGTCAACGAGGGCCTGATCGCCGCCTATCAGGCCGCTTCATCGCCCCATAGCATCCGTGCGCTCAAGTCCGACGTCGAGGCGTTCGATGCGTGGTGTAGGCGCAACAACCGGATCGCGCTGCCGGCCACGCCCGAGACCGTGGCCGATTATCTCGACGCGCGGGCCGGGAAGGGGAGCCGGCCGGCCTCGCTATCCCGCTACAAGGCGTCGATCGCCAAGATCCACCAGCTGCTCGAGCTCAAGGATCCGACGCCGGCGCCGCTGGTGAAGCTGCGGCTCCAGACGGTGCGCCGCGAGAAGGGGGCTGCGCAGAAGCAGGCGCGGCCGCTGCGGTTCAAGGGCCCGGTGCGCGACGTCGAGCGCGACAAGGCGCGGGGGCTCAACATCCGCGCGCTGCTCGAGAGTTGTGGCGAGGATCTGCCGGGGCTGCGTGATCGGGCGCTGCTATCGGCCGCTTATGACACCGGGCTGCGCGCCTCCGAACTGGTGGCGGTCGCCATTGAGCATATTGAGGAGGCGATCGATCCCGAAGCGCGGCTGCTGCAGATTCTGCGTCATAAGGGCGATCAAGACGGGGAGGGGGCGACCGCCTACCTCAGCCCGCGCACCGTCGCGGCGATCGCGGCGTGGACCGAAGCGGCGGGGATCACGACAGGGCCGCTGTTCCGGCGGGTGCAGGTGCGGCGCTACAAGGCGCGGGCAGCCGTGCGCGGTCGGCCGATCGACAGCATCTCGGGCCGGGAGACGTGGGATCTGCGCAAGACGCTGTCCAAGCCGGCGGTGAAGGCGCGCGTCGAATATGACATCGGCACCGTGGCGCTGCACCCGGGCTCGATCGGACCAATCTTTCGGTCGATCATCGGCCGCGCGTTCGACCGTGGCGCGCTGCCCGATTTGACGGCGGACGATCTGGCGCGGTTGCTGAAGGGGATCAGTGCGCACTCGACGCGGATCGGGCTCAATCAGGACCTGTTCGCCAGCGGGGAGGATTTGGCCGGCATCATGGACGCGCTGCGGTGGAAGTCGCCGCGGATGCCGCTCGCTTATAATCGCAATCTCGCGGCAGAGCAGGGGGCGGCGGGGCGCCTTATGGCGAAGATTGGCTAGTCATGACGGCCTAAATAGGTCTTTGGATGATGCCGTGCGACCACACGACGGCGGCAGGTAGATCGAGGGATTTGCGCAGCGGCAAGAACCGGAGAAGGGAGGCTGAGCCCCCGGGGTCTTGAGCTACAACGTTAAGCCTAAGAAACGGGCAGGGGCCTGGTAGCGCGTAGTGTATGAGCGAAGCCACCATCGCTCAAACTCATCAGCACAGTCCAATTTCGAAGAGGAAACAAGAAAGTGGTTCCGGAAACGGTATGGATCTTATCCTGTGTAAACGCTCGCGCTAAATGGCGGCGTTCTGATCGCGCTATTTGTCAGTTGCCGGGTCCGATGACGAGGCAATCGCGCGCGGCCTGAACGATGTCAGCGGTGACCTCCTCGACGCGGTTGAGGGTCATGATCCGCCGCATCTGCGCGAACAGGCGCTCCATGAGCCGGAAGTTGCCGCGCGTGATGCGGATCACGGCTGCCTGCGCTTCGATCGCGTCGAGTTGGGCCGGGTCGAAGCTGATCCCGAAATCGCCGGCGTGGGTCGCGAGCAGCAGCCGCATTTCGGTCTCGGTAAGCGGTTTGAACTCGTGGACGAAGCCGATCCGCGAGTAGAGCTGGGCATAGCGGGCGAGGCGCTTCTCCAAGCCCGGCATACCCATCAGGATCAGCCCGAAGCCGTGGCGATCGGCCATGTCGCGGAGATGTTCGAGCGACTTTATGGTCAGGCGGTCGGCCTCGTCGACGATGACGAGGGGGCAGGCGATGCGGGCGGCGTCATGGGTGATTTCGTCCTGCGAGCCGCCCGCGACCGTCAGCCGGGCATAGCCCAGCTTAATGAGGTTGAGGCCCAACACCGCGTCGATCGTCTTGGGCGTGTTGCTGACCGACACGGTGTAGAAGACGGCGCGGCAGCGAGCGACCTTTTCGCCAAGGAGCGCGGCAATGGGACGGAGCGCGGCATATTCCCCCAGGTCGGGGAAGCTGGAAAACTCGCGCGCCGATCGCGTCTTTCCGACGCCCGGCCGGCCATGACACACGCCGATATAGCGGTAGTGCGCGCAGGCTTCGGCAAACTCGACGAACCGGGCATGTTCGCGGGTCGCCAGGAACGGCTGCTCGACCAGGAACTCAATCGTCAGCGGCGTAGAGCCGGAGCCCTCGGTAGGTGGTGGGCCGGGAAGCCGTATCCTCTTGGTCGCCATCGAAGGTCTCCGTGGGGGCAGGCACCTGCTTGTCGCGCTCCTTCGCGCCGCGCCGGGCGCGCTGGATCGCGCGCAACGACGGGTGCCCAGCGTGCTCGGAGCTGAGCGCACGGCAGACGAACCGGCCCTGGTGGTAGACGTGGATCTCGGTCAGGTCGCGGGGGTCATAGACCGCCTCGACCTGCTCGCCGACGAAGGCCGCGAGCGTGGGTTCGACATAGCGCCTGCCCATCAGACGGATGCCGTCGCGCAGCACTTTACGGGGCTTGGGCACGTGCACGAGCAGCATGTCGAGCTGTTCAAGGCTGTCGGGCATTGCGGGCAGGAACCCGCCCTTCTGCCAGCGCGTGATCGGCGGTTCGCCGGTGCTGCCATGCGGGCGACGATGATAGACGCCGCACACGAACGCCTCGAAGCGGGCGCGCAGCTCGTCGAGCGTGAGCACTGGCGCCGACAGCGGCTTGCCCGCGATCAGGTGGCCGGGCAGGTCGGGCAGGAACATGTCGTTGATGGTGCGGAACAGCCGCTCGATCTTGCCGCGCCCGCGAGGACGCCCCGGCAGCGAATGGATGAGGCGGATTTTGAGGGCGATGCACGCCTGCTCGATATGCTCGGAGATGAAATCCGAGCCGTTGTCGACGTAAAGCTGTTCGGGAATGCCGCTGACGATCCATTCGGGATTGGGCTTGCGCCAGATCGCCTGCCGCAAGGCGAGCGCCGTGTTGAGGGCACTGGGGGCATCGAGGCTGAGGAAGTAACCGGCGATGGCTCGGCTGTGATCGTCAACGATGACGGTCAGCCAAGGACGCACCGGGGTTCCGGCATCATCGAGCACGAGAATGTCGAGAACGGTATGATCGGCCTGCCACATCTCGTTCGAGGTCGCGGCTTCGCGCCGATGCACTAGCTCGTGCTGGTCGCGGTAGACGGCCGGATCGGAGGCTGCGGCGATCTGGCTTGCCGGTATCGCCCTGACGACACGCGCGACGGCCGCATAGCTGGGGGTTCGGTGTCCATGCGCGATGGCGAGTTCCTGCACCTTTCGGTGAATGGCGGCGACCGGGGGTCGCGGGCGCTTGGTGGCGAGAGTGCGGGTCAGTTCGACCAGATGTTCCGGCAGGTGCAGCCTGCCCCGATCGTTGCGCGGCAGACGCGCGAGACCGGCAAGTCCTTCGGCACGGTAGCGCCCGAGCCAGCGCTGCAACGTCCGCTCGCTCAGCGTGCCGGTGCGGGCGAGGTCCGCGAGCGGGATGCCATCGGCGAGGTGCGGTTCAAGGACGCGGTAGCGCTCGATCGCCAGCGGCGGGACAAGCGCCGGATGCGTCACCGCCGACGGTCCGTGTCGCAGGTAAGGAAAACGGAGATTTGCCTGCCCATCGCCATGCGAGTCCGCTCGCGTTGCCAAACCGGCCTGTTCGACGTAAATCTACCCGGTAAAGAAAACTAGGGCAACATAGACCTGCCGATGACGACTTTCTTCCCAAACCGCGCCCGATCGGGGCGCCACCGGCCCTACGCATGAAAATCGGTTACGCCCGCGTATCGACCGCCGAGCAGAACCTGGACCTCCAGCGTGATGCGCTGAAGGCTGCCGGCTGCGAGAAGGTCATCACCGACAAGGCCTCCGGGGCGACTGCCGCTCGCCCTGGATTGGAAAAGGTGAAGGAGCTGCTTCGCGCCGGCGACACACTGGTGGTCTGGCGCCTCGACAGGCTCGGCCGCTCGCTCCGTGATCTGATCGGATGGATGACCTACCTCGACGAGGAAAAGGTCGGGCTGCTGAGCCTGCACGAGGCGATCGACACGACCACCACGTCGGGCAAGCTTACCTTCCACCTGTTCGGGGCATTGGCGGAGTTCGAGCGCAACCTGATCCGCGAGCGGACCCAGGCCGGTCTCACCGCAGCCCGCGCTCGCGGCAAGAAGGGTGGCCGGCCGGCCGCACTCGGCAAGGACAAGCGCGACCTGCCCGTCAGGCTCTACCACGAGAACACGATGCCGATCGCCAAGATTTGCTCGATGCTCGGCATCTCCAAGCCAAAACTCTACGCCTATGTGCGATCGGCCGAGACCAAGCCGGTAGCCGCGTAGCGACGCTCGCCGACAAATAGCGCGATCAGAATGCCGCCACTTAGCGCGAGCGTTTACACCGTTCGCGGTCCCGATCGGCCCAGCGTCCCCCGGAACCGTTCGTTATCGGGAAGGCATCTAAGCGGTCTGCACCATCCTTCATCTAAAGTTCTCCAAGCGCTTCTGAGGATTTTCGGGCGCACCAAAAGCACTTGCTCCTCCAGTGGCTGGAGCATGTAACCGCAATTTGCTCTCCTGCGGACGGGGGGCTGGAGGTGGCTTTTTGACGGCCCGTGTTGAAGCAATCGGTATGTCTCGACGCTCATTAGTGGCGCGGCTGGTGGCCTGTGGAACCGGCTTGGTGCTCGGTTCTCCAACGCTCGCGCGACAGACTTCCCGGTCTGCGGGCTCGTGGAACTTCGGTGCGGCTCACCTCGAATGGGAGCCGCTGGAAGTCGGCACGGGTGATACCCTCCTTGTTTCGGCACAAGTGCGCGGAGTGCCGGTGCGGGCGGTGCTCGACAGTGGCAGCGGCGCGTCGATCATGAGCACGGCGCTCGCGGCGAAGCTCGGCTTGAACGATGGTGAGCGGCGCATGATTAGCGGGCTGAGCGCCAAGGCCCCGGTGCTGCTGGTCCGCGACATCGACGTACAGCTCGCCCGCGAAACCCGTCGCTTACCCTTTGCCGTCGTTGGTGATCTGAGTTCAGTGTCGGCGGCCTTCGGACGACCGATCGATATCCTCCTCGGTGCCGATATGTTCACGGGTAGCTGCATCGCGCTCGATTTCGCGAAAAGGCGTATGGCGGTCGTCAAGTCAGGCACGTTTCTCGCCGGTCCCGACTGGCGCGCTGTCGCGCTCGGGCGCGGTGCCAAGCAGGAGCTGTTCATTCGAGCTTCCGTCTCGGGTTTGCCTCCCGTGCCCTTGATGATCGATCTTGGCAGCTCGGCCGCGCTGATGCTCTCGTCGGCCTATGCCCGCGATCAAGGGCTGTTGAACGGGAAGCTCGTCTCGACCGCGGCGATCGGCGGCGTCGATGGTGTGCGTATCAACGATGCTTTCACGATCCAGAACATCAACATCGAAGGGCTTGGCGTCTCGAACGTCCCCACACTCGGGATGAGAGCTTGGCTCTCCACCAGCACGGTTGGCAATGTCGGCCTACCGCTGATCGCTCAATTCGACGTGGTGTTCGACGTGACCGCCGGATTCGTGTGGCTCCGGCCACTCGGTCCTCGTCGTCGCCTGCCGATGCTGAAGGACCGTAGCGGCCTTGGCCTCGCAGCCTCACCAACGGCGCTCACCGTTGTTCATGTGGCGGCGAACAGTCCCGCGGAAAAGGCTGGCTGGGCGGTCGGCGACCGGATCGTGGCGGTGAACGGCCATTCGATCGATGCGAACTATACGCGTGGGGAGCTCTGGCAAGTGCGCTCCCGGCCTGCTGGCACCCTCGTAAAGCTGACGATGGCCTCGGGTGATGTGCGCGAGCTCAGGCTGGCCGATTATTATTGATCGGCTTGAGGGTGGCCTTTGCCGATCGCCTTCATGATCCGACAATCGGCCATGCGCGCCTTGGTGCAGCTCTGGCTGAGCATTGCCAACTCATCCCGCAACACCGCGAGTTGCGCCAGTCTCTCCTCCACATCCTTGAGGTGCTGAGCAGCGATAGCTGAGGCGGCACCACAATCCTGGTCCGGGTTCTGCGCCAGCCCCATCAACGAACGGATCTCGTCGACGGAGAAGCCAAGCCGGCGACCGTTGCGGATGAAGTGCAAACGCTCAATGTCACTGGCATCGTAGGTTCTGCGACCCGACGCCGTGCGAGGGGCGGATCGGAGCAACCCGATCGACTCATAAAAGCGGATCGTCGTCACCTTCGTCGAGGTCTCGCTGGCGAGCTGCCCAATCATCACCGGCTTCATCATGCCATCCTTGCTTATGCGAACGTGTCGCACATTTCGCTTGCTTCTACAGCGACTGGAGGTGGTAAGGAAGGCCGCATGAATGCTTCTACCGAAAGCTGCGGGTGCCACGGGGAGCCCGCGCGCGCGCAAACCGATCCGGCCTATCGCCGTGCGCTGCTGACCGTCGTGGTGCTCAACCTCGGCTTCGGAGTCGCCGAGCTGTTCGGCGGGTTCATCGCCGATAGCCAAGCGCTGAAAGCGGATTCCCTCGATTTTCTCGGGGACGGGTCGATCAGCCTTATCGGTCTTCTCGCGCTTGCCTGGTCCGCACGGGCGAGGGCAAAGGTCGCGCTGACGCAGGGGTTGTTTCTCGGTGCGCTTGGCGTGGGCGTAATCGGTTTCGCGATTTGGCGCGCCCTGAACGCAACCGCGCCCGATGCCGAACTGATGGGCACAATCGGCGTTGTCGCGCTCGCGATCAATGTCGTGTCCGCCTTGGTGCTTGCGCGTTTCCGGGAAGGGGACGCCAATGTTCGCGCGATCTGGCTGTTCAGCCGCAACGACGCGCTCGCCAACGTGGCGGTGATCGCCGCGGCCGGTCTGGTGGCGTGGACAGGAAGCGCCTGGCCGGACCTCGCCGTCGCCGGCCTCATCGCCCTCCTGTTCCTCCACTCCGCTTATGAAATCGTCACTGGCGCTCGGCGCGAATTGGGAGAGCGGTAGTGCGTCTGCTCGCGTTGATCCGGGCAATGCTCTCGTTGCGGCTGCTCTCCGCGCTCGCGGCGCTGCTGATCCCTGCTGCGGCAATCGCCGAACCCGGCGACGTGCAAACCGCATGGCGGCTGCTCGACTATATGGCCGTCGATTATGGCGGCGCGGTCGCCAACGGTCGGATCAAGAGCACGTCGGAATATGCCGAGATGACGGAGTTCGCCGCGTCGGTCTCGACACGGCTTCAGGGCCTGCCGGCGAAGCCGGAGCGTCAAGCCCTCATCCAGCGGGCTGCCAACCTCCAGGCGGTGATCGCGGAAAAGGGACCGACTGAACAGGTGGCAACATTGGCGCACGGGCTCGCGGCCGATCTGTTGCGCGCCTACCCGGTGCCGCTCGCGCCCGATAAGGCTCCGAACCTCGTCTCCAGCGATGCACTGTTCCGACAATCCTGCGCGTCCTGCCACGGGATGACGGGCAACGGCCGTGGCCCTGACGCCGCCAAGCTCGCTACGCCCCCGATTGCTTTCACCGATGCCGAGCGCGCGCGCCAGCGCAGCGTGTTCGCGCTCTATCAGGTGGTGACGCAAGGCATCGACGGGACCGCGATGCAGAGCTTCGCCGATCTGCCCAACGATCAGCGCTGGGCGTTAGCATTCCGAGCCGGGAGCTTCGCCTTCACGGATGCGCAGGCGCGCGAAGGCGAGCGGCTTTGGAAATCCGACCCGACCCTTCGCCGGCGCATTCCGGACCTGAAAACCCTGGTCGCGCTCACCCCGGCCGCGCTCGGCGCGGCGATCGGCGACGCCAAGGCTGACCCAGTGCTCGCGTTCCTGCGTCGTCATCCCGAACAGGTGATACAACAGGCTCCCGGCTCGCTCGCGGTCGCCCGCGCCAAACTCGCCGAAAGCGTGGCGGCTGCGCGGCGCGGCGATGCGCGCATGGCGAAAGAGCTGGCGCTGTCGGCCTATCTCGATGGGTTCGAGCCGATCGAGCCAACACTCACCGCGCGCGACGCGACGCTGATGGGTCGAATCGAGGGCGCGATGGGGGAGTTCCGCGCCTCGATCGACCGGGGCGCGTCGCCCGATGATCTCGCGGAGAAGGTCGCAGTACTGGGCGGCCTTTTCGACGATGCGGAAGCGGCGCTCGCGCCTGATGCCGCCACCGAAGCGTCCACGTTCCTGGGCGCGTTCACGATCCTGCTGCGTGAAGGGCTCGAAGCCCTGCTCATCGTTGTCGCCATGATCGCGTTCCTGCGTAAAGCCGAGCGCGGCGAGGCGCTGCGGTACGTGCATGGCGGCTGGGTCAGCGCGATCATCGCGGGCGGGATCACCTGGGCGGTCGCCACCTATGCGATCGGGATCAGCGGTGCGAGCCGGGAGCTGACGGAAGGGTTTGGCTCGCTGTTCGCCGCGGTCGTGCTGCTCTCGGTCGGGATTTGGATGCACGGCAAGGCGCAGGCCGATCAGTGGCAGCGCTATATTCGCGAGAAGATGTCGCGGGCGCTCTCGGGCGGGTCGGGCTGGTTCCTGTTCGGGCTGGCGTTCGTCGTAGTTTATCGCGAGGTCTTCGAGACGATCCTGTTCTATGCCGCGCTTTCGGCGCAAGGTGACAACGGGATGCTTCTCGCGGGGGCCGGGTCGGCGATTGGACTGCTCAGCCTGATCGCTTGGGCCATGCTTCGCTACAGTCGCAAGCTGCCGATCGCGCAGTTCTTCCGCTATAGCTCCTGGCTCATGGCGGTCCTGACCGTCGTGCTGGCGGGTAAAGGCGTCGCCGCGCTCCAGGAAGCCGGCCTTATCAACATCGCACCGCTCGCGGACGTGCCACGGCTGTCGATGCTCGGCGTGTTTCCCACTTGGCAATCGGTGCTGGCGCAACTCCTGATGGCGGTCGCCATTGCGGTCGGGTTCGCCTGGAACGGGCGCGACCGATCCCGCTCGGGTTCCGGCTCAGTGACCCTTGGTTCGAATTAGTGCAATGACATGAAAACCCTTCCGTGATAGAGGCAAGCTAGTGCGAGCCTTTTTGCCTTTCCTGACATGCCTGATGCTGGTCCTGACCAGCTTCTCCGGCATGGCCCATGCCGCCGATCTGGCGGGGGGAAGCATCGCGGGCGTTGAGTTCACGGTCCATACCGCCGGTGACATCGATCAGGTGCCATCGGACTCGGACAAGAATGTCCCGCATCATCACAATTATTGTCACGGACACGACGTCGGCGCGCCTGCGCGCACGACGATGGAATATACCCCCGTCCTCACAGTGCCCAAGCCGACAATCTCCGCCTCTGCGTCGCTCGACGGCCGCACCGGCATGGTCCATTTGAGGCCCCCCCAAGCCTGACGTCCGATTTGGGCGTGCGTTGGCGCGCCCCTGTCGATCATCGTCAGGAGTCCTATTTTCATGAATCGTATCCTCGCGGCCATGCTGGCCGCAGCGTCTTGCGCCACGATGGCGCAGGCGCAGGTCGGACCGTCCGCGCCTGTTGCGCAGGATGCGCCGGTCTACACGCTTGACCAAGCGGTCAGTGCAGCGGGCGGTTCGGCCCCTGCTGCGGAAGCGGCGACAGCTGGAATCGACGCGGCCCGTGCAGGTCGCACAGTCGCCGGCTTGCGGCCCAATCCGGTGGTTCAAGGCCAATTCGAGAATGTCATCGGCTCCGGGCCGTATCGGGGGGTCCGCAGCGCGGAAACCACGGTCGGCTTTGCGATCCCGATCGAGCTAGGCGGCAAGCGCGGCGCCCGCGTCGCGGTCGCCAATGCGCAATTGTCCCGGGCCGAGATCCAGGCCGCGATCATCGCGGCGGATGTCCGGCTTCAGGTAACGCAGCTCTATGTCGAAGCGGTCGCGGCCGATCGCCGGGTAATGACAGCCCGCGATCAGGCCCGGATCGCCAGCGATGCGCTGCGGGCCGCGAGCGTTCGCGTGCAGGCAGGGCGGGCATCGCCACTCGAGCAACAGCGCGCGGATGTCGCGCGTATCAATGCCGACGCCAATGTGGAGCGGCAGCTTCGCTTGGCCGAGGCGGCCCGCGCCAATCTGGCGCGTCGGATCGGACGGCCGATCGACGGCCTGCTCGATGACACGCTGCTCGATCGCCTTCCCGATGTGAACGTCTATGGGCCGTTGGCACCGGTCAACACGACCGGCACACTCGCGCTGGCGGCAGCCAACGCGGATTTCTCCATTGCCGAAGCCGGCGTGCGGCTCGCGCGCGCCAATCGCGTGCCTGACCTGAACGTCGGGCCGTCGATCCGCCGCCTGGAAGCGACCAACGACATGGCGGCGGTGTTCAGCGTGTCGATCCCGATCCCGGTGTTTAACAATGGTCGCGCCGCGATTGCGCAGGCGACCGCGCAGCGGACCCAGGCGGATGCGCAGCGCCGCGTGACCGCGCTCGACATCGAACAGGCGATCACGGACGCGCAGGCGCAGGCGGCCAATGCCGCAACGACGGCTCGTGCGGCGTCGGGGCCGGCGCTGGCGGCTGCACAGGAGGCCGCCCGCATCGCGCGGATCGGCTATCGCGAGGGCAAGTTCGGCCAGCTCGAATTGCTCGATGCTGAACGCACGCTCGCCGAAACGCGGGTCGCCGCGATCGACGCGCTTGCCAATTACCAGAATGCCCGCGCGCAAGTGGAGCGACTGACCGCTCGTGCGCCCAATGGGGGGAATCAGTGATGAAGAGCTTTTATCTCGCGGGCGCGGCGTCGCTCGCCCTGCTCTTGGCTGCCTGCGGCGGCAAGGATGGCGGAAACGAGGCAACTGCCGAAGGCGCAGCTGCCAATGAGACGGCAGCGGGCACGGAAAAGGGCGGTGCTGAAGGCGGTCATGCCGGTGAAGGCGTCGTCACATTGGGTGCCGACCAGATCGCCACAGCGGGCGTCCAGGTCGGACGGCCGATCATCGGCGGGGCCGGGACGATCGAGCTGCCCGCGATCATCGAGGGCGACCCACAGGGAACGCAGGTCGTCTCGGCCGCAATTGCGGGACGCGTGGTCGCGCTCACCCGTAACCTCGGCCAATCGGTCGGACGCGGCCAGACCATTGCGGTCATCGAAAGCCGCGAGGCGGCGCAGATCAAGGGCGAGGTCGAGGCGGCGCGGGCGCGGCTTCAGCTCGCTAATTCGAACCTCGCGCGCGAACAGCGGCTGTTCGCGCAGAGAGTCTCCCCTGAACAGGATCTGATCGCCGCCCGCACAGCGGCGACGGAGGCGCGGATCGCCCTGACGCAGGCGCAGAGCATGGTTTCGGCGGCGGGTGTCGGCGGCGGCGGGCTCAACCGGCTCGGCATTGCCGCGCCGATCTCGGGCCAGATCATTGCGCGCCCCGTGACGCTGGGACAAACGGTCGCGGCGGATGCCGAACTCTATCGCATCGCCAACCTGAGCCAGGTGTCGATCGCGCTTAATCTCAAGCCCGAGGATGCGGGCCGGGTGCGTCCCGGCAATACGGTGCTGGTGAAGGCGGCAGGCCGTCAGGCGACCGCCCGCGTGACCTTCGTGTCGCCGGCGCTTGATCCGCAGACGCGGCTCGTGCCTGCGCTCGCCACCCTCGACAATCGCGGTGGCGAATGGCGGGTCGGCGAGCCTGTGACGGCAGCCGTGCAGCTCACGGGCAGCGGCGGGAGCGGGGCGGTCCGCGTGCCGACGACGGCGGTCCAGAGTTTCGAGGGCAAGTCGGTCGTGTTCGTGCGCACGCCCACCGGCTTCAAGGCGACCCCGGTCCAGCTCGGCGATGCGTCGGGCGACACGGTGATCGTCCGGTCGGGCCTGACCGGCAACGAACAGATCGCCACCACCGGAAGTTTCACGCTCAAGGCCGAGATCGGCAAGGGCGAAGCGAGCCACGAGGATTAAGCCATGATCGCCCGTATCGTAACCTGGGCGGTCGAGAAGCGCTGGCTAGTCCTGCTCCTCACCGTCATCGTCGCCGCCATCGGCGCCTTTTCCCTCTACCGGCTACCGATCGACGCGGTGCCGGACATCACCAACAATCAGGTCCAGATCAACGTCCGCGCGCCTGCCCTCTCGCCCGAGCTGGTCGAGAAGCAGGTGTCGTTTCCAATCGAAACCGCGCTCGCCGGCACCCCCGGCCTGGAATATACGCGCTCGTTGAGCCGCAACGGCTTCGCGCAGATCACGGCGGTCTTTTCGGACGCGACGGACATCTATTTCGCCCGCCAGCAGGTGGGCGAGCGTCTGCGGGGCGTGCAAGAGAATCTGCCCGACGGCGTGAACCCTGAAATGGGTCCGATCGCGACAGGCCTGGGCGAGGTGTACATGTACACCGTTCGTCTCGATCATCGCGAGGACGACAAGCACAAGCCCGGTGAACCGGGCCAACAGCCCGATGGCAGCTACATCACGCCAGAGGGCGAGCGACTGACGACCGAAGAGGACAAGGCGACCTACCTGCGCACCGCGCAGGACTGGATCGTGACGCCGCTTCTGAAGACCACACCGGGCCTCGCCGGTGTCGACTCGATTGGCGGTTACGCCAAGCAGTTCCTCGTCGTGCCCGACGTGCAGAAGCTGGCCTCGCTCGGCATCACGCTGACGGACCTGGGAAATGCGCTGGAGCGCAATAACACCAGCGTCGGCGGTGGCTTCGTCAATCGCAATGGCGAAGGTCTGGCTGTTCGCTCGGATGCGCTCGTTCGCAATGCCAGCGAGTTGGCCAGGACCGTGATCGCGACACGTAACGGCGTGCCGATCACGGTCGAACAAGTTGCGACTGTGAAGACGGGTCAGGCGATCCGCATGGGTTCGGCATCGGAGAACGGTACCGAAGTCGTCGTCGGCACGGCGATCATGCGGATCGGCGAGAACAGCCGCATCGTGTCGACCGCGGTCGCTGAGAAACTGAAGACGATCAACGCTTCGCTGCCTCCTGACGTCGTAATTCAGCCGGTGCTGAACCGCACCGAGCTGGTCAATTCGACGATCAAGACGGTCGCGAAAAACCTGTCCGAAGGCGCGGTGCTGGTCATCGTCGTGCTCTTCCTGCTGCTCGGCAACTTCCGTGCGGCCCTGATCGCGGCGTTGGTCATCCCGATCACCATGATGCTGACAGGCTTTGGTATGCTGCGCGCTGGGGTCTCGGCCAATCTGATGAGCCTTGGGGCTTTGGACTTCGGTCTGATCGTCGACGGCGCCGTCATCATTGTCGAAAACGCGCTGCGCCGGCTTGCCGAGCAACAGCATCATGAAGGCCGATTGCTCAGCGTCAAGGAACGGCTCGCGACCGTGGCAGCCGCTGCGCGTGAGATGATCCGTCCCTCTGTGTACGGGCAGGCAATCATCATCCTCGTCTACGTACCGCTGCTCACGCTGACCGGCGTGGAGGGTAAAACGTTCGGACCGATGGCGCTGACCGTCATCATCGCGCTCGCCTTCGCCTTCATCCTCTCTCTCACCTTCGTGCCGGCGATGATTGCGATCTGGCTGTCGAAGAAGGTCGAGGAGAAGGACGGCCGCATCATCACGTGGCTGAAGAAGCGCTACGAACCCGGTCTCGACCGGGCCATGAAGCGCCCGACGCTGACGATCGGTGCGGGTGTGGGAAGCCTTGTGGTGGCGGCGCTTGCTTTCACTACGCTCGGCTCGGTGTTCCTGCCGCAGCTCGACGAAGGCGATTTGCTGATCCAGTCGCTCCGCATTCCGGCAACGTCGGTCCAGCAGAGCCAGGCGATGCAGGTGCCGATCGAGCGGATGATGTCGAAGCAGCCGGAGGTGCAATTCGTCTATTCCAAGACGGGCACCGCCGAGCTGGCGGCCGACCCGATGCCGCCGAACGCGACCGACATGTTCGTCATCCTGAAGCCGCGCAAGGATTGGCCGGATCCTGAGCTTCCCAAGGAGGAGCTGGTCAGCCGGATCGAGGGTAATCTCGCGAAGATTCCGGGAAATGCCTACGAGATCACCCAGCCCATCCAGATGCGCTTCAACGAGCTGATCGCCGGCGTGCGCGGCGACATCGCGGTGAAGGTGTTCGGGGACGACTTCAACCAGATGAACCGGACGGCCGAGCAAATCGCGGCGGTGCTGCGCAGAACGCAAGGCGCAGCGGACGTGAAGGTGGAGCAGACGACCGGTCTTCCCATGCTCGACATTCGCGTCAACCGCGACGCGATGGCGCGGTTGGGCGTTACGGCTCAGGATGTGCAGGACACCGTGACTGCGACGATCGGCGGGCGAACATCGGGCCAGATCTTCGAGGGCGACCGTCGCTTCCCCGTGGTGATCCGCCTGTCGGAGGCGCAGCGTGCCGACATCGGCCTGCTCCAACAGGTGCAGGTGCCGGTGGCAGGCGGCGGCTATGTACCGCTGTCCAGCGTCGCCGAGATCAAGGTGGTCGATGGTCCGAACCAGATCAGCCGCGAGAACGGCAAGCGGCGCGTGGTGGTGCAAGCCAACGTGCGTGGCCGCGACGTCGGATCCGTCGTGGCGGATGCGCAGGCGGCGATCGGCAGCCAACTCCGGCTGCCTGCCGGCACCTATCTCGAATGGGGCGGCCAGTTCGAGAACCTCCAATCGGCAAGCGAACGGCTGAAGCTGGTCATTCCGGCTTGCTTCATCTTGATCCTGCTGCTCCTCTACGGGGCGTTGGGATCGGTCCGCGACGCCGCGATCGTGTTCACCGGCGTGCCTTTCGCGCTGGTGGGCGGCGTCCTGTTGCTGTTCCTGCGGGGCATGGACTTCTCGATCTCGGCGGCAGTGGGCTTCATCGCCCTCTCGGGCATCGCGGTCCTCAACGGCCTCGTCATGGTCAGCTCGATCCAAGATCTGATCCGATCAGGGATGAGCCGCGAGGAAGCCGCGCATGTTGGCGCGATGCAGCGTCTGCGACCCGTCATCATGACCGCGCTAGTCGCCAGCCTCGGCTTCGTGCCGATGGCGCTGGGCGAAGGCGCCGGCGCAGAGGTTCAAAAGCCTTTGGCGACGGTCGTCATCGGCGGTCTGATCTCGGCGACGCTTCTTACGCTGTTCGTGCTGCCGACACTCTATGCCCGGTTCGGGCAGAAAGTGATCGAGAAACCCGAGCACTACAATGAGGAGCATGAAGGGGACGACCACGGTCAGACCTTCGTGAACAACTTGGCCTGATGGATGGGCGGGGCGATCCGCGATCGCCCCGCCCATCTCTGGGAGATGGGGATATGCCTCGCACCATAACCAGCTCGATGCTTCACGGCGGGCCACTGCGCATCTGGTCGGCACTCACCGATCCGGATCATCGCCGGGCGTGGAGTCCGCTCGTATTTCTCGATGATCCGTCCCGGCTCGGCGACACAGAATGCACCTTTGCGATCCAGGGCATCACCCGGCCAATTCGGACGCCAGCACGGATTGATCGATTCGATAAACCGCACGCCTTCGCTTGGTCCTGCGGCATCCCCTATCTGTTCACGCTCGAAGAGCGGTACGAGCTGGCGGGGGACGATGGCGGCACCAGGCTAACGCATAGCTGCACGCTGCGCGGGGCGCTCTCCCTGCCGTTCGCGGCGATGATGTTGCGCCGCCTGCGATCCCTGATGGTCGAATCTGACGATCGCCTCGCAACCTATCTCCGCTGGCGGGTAGGTCAGCCTGCCCGGGCTATCAATCGTCAGCGCGTCCCCTTCCGCTACAGGAGGAAGGCGCGATGATGATGCACTGTAAGCGGGTGCTGCCCGCCGTCATCCTCGTTGTCGGGCTCGCGGCGTGCTCGGAAAGAAAGCCGCCAGCCCCGCCAACGGAGCAGCAGATCCATTCGTCCGACAGCGCCGTGGCGACCGGGGAAATGGGGCGGCATAGATATCGCTGTTCCGACGGGGAACCGCTGTTCGTCGATTACAAGGACAACGGCCTGCAGATCGATTTGCGGCGCTCCAACGGGGGACCGCCGATGATGCTGACCGCGCCAGCGCAGGGCCTGCAATATGTCGGCGAAACAGCCACCGCGACCTTCAAGGGGTCGCAGCTCACCATCGTGGAAGGCGATGGCCGTACCCGGATCTGCGAGCAGGAAGGCACGCGATGAACTGCCCTGCCTTCGAACGCCACAGGGCGCTTCGTCGGAAGAGACCGATGTCTGACACGTCGATTTCAAATGTGACAACCTTGTGCGGCCTGAATCGGGCCGGTCTGGCGATCGCGCGCCTCGGCGTCGTTCTCGTCTCCGGGGCGGTTATAGGGGCGTGTAATCCAGCGCCGACCCAGCCTACCGAGCCGGCGCATGAAAAGCATCTGACGTCGAAACTAATCGCGCAGCGCATCATGTACTGCGACGACGGCACACGCGCCGATGTCGACTTCATCGATGACGGCTTGAAAATGGCCGTCACCTGGCTGCCGAAGGGCAGGACCGAGATCCTGCGCGCGCAGCGAACCGGTGACGAGTTTCGCGGCGACCATTCGCGGGCTGTCGTGGCGGGCGGATCGATCGCGTTCACGCGACGCGGGAAGATCCGCGTCTGCCACCGAACCCCGGAGGAGTCCTAGGAAATGCAGGCACTGCTCTATACGCTTGCGCCTGTGCTGGCGGTCGTGCTCGGCGCGATTGTCGCGAGCCGCACCAAGTTGAAACCTGGCCTCGTGGCGGGCCTACAGCATCTCGCTGCCGGCGTCGTGTTCGCGGCGGCAGCGACCGAAATCCTGCCGCAGGTCAAGCATGAGGCATCGCCCAGCGCGACGTTGATCGGCGGGGCGGCGGGCGTCGCGACCATGCTGGGGCTCAAGGCTCTTGAGGCCCGCTTCAAGGGGCCGATGGCGCTACTCGCCGCGATCGGCATCGACATTCTGGTCGACGGCCTGGTGCTCGGCCTCGCTTTCGTGGCGGGCGAGAAGGCAGGTCTCCTGCTGACGATCGCGCTCACTCTGGAAGTGTTATTTCTGGGACTGACGCTGACCGACGAGCTGGCGGAAACCTATCGCTCGCGCTTGCGCATCATCGTGATCGTCTCGGCATTGGCCCTGCTGCTGCCGATCGGCGCGCTCGCTGCCGTGCCGGTCGCCGCGCTGTCGCCGGTGATGATCGCCGGCTTCCTCAGCTTCGGGCTGATGGCGCTGCTCTACCTCGTCACGGAGGAGTTGCTGGTCGAGGCGCACGAGAAACCCGACACCCCGCTCATCAGCTCGATGTTTTTCGTCGGCTTCCTGGCCCTGCTGACACTTGAGGAGATGATGGGATGATCCCGGGCAACGACAACAATGGCGGGCAGGAGCGCCGCACACTGTGGATCGTCCTGCTGCTGAACGCGGCGATCGCTGCGGGCTTCTTCGTTTCCGGCTTCTTCGCGGACTCGAGCGCGCTGATCGCCAACGGCGTCGACAACCTGTCCGATACGGCTGTGTATGCGCTGAGCCTTGTGGCGCTCACCCGGGGCCAGACATGGAAGACACGCGCCGCGGTCGCTTCGGGCGTCATGCTGCTGATCTTCGCGGGCGGCATCTTGATCGATGTCGGACGGCGCTACGTGCAGGGCAGCGAGCCCATCGGACCTACCATGATGGTCATGTCCGCGATCGCCGGCGTCGTGAATTACCTCTGCCTGCGGCTGCTCCAGCGCCTCAAGGATCCGGACGTCAATCTCCGGGCCGCAACCACCTTCAGCTTCAACGACTTCATTTCCAACGGCGGCATCCTGATCGCCGGCGTGCTGGTGCTGTGGTTGGGTACCAATTGGCCGGACCTGCTGGTCGGCTTCGCCACCGCCATCATCGCCATCAAGGGCGGTGTCGAAATCCTGCGCGACGCGCGCGCCGAAACCAAGAAAAGCGAAAGGAGGTCGTCATGAACGACAAGCTCGAACTCGACATTCCAGTGTTGTTGCCGGACCTTCCTGACGCGGCCGATGCCTGCCTGGACCGTCTCGTATCAACCCTGTCAAAGCGCGAAGGTGTCGAGCGGGCGCATGTGATCTGTCTCGACGGCAACACGCCAGCGGCGCTGTGCATCCATTTCGATGCCGCCAAGCTGCCGCTGCCACGGTTGCGCGAAATGGTGCGCGCCGCAGGTGCCGAAATCACCGAGCGCTACGGCCATGCGATCTGGCAGGTGACGGGGATCAACCACGAACGTCGGGCGCGCACGGTCAGCGATGCGCTGTGCGCCTTGCCCGGCGTGGTCCAGGCAAGCGCCAGCACCAGCGGGTCTGTCCGGGTCGAATATGATCGCCGCGAAACCACCGAAGAGGAGGTGCGCGCTGCGCTTCGCAAGCTGAAGGTGAGGGTGGGCAAGCGGGTCGCTGCCGATGAACATGCCGGCCACGACCACGGCCCCGGGGGCCACGGCGCGGGCGAAGAGAAGCACGGCCCCGGCGATGGCCACGACCATAGCCACGCCGAATTTCTCGGCCCCAATACCGAGCTGATCTTCGCGCTCGCCTGTGGCGCGCTGCTGGGGATCGGCTACGCGATCGAGAGGCTGGTCGCTGGCGCGCCCGAATGGCTGCCGACCGCCTGCTATATCGCAGCCTATTTCTTCGGCGGATTCTTCACGCTGCGCGAGGCGATCGACAACCTCCGGATGAAGAAGTTCGAGATCGACACGCTGATGTTGGTCGCTGCGGCCGGCGCCGCTGCGCTGGGCGCATGGGCCGAAGGTGCGCTGCTGCTGTTCCTGTTCAGCCTCGGCCATGCGCTTGAGCATTATGCAATGGGCCGCGCCAAGAAGGCGATCGAGGCGCTGGCGAAGCTCGCGCCCGAAACCGCGACCGTGCGACGCGGCGGGCAGACCAGCGAAATCCCGGTCGAGCAGATGGTCGTCGGGGACATTGCCATCGTCCGCCCGAACGAGCGCCTGCCTGCCGACGGCTTCGTCATCAAGGGCACCAGCGCGATCAACCAGGCCCCGGTCACGGGTGAAAGCATCCCGGTCGACAAGGTGCCGGTCGCAGATGCCGCAGCGGCACGCGCCAAGCCCGATGCAGTCGACGCGGAAAGCCGGGTTTTTGCTGGTACGATCAACGGCGGCGGCGCGATCGAGATCGAGGTGACACGCCGTTCCAATGAAAGCGCGCTTGCCAAGGTCGTGAAGATGGTGAGCGAAGCGGAGACGCAGAAGTCGCCGACGCAGCGCTTCACCGACCGGTTCGAACGGATCTTCGTGCCCGCCGTCCTGGTCCTGTCAGTGCTCCTGCTGTTCGCATGGGTGGTCGTCGACGAGCCGTTCCGCGACAGCTTCTATCGCGCGATGGCGGTGCTGGTGGCGGCAAGCCCGTGCGCGCTCGCGATCGCAACGCCGAGCGCGGTCCTGTCGGGCGTTGCCCGTGCAGCGCGGGGCGGCGTGCTCGTGAAGGGCGGTGCACCGCTCGAAAACCTCGGGTCGCTCAAAGCGATCGCTTTCGACAAGACGGGCACGCTGACCGAAGGTCGTCCGCGCATCACTGATGTCGTGCCCGTCGATGGCGCCGATGAAGGCGAGTTGCTGGCGCTGGCTGTCGCCGTCGAAGCGTTGAGCGACCATCCCCTGGCCCAAGCGATCGTCAAGGACGGCCGCGAACGTCTGAACGATCGTGCCGTGCCGACTGCCGGCGACCTCAAGAGCCTGACCGGTCGGGGCGTCACCGCGAGCGTGGATGGCGAGACGGTGTGGATCGGCAAGGCCGAGATGTTCGGAAGTGAGGGCATTCCGGCGCTGGGGCAGGGCGCGCAGGACGCAATCGCGAAGCTGCGCGAGAACGGCCGCACGACAATGGTGGTCCGCAAGGGGGACCGCGACCTGGGCGCGATCGGCCTGATGGACACGCCTCGCGAAGCTGCCAAGACCGCGTTGCGTCGGCTGCACGAGATGGGCGTGTCGCGGATGATAATGATCTCCGGCGATCACCAGAAAGTCGCCGAAGCGATCGCCGACGAAGTCGGGATCGACGAAGCGTGGGGCGACCTCATGCCCGAAGACAAGGTTGCCGCGATCAAGAAGCTCGCCGGCGAAGACAAGGTCGCGATGGTGGGCGACGGCGTGAACGATGCGCCGGCGATGGCAAGCGCCACGGTCGGCATCGCGATGGGCGCGGCGGGGTCGGACGTTGCGCTGGAGACAGCCGACGTGGCGCTGATGGCCGACGATCTGGCGCACCTGCCATTCGCAGTCGGTCTTAGCCGCCATACCCGTGGAATCATCCGGCAGAACGTCTTCGTCAGCCTGGGTGTCGTCGCCTTCCTGGTGCCTGCTACCATCCTCGGCCTCGGCATTGGGCCAGCGGTGGCGGTTCATGAGGGATCGACGCTGCTCGTCGTCATCAATGCGCTCAGGCTGCTCGCCTACCGCGATCCGGCAGGGAAGGCGGCATGAAGTGGCTGATCGCCTTCGACCTCGACGGCACGCTTGCCGAGAGCAAGCGGCCGTTATCGGAGGATATGGCCGCAATCCTCGCCCGATTGCTCGCCATCACGGATGTGGCGGTGATCTCGGGCGGGGACTGGCCGCAGTTCGAAAAGCAGATCGCCTCGCGCCTTCCTGCCGGCGTCGCGCTCGACCGTCTCTGGTTGATGCCGACCACAGGCACGAAACTCTATCGGTTCATCAATGGCGCTTGGCGCGCGGTCTATGCCGAACTGTTCGACGACGCGGAGAAGGCGAAGATCCGCACGGCCTTCGATCAGGCGCTGACCGATGCCGGTCTCGCCGACGAACGTATCTGGGGCGAACGGATCGAGGACCGGGGCAGCCAGATCACCTTTTCGGGCCTGGGGCAGGCAGCGCCGCTGAAGGAAAAGGAAGCGTGGGATCCTGACCGAAAGAAGAGGACCGCGTTGCAGGCCACGTTGCGCGCGAAGCTGCCGGAGCTCTCGATCAATCTCGGTGGCACGACATCGATCGACGTGACCAGAGCAGGGATCGACAAGGGCTATGGCCTGAAGCGCCTGAGTGCCGAGAGCGGTGTCCCGCTCGACGGGATGCTGTTCATTGGGGATGCGATATTCCCCGGTGGGAATGACTATCCCGCTGCTGAAATCGGCCTCGACACAGTGAGGGTGCGCGACGTCGCGGAAACCACCGCCGTCGTGACCGCCATCATCGCGTGTCTGCACCGATAGGATCAAGATACATGGTCGGCTCCATCGCGGAATGCCGCATTGTCAAAGCTCTGGCTTCTGTCGCTTAGGGCAGCGCTTCCTAAAACGAAAAGAAGGCAATGTGCGCGTCTCCGCGAACAAAGCCTCCAGCGATCAATCTAAGAGATTCCGCCGCGCTTCTCAATCGTAGGGGGCGTTTGCGGGAGGGGGCGGAATCCTACGCTAAGGATTTGGGCCAGCGATATTCCCCGGTTAGATTGATGTGTTCCCATCCCAACGGCGAGACGTGGGCGAGTAGATCAGGCGCGATATGGGTACCGCTGGCGGCCCGGGTATTGACGACCTCGCCGAGCTTCATGGTGTTCCAGAATATGATGATGGCGGCGAGCAGGTTCATTCCGGCGATGCGATAGTGCTGGCCTTCGCCGGATCGATCCCGGATTTCACCTCGGCGGTGGAAGCTGATGGCGCGCTTTAGGGCGTGGTGGGCCTCACCCTTGTTGAGGCCGATCTGAGCCTGGCGCTGGAGGCCGGCATCAAGAATCCAGTCGATCATGAACAGGGTTCGCTCGATGCGGCCCACCTCTCGCAATGCGAGGGCCAGCTCATTCTGGCGCGGGTAAGAGGCGAGCTTGCGAAGAATCTGGCTGGGGGCGACGATCCCCGCTGCGATCGTCGCCATGATGCGCAGGATGTCGGGCCAGTTGCGCTCGATGAGCGGTTCATTGATCTTACCTCCGACCAGCGCTCGCACATTGGCCGGCGTCGCGTTGGGCGTGAAGGCATAGAGTCTTTTCTGAGGGAGATCGCGGATACGGGGGGCGAACCTGTAGCCGAGCAAGGCGCAGGCGGCGAACACATGATCGGTGAAGCCGCCCGTGTCGGCAAAATGCTGGCGAACGCGGCGGCCCGCGTCATTCATGAGCAGCCCGTCCAGGATATAGGGAGCCTCGCTGACCGTTGCCGGGATCACCTGGGTTGCGAACGGCGCATATTGATCGGACACATGGCTGTATCCCTTGAGGCCCGGGACGTTGCCATATTTCGCGTTGATCAGATTCATCGCCTCGCCCTGCTCGGTAGCAAGGAAGAACTGCCCGTCGCTGGATGCCGATTGCCCTTGTCCCCAGAAGGCGGCCATGGGCAGGGCGGCGTGGGCCTCCACGATCATGGCGAGCGCCCGATCATAGGCGCTGCCTTCGACATGCCAGCGCGCGATCCGCAGCAATTCCCAGAAGCTGTGCGTGTTGGTCGCCGCCGCCATCTTGCGCAAACCGAGATTGACGCCTTCCGCCAGCAACACGTTCATCAGGCCGATCCGGTCGCTGCAGGGCGCGCCGGTGCGCAGATGCGTGAACGCCTCGGAAAATCCGGTTCGCTCATCGACTTCCAGCAACAGATCGGTGATCCTCGCGGGCGGGAGCTGTTGATAGAGATCGAGCACGAGATCCTCGGCCCCTTCGGGCGTGTCGGCCCTCAGCTTGTCGATGTGCAGCTTGCCGTTCTCGATGATGCCGCCTGGGATCGTGCCGGTTCGCGCCGCGCGGCCAAACTCCTTCAGCCGTGTATCCAGTCGAGCCCTGCGCTCGGCCAGCCATTCGCCGGGTCGCAGCGGCACGGCGAGCCGCGCGGTCTGCTCTATCGCCTGTGGCGGGACCAGAAGCTGCTTGAGGTCGCCATAGCGGCGCGATCCCGCCAACCATATGTCACCGGACCGGAAGGCGTCGCGGATGTGGAACAGCACCGCGATTTCCCAAAGCCGGTGGTCGCCGCTGGGCTCAGCGCGAAGATGACGATGCCATTTCGAGTTGGGACGTAGAAAATCCACCGGCGGATCGACCTTGATCCCGTTACGCAGCATCGCAACGGCCGCCAGAAGAGGCGTGGCGATCGGCGCCGCCTGCATGTCGAGCAGGCGCAGCATCCTGGGCGCGTAGAGGCGGAAACGGTGATAGCCGTCCAGCACACGGCTGAGCGGGTCGGCCGCGAGCACGTTGGTCAGCGCGGAGGCCGTGGCGACAAGGCGTCACCTCAAGCTTTGTACGCTGAACAACGATTTTCCGGACATAATGTGAACATTGGTGTCAGGCAGCGGCGCGAAGGTACTGGTAGAGGGTTTCGCGGCTGATGCCCATGTCGCGCGCGATGGTCGCCTTGCGTTCACCGGCGGCAACGCGGCGGTGCAGATCGGCAATCATCTCATCCGAGAGCGACCGTTTCCGCCCCCGATAGGCGCCGCGCTGCCGAGCGATCGCAATGCCTTCGCGTTGCCGTTCGCGGATCAGGGCGCGCTCGAACTCAGCAAACGCACCCATGACCGAGAGCATCAGATTGGCCATCGGGGAGTCCTCCCCCGAGAAGGACAGGCTTTCCTTCTCAAACTCGATCCGGATACCTCGCTTGGTGAGGCCCTGGACCAGCTTGCGCAGGTCATCCAGATTGCGGGCCAACCGATCCATGCTGTGGACGACGACGGTATCGCCTTCGCGGGCGAAAGTGAGCAGAGCCTCAAGCTGGGGGCGGTTGACGTCCTTGCCCGATGCCTTGTCGGTGAAGGTCCGATCGAGCGACTGACCTTCCAATTGGCGATCCACATTCTGATCGAACGTGCTGACCCGGACATAGCCGATCCGTTGCCCCTTCACTGCGCACTCTCTCCATCAAAATGTCAGGTTGAAATCTATGATACGCAACGACATTCGTCAACAAATTCCGTTTAGTACCCTAATCTGACAGAAACCGCGGTAGCGCCCTGACGTCCGGTTAGGCTATACTCCAAGCTGACATCACAAAATCAAATCCCTCAAAGATGGCGTCAATTGCCTTGATGGGGTAAAAACTGGAGTGCTTCCAGGATGGGACATTCGGCAACGTCATCTCCAGTGCATCTGGCTAACGTGGTCGCCAGCGTCACCTCTATCTTCTGCAAATCTGCAATGCGGCGGCGGACATCTTCAAGGTGGAGTTCGGTTCTCGCCATAACCTCCGCGCAGGTTTGTGCACCGGTATCGGTGAGCGACAACAATGACCGTATCTCATCCATTGCATAGCCAAGGTCGCGCGCGCGCAGGATGAACTGCAACCTTTGCACCAGTTCCGGCGAATAGACGCGGTAGCCGTTGGAACTGCGAGGCGGCCCCGGCAGCAATCCCACCTTCTCGTAATAGCGGATGGTTTCGAGATTGCAGCCTGTTTTCCGGGCAAGCTGGGCACGCAAGATGCCGACCTGTTGCTCCATGAAAATACCTCTTGAGTCTGTAGTGGCTACAGAGCCTACACTGCGAATCACTCAGTTGGAACAAGGGATTCAAGCCATGGTCTCAACGCCGGAAGCGGGACAGCCAGCCCTCACCGAAAACCACGAGCCGAAGCAGGCAAACTGGGTTGCGGCGGGCGCATTGATCGGCGCGGGGCTCGCCTCGGCTTGCTGCGTCGTCCCGCTACTGTTGGTTATGCTCGGAATTTCCGGCGCGTGGATCGCCAACCTGACGGCGCTCGAACCTTACAAGCCCTATGTCGCAGGCGTAACGCTCGCGCTGCTCGGCTACGGCTTCTGGCATGTCTATTTCAAGCCGAAACCGCCCTGTGAAGACGGTTCCTACTGCGCTCGTCCACAATCGGCTTGGACCACCAAGGCGGTGCTGTGGCTGGGCCTTGCCGTCGCCATCCTGGCGCTCACCATCGACTGGTGGGCACCCTGGTTCTATTGAAAGGAAATACCCATGAAAAAGACAGTATGTATCGCTATGGCCGTGCTGGCTATGGCTGGCGGCGGGGTCGCCTATGCAGTTAGTGGCACGGCGCAAGATCGCCCCGCGGCTACCGCAACCGCTCAGAAGCAAACCACCTTTGCCATAGAGAACATGACCTGCGCCACCTGCCCGATCACCGTGAAGAAGGCGATGGAAGGCGTCGCCGGGGTAACGGCGGTCACGGTCGATTTCGCAGCCAAGACCGCGCGCGCAACCTATAACCCGCGCCGCACCAATGCTGCTGCGATTGCCGCTGCATCAACCAACGCGGGTTATCCGGCGCGCGCTATTCAAAACTGAGCGGGGCGCCGCCAGCGCCTCAAGAAAGCGATAAGCAATGAACGACTGTTGCAACCGCCCCGGGCAGGAAGGATTTGACGTGGCCGTCATCGGCGCGGGTTCTGCCGGGTTCTCCGCCGCGATCGCCGCTGCCGATCTGGGCGCGAAAGTGGCGCTCGTCGGTCACGGCACGATTGGCGGCACCTGTGTCAATGTTGGCTGCGTTCCTTCCAAGACGCTGATCCGCGCCGCCGAAGCGGTGCATGGTGGGCTTGCCGCCGCGCGCTTTCCCGGCCTTGGGGGCGCTGTCCAGATGGATGACTGGTCCGTATTGGCGGCGTCGAAGGACGATCTTGTCACGACGCTGCGCCAAAAAAAATATGTCGATCTGCTGCCCGCCTATGACGGTGTGAGCTATATCGAGGGCAAGGCACGCTTTGCCGATGGTGCGCTGATTGTCGGCGATGCGCCCATGAAGGTCGGCAAGGTCATATTGGCGATGGGTGCGCACGCCGCCGTGCCGCCGATTCCGGGGATGGACAGCGTGCCCTACCTAACCAGCACATCGGCGCTGGCGCTGGATCGCTTGCCCAAATCGCTGCTGGTGATCGGTGGCGGGGTGATCGGGGTAGAACTGGGACAGATGTTTTCGCGTCTGGGCGTTGATGTCACCATCTGCTGCCGAAGCCGCCTGCTCCCCGAAATGGACCCGGAAGTGAGTGCCGCGCTGAAAAACTATTTGGAAGCCGAGGGCGTGCGGGTTTGCGCAGGTGTCGGCTATCAGCGTATCGCCCAAACACAGAGCGGGGTCGAATTGACCTGCGAGGGGCATTGTGACACCGTCGCGGCGGAACAGGTGCTCATCGCCACCGGACGCCGACCCAATAGCGACGGGCTTGGGCTGGAGGAGCGCGGCATAGTGCTTGCCCGTAATGGTGGAATCGTCGTCGATGACCACCTCGAAACGTCGGTTCCAGGCATTTACGCGGCGGGCGATGTAACGGGACGGGACCAGTTCGTCTACATGGCCGCCTATGGCGCAAAACTGGCCGCGCGCAACGCGGTGACGGGCAACCAATACCGCTACGACAATTCCTCCATGCCATCCGTCGTCTTCACCGACCCGCAAGTCGCCAGCGCCGGCCTCACTGAAACGACAGCACGGGCGCAAGGCCTGGACATCAAGGTTTCGCTGCTCCCGCTCGATGCTGTGCCAAGGGCACTGGCAGCACGCGATACGCGGGGTCTCATCAAACTGATTGCCGACAAGGCGAACGACCGTTTGCTGGGCGGCCAGATCATGGCACCCGAAGGCGCGGATTCGATCCAGACACTGGTGCTGGCGATCAAACACGGCATGACCACCCTGGAATTGGGTGCAACGATATTTCCTTACCTGACCACTGTGGAAGGCCTCAAACTGGCGGCCCAAACGTTTGATAAGGATGTCGCCAAACTGTCTTGCTGCGCCGGGTGATTGCTCGGGGATCAACCGGCAACGAATGGCCTCCCTCCAGTGCAAGCCGCTTTGGTGTCAATTTTGTTATTCGCCTCAGCGGGAGAGCAAAATGGCACGACGCCGACTTCTGACCGGAGACGAGCGCCGGCGCCTGTTCGATCCTCCTGTCCAAGAAACCGCGATCATTGGGCATTATACCCTTTCTGCGGAAGATGTTGAATTGGTTGGGCGCCGCTATGGTCCAGCAAATCGCCTCGGTCTGGCTGCACAAATCGCTTTGATGCGACATCCCGGCTTTGGTCTGCAACCCGAGATCGGGCTTCCCGACGTCATTCTTCAGTACCTCGCGGCACAGTTATTCGTCGATCCTTCCTCCTTCTCTGCATATGGTCAGCGCGCGCAAACCCGTACCGATCATGCCGATCTCGTGGCGCGTTATCTTGGCATACGCCCGTTTCGACGCGGCGACCTGGCACTTGCCCTGAATCTTGCCGCGCAAGCCGCCGAGTATACAGACAGAGGTGAACCGATTGTTCGCGCCCTCATGGTTGGCCTGAAGGGTGAGCGGTTCATTCTTCCGTCAGGCGACACACTGGAACGCGCCGGTCTTGCTGGCCGGGCACGCGCACGCAAAGCTGCCGCAGCCGCAATCGTCGAAGGCCTCAGCTCTGCTGAACTGACACGGCTAGACGAACTCGTAATCAACAACCCGGATTTCGGCATGACACCGCTGGCGTGGTTGCGTAATTTCGAAGAAGCCCCGACTGCGGCCAATATCAATGGCTTGCTTGAGCGCCTGCGCTATGTTCGCGGCATAGGTATCCACCCGGTAGTTGGGGGCGCCATTCCGGAATTCCGCTTTGCCCAATTTGTCCGCGAGGGCGGCGTGGCACCGGCATTCCTGCTTTCGGATTACAGCGTCAATCGCAGGCGGGCGACGTTGACGGCCGCAGTGATCGACCTTGAGGCCAGACTTGCCGATGCCGCGATCCAAATGTTTGACCGACTTATCGGCGGCATGTTCACGCGCGCGCGGCGTGGGCGCGAGCGTCGCTACCAAGATAGTATTCAGTCGGTGGGGCAACTCATGCGGCTGTTTGGCGCCACGATTACAGCACTTGATGAGGCTGTCCAGAATGGCGGCGATCCGCTCGAATTGATTGACGAAGCGGTGGGCTGGCACCGGCTTGTTGCGGCAAAGGCCCAAGTAGATGCCCTTGCTGATCTTGCCGGCGAGGACGCACTGGTAACGGCAACCGAGCGTTACGCCACGCTACGGCGTTTCAGCCCGGCATTTCTGGACGCCTTCACCTTCAAGGCGTCTGGAACAGGGACGGCACTGATCAAAGCCATCGATGTCATTCGCGATGCGAACACACGAAAGTCGCGCGACCTTCCCGATGGCGTTCCACTGCCATTCCCCAATCGGCAGTGGAAGCGTCTCATCACCGAAAGCGGCCGTATCGACCGCCGACGTTATGAAATTGCGATCATGGCAACCTTGCGTGATCGTTTGCGCGCCGGTGATGTATGGATCGAGGGAACCCGCAACTATCAGCGCTTCGATGCCTATTTGCTGGGTCGGCGCGACGCCGCCAAAGTGGCGGATGTGCTTCCGTTCGATTCAAATGCTGCATCCTACCTCGCTGACCGGGCACGAAATCTTGACTGGCGGCTGCGCCGATTTGCCAAGCAGTTGAAAACAAACAAGCTTGAGGGAGTGTCGCTCGAACGAGACCGGCTCAAGCTTCAGCAAATGCCGCCTGTCACCCCACCGGAAGCTGAAGCCCTCGATCGCAAGCTCGATACCCTGCTTCCCCGCGTGCGCATCACCGAGCTGCTGCTTGAAGTCGCCGAACGCACTGGTTTTTTGAACGCATTCCGTGACCTGCGCTCAGGCAAGGAGCACGACAACCCCAGCACGGTACTCGCCGCAATTCTGGCTGATGGCACCAACCTCGGGCTGGAGCGGATGGCCAATGCCAGCGAAGGCGTCAGCTATGCCCAACTCGCATGGACCCACAACTGGTATCTTTCACCCGAGAACTATCAGGCCGCGCTGGCCATGATCATCTCAGCCCATCACGAATTACCCTTCGCGCGGCATTGGGGCGCTGGCACCAGTTCGTCGTCCGATGGCCAGTTCTTCCGGTCGGGGCGGAGCCGTTCAGGGGCGGCGGACGTCAATGCCAAATATGGCGCCGAACCTGGCGTGAAAATCTATTCTCACCTTTCCGATCACTTCGCATCATTCGGATCACGGATCATGTCCGCGACGGCAGGTGAAGCGCCTTACGTGCTCGACGGGCTTGTCCTGGGCGCCGGCAACCTTCCGTTGCATGAGCACTATACCGATACCGGCGGCGCCACCGATCATGTTTTCGCACTCTGCCACCTACTCGGGTTCCGCTTCGCGCCACGGCTGCGCGATATTGGCGACCGCAAGCTGGGTTCGATCGCTGCGCCATCGACATACAAGGGCATCGAAAATCTGATGGGCCGCACCATCAAAACGGCAGCGATCGAGGCCGATTGGGATGACATCGTCAGGATTGTCGCCTCAATCAAGGATGGCACGGTGGCGCCGTCAGTAATCTTGCGAAAACTTGCCGCCTACAAACGCCAGAACAGGCTGGATTTTGCATTGGCTGAACTGGGCCGTATCGAGCGCACTTTGTTCACGCTCGATTGGCTTGAACAACCGGAACTGCGACGTGCCTGTCAGGCCGGTCTCAACAAAGGCGAGGCGAGGCACACGCTTGCCGCCGCCATCTATACCAACCGGCAGGGTCGGTTCACCGATCGCTCGCTGGAAAATCAGGAATTTCGCGCATCTGGGCTGAACCTGCTGATTGCGGCGATTTCCTACTGGAACACGGTCTATCTCGACCGGGCCGCCCAGCACCTCAACGCTGTCGGCACGACGTTCGATGCGGCACTGCTTGCGCACCTTTCTCCGATGGGCTGGGCGCACATCAGTCTGACCGGCGATTACCTCTGGGAGCAGGCCAGGCGACTTCCAGCAGGTGAATTCCACCCACTCAACGAGCCAATGGCGCGGTTGAAGCGTGTAGCGTAGCCCATGTTCCGCTTATGTCCGAGAAATCGTTGTCTGGCGAACAAACCTTGAGGTGACGCCGACAAGGGTTCTGAACCGTTCCCAGCCAGGCCCGGTGGCGATTATCCCGTCCAGGGCCGTGCCATCGTCCTGCGCTCCAAGCAAAGCACCACCGATTTCGGCAAAGGACTTCAGCGTGTCCCGAACGGCCGCCTTTTCGTCGGCGATCCTGGTGTTGCAAAGGCGTTCGGAGGCCCGATAGAGACGGCCTACGATGCGATCGTGGGTCTCCACGATGACATCGGCCAGCGATGACCGCCATTCCAGGGTGCAGACAGCGAGGATCGCAAGCCGCCTGTCTTCGGGCAGATCACGCATGCCGTCGGCGTAATAGCGCTCGCCCTGCCGGCGAAGCCGGGTCACACGATGCGCCGGCACGCCGTCCAGCAAATCCGCCGGAAGATCGAACCTTTGAAGATATTCCAGTCGATCCATCAGCCGGTTAGCGGCTGCTGAATTTGCGCCAACCTCGAACTGTCGCAGCCATACGAAGCGCGTGACGCGACCATCCACCGTATCCTCCAACAGGTGAGCCAAATTCTCGCTCAGGGTTGGCGTGATGCGATGGGCGATAAGATCCTCGATCCGGCGCTCGGCCTCAACCAGCGCATCGGCGCAAAGGCGCTCGATCGTCGAGGAGCCGGGAAGGATCGTGCGGGTGCGGCGACACTCCGCAACGAAGCGACGGGCAAGATCCTCATTCGATGTCGCCGCCTCGGCTTCCCGAGCGATCCATTCGCGCAAATCCCGTGCGCCCCGCCCCGAAAAGGAGCGATAGCCGTAGATTCGGCGAAGGTCCGCCAGATGCTCGTGCCGGGTCTCCTCGCGCGCGGCATAGAGGAGTAGATCGTCGCTGGTCAGGCCGAGCTGGGCCGCGATGAAATCCGATACCTGCGCCGGGATCAACTCGCCAGGAGCGAGCACCCGGCCCGGGTAGCGCAGGACGCACAGTTGCAGCGCGAAGCCAAAACGATTGTGGGCGCGCCGGCGCTGGCGGATATGCCCGAGATCCTCATCGCTGAGGGTATAGTGCCGCAGCAGCTCACCTTGATCGACCGGCAAGTGAAGCAGCGCCTCGCGCTGTCGATCGGTCAGGGTCACGCGACGCGGCATACATGCTCCTTATTCTTTCCGAGCTACGGTTTGAGATAGCTTGATTGAGATGCTGGTTAAGATACACAATAGCCCAATCTTATGTGCTCATGTTCGTCACCGCCTCAAACCTTCGTTTGTGATCCATGCTGATCGGCTACGCCCGCGTGTCCAAAGCCGACGGCTCGCAGTCGCTCGACCTGCAGCACGATGCCCTTCGCGCTGCCGGTGTCGAGCCAGGCAATATCTATGATGATCGTGCATCCGGTAGCCGTGATGATCGCCCCGGTCTTGCCGCCTGCCTGAAATCGTTGCGCGACGGCGATGTCCTCATCGTTTGGAAGCTCGACCGGCTCGGCCGAACGCTCACCCACCTGGTCAGCACGGTGCAGAATCTGTCGGATCGCGGTATCGGTCTGCGGGTGCTCACCGGCAAGGGCGCGCAGATCGACACCACGACGCCATCGGGCCGGATGGTGTTCGGCATTTTTGCCACACTGGCGGAGTTTGAGCGGGATATGATCCGCGAGCGCACCATGGCTGGCCTGGCCGCTGCCCGCGCGCGGGGACGCAAGGGTGGCCGCAAGTTCGCCCTCTCCAAGGCCCAGGTGCGGCTCGCTCAGGCTGCTATGGCCCAACGCGACACGTCCGTTTCCGACCTCTGCAAGGAACTCGGGATCGAGCGCGTCACTCTCTACCGCTATGTCGGTCCCAACGGGGAACTCCGGGATTACGGTCAGCGCGTGCTTGCTGCCAAAACGCGATGATGATGACGGGAGCCCCGATCAAACTTACCCAAGCGGACGCCGCAGACGTTGCAGACCTGTACAACCGTTGCAGCGACTATTTCCTGTTGCAGGACGGGGCCGCGCCCACGCTGGACGATGCTCGCGAGCTTTTCTCCGATGTGCCGCCCGAAAAGAGCGCCCACAATCAAGCTGTCCTGGGATGGAAGGGGCCTGGCGGCCTATATGCAATCGCGGCCATCCTCCGCGATTATCCGCGTGATGGCACATGGTATCTCGGCTTCATGATCGTAGATGCCGCACAGCGTGGTCGTGGCGTCGGACGCTCAATTTACTCGACGGTCGAAAGCTGGGCCGCTGCGAGAGGTGCCACAGAGATTCGGTTGGCCGTGCTGGAAGCGAATGAAGCGGCAGAGCGATTTTGGCGTTCTCTCGGCTTCATTGAGTATCGGCGCGTTGGGCCAGACACCTTCAAAATGCGTAGCCATCGCCGGATAGAACTGAGCCGTCGCCTTTCTGGCGCGACCGTAGAAGGCAGCAACAAGTAAGATCTCGCGCCGGCTATCTGGGCGAGCTTGGCGTAGGATTCCGCCCCCTCCCGCAAACGCCCCCTTTCAGGGAAGGGGGCTTGAGATCGCCTTGATGGCCTTCAATCCCGTTCCAAAACGAGCGATCGCGTCCCTGTTTCTCTCCAGCTCGCCATAGGGCAGATAGGCGAAGTCGAGATCGGCAATACGGCTGAAAGCCGGGCGACGGAGTTGCGCGCGAACGTCCTGCTCGCGCGCATTCGGTGCGACCAGGAATAGCCCGGCGGCAGCGTGCAGATCGCTCCCCGACAGCGCCAGATCGAGCATGCGCACGATCCCCGAGTAGATCGAGGTCGAATGTTCAACCTCGAACGCGGCGGCGACGCCGTCGCCACCCTTCGCCAGCCACAACACGTCGATGAGGCGGATCGAGTCCGCTCCGGGAGAGGTCGCAATGGCGTCTGGAAGGCGCTCGAGGCATCCCTGTCCAAGCGGGCAGCCAGCGTGAAGTCGACCGCGGTCATTGGCGGCGATCCACACATCGTAACCGAGGGCATGGCCGAGGTCGCGCAGCCAGGCCTGGATTTCGGCGTGCGTGCGATCGGTTTCGCCCTGCGCGGCGGCTGTCTTGTCGAGCCGGCTTGCCTCCGCTCTGGCATGTTCCAATCTGCCGAGCCAGTCGTCGGCCGCCGTTGCGTCATCCTCCAGCGGTGGCGCGGGATAGCGGCCCGAGCCAATGTCGAACAACAGTCCGCCGATCGCGCCGAGATCGTTGGAGAGCAACTCGCGGTAACGGTCGTTGAGGTCGAGGATGCCGGCGCGCATGGCGAGAAAATGATCCCATGACCCGAGCTTCACCTTGGCGCCGGTGACGGCATTGTAGCCCTTGACGATCGCGGTATTGAAGGGCGGCACCAGCGTCGGGTGAAGGAAATAGAGCAGGTTGGCCGCCGCCGGCCCCAGCCCCTTGATCTTGAGCGCGTCTATGCTGCGGATGTGGCTGATGATCTCCTCGGCGGTATCGCAGCACGAGCAATTGTCGAGCAGGCGACCGAACGCCCGCTGGTTGTCCGGGCTTTCGTAGATGTCTGGAATGCGCAGCTTGGGCTTCCACAGCCAGGCATGGTCGGCGCCCTTGAAGATCTGCCGCTGTTCGGCGATCGAGTGGACAACCGTTTCCAGTGACGAGCCGCGATAGGCGACGCCGAACCGCCCACTTTCGATTTCTGCGACCACCTGCTGCAGCCCGCGACGGATGGAGCGGAAGTTTTTCAGCCGTTCGTCCCACAGAAACCAGGAGCGATAGGTGGCGCCGGGATCGTCTCGCCAACGACGGACAAGCTCGCTCACGAGATCATGATGTGTCGCGGGTAACAAGGTCATACTGGCTGGGTCATCTAAACTGGGCTCCTTGCCGTTCAGGCTATCGCGAGCAAGGGCGGCTTGCACGTTCAATGTGCGATCCGCGAAGCGTGCTCAAATTGTCGGTGATCGCGCAGGGAAACGCCGCTGGCATTGGGCGTTGCCGGTCGCAACCGTCGACCGGGCGCACAGCCAGGCAGACGGCCGGCACGGGCGTCGCCGCCCGGGAGCGGCGACGCAACCAGCTTTTTCCGGTCGAACTTAGCGGATCACTGCTTTGCGATCGCGGTGACCTCGCCATCGCTGCCCTTGAGCGAGAGGTCGAAATCGACCTTGTCGCCGACCTTGACCGCATCGGTGATCGACGGCGCGGCCTTGAACGCCATCGTCATCGCGGGCCACTTGGCCTCCGGGATCGGACCATGATCGAGCGTGATCGTGCCTGCCGCCTTGTCGATCGCGGTGACGGTGCCATGGCCCTTGGCCTTGATCGCGGCGTTCGCGTCAGGCGCCATCGACATGTTGCCCATGTCGCCGCTCATGGTCGCGGCGGGCGCCGCCTCGTTGGTCTCAGTCGCAACGGGGGCCTCCGCCTTCTTGCCGCACGCGGCAGTCAGGGCGGCGAGGCCGAGGGCAATGGTCAGTCGTGCATGGTTCATCGTCTTCTCCTTCATGATGAAACGGGTTGAGGGATGGGATCGGTCTTGGGCCGGCGCAACAGCAGATAGGCGGCGGGCAGGACGAACATTGAGAGCAAGGGCGCGGTCAGCATGCCGCCGATCATCGGCGCGGCAATCCGGCTCATGACCTCCGAACCCGCGCCTGATCCCAGCAGGATCGGCAGCAGGCCGGCCAGGATCACCGCCACCGTCATCGCCTTGGGACGGACGCGCAGCAGCGCGCCTTCGCGCACGGCGGCCTCGACCTCGGCAGCGTCCGGATGTGCGCCGCGCTCGGCCAGCGCGTTCTTGAGATAGATCAGCATCACCACCCCGAACTCGGCGGAGACGCCGGCGAGCGCGATGAACCCGACCCCGGTGGCGATCGACTGGTTGAACCCCAGCAGATAAAGCGTCCAGATGCCGCCGGTCAGCGCAAACGGCAGCGTCCCCATGATCAGCGCCGCCTCGTCGAAGCGGCCGAAGATGAGGTAGAGCAGCACGAAGATGATCAGCAGCGTCGCGGGCACGACCAGCTTCAAGCGGTCGACCGCGCGCTCGAGATATTCGAACTGGCCAGAGTAAGCGATGCTGACCCCAGGCGAGAGCCTGACCTGTTTCGCCACCGCACGCTGCAGATCGCCGACCACCGAGGCAAGATCGCGCCCGCGCACATCGACGTAGACCCAGGTCGAAGGCCGGGCATTCTCGGTCTTGAGCATCGGCGGTCCCTCGGCGATCGAGACGTTTGCCACGGTGCCCAAGGTGATCTGCTGGCCCGCGGGCGTCAGGATCGGTAGCGCCCGCAGCCTTTCGAGGCTGTCGCGCAATTCGCGCGGATAGCGCACGCTGATCGGATAGCGGGCGAGGCCCTCGACCGTCTCGCCGATCGTCTCGCCGCCGATCGCGCCGGAGACGATGGCCTGGACGTCGGCGATGTTGAGCCCGAACCGCGCGGCGGCGGCGCGGTCTATGTCGACATCGACATAGCGTCCGCCGGTCAGCCGCTCGGCGAGCGCCGAGCTGACGCCGGGCACGCTCCTGGCCACGGTCTCGACATCATGCGCGATGCGGTCGAGCTCGGCGAGGTCACTGCCCGACACCTTGACCCCGATCGGGCTCTTGATGCCCGTCGCGAGCATGTCGATGCGGTTGCGGATCGGCGGCACCCAGATATTGGCGAGACCCGGAAGCTTCACCCGGCGATCGAGCTCGTCGACAAGGCGTTCGGGCGTCATGCCCGACCGCCACTGGTCGCGGGGCTTGAATTGGATCGTCGTCTCGAACATTTCGAGCGGCGCGGGATCGGTCGCGGTCTCGGCGCGGCCGGCCTTGCCGAACACGCTTTCGACTTCGGGCACGGTCTTGATCAGGCGGTCGGTCTGCTGGAGCAGCTCACTCGCCTTGGCGGCCGAGAGGCCCGGCAGCGCCGAGGGCATGTAGAGCAGGTCGCCCTCGTCGAGATTGGGCATGAACTCGCCGCCGAGCCGGCTGAGCGGCCAGGCCGTGGTGGCGAACACCAGAGCCGCGATCAGCAGCACTGCCTTGGGCCGCTTCATCGTCCAGTCGATCGCGGGCCGGTAGATATTGGTGAGCCAGCGATTGACCGGATTGGCCTGCTCGGCCGGAATGCGGCCCCGGATCAGCCAGCCCATCAGGATCGGCACCAGGGTCACCGACAGGATCGCGGCCGCGCCCATCGCATAGGTCTTGGTGAAGGCGAGCGGCGCGAACAGCCGGCCTTCCTGCGCCTCCAGGGTGAAGACCGGAATGAACGACAGCGTGATGATCAGCAGGCTGAAGAACAGCGCCGGCCCGACCTCGGCCGCCGCCTCGGTGACGACGATCCAGCGCATCTCGCCATCGAGATGTCTGTCCGGGTGATCCTGCTCCCAGCGTTCGATCCTCTTGTGGGCGTTCTCGATCATGACGACCGCCGCATCCACCATCGCGCCGATGGCGATGGCGATGCCGCCCAGCGACATGATGTTGGCGTTCACCCCCTGGAACCGCATTACGACGAACGCGGCCAGCACACCGAGCGGCAAGGTCAGGATCGCGACCAGCGCCGAGCGGACGTGCCAGAGGAACAGGGCGCAGACCAATGCGACGACGATGAACTCCTCGACCAGCTTGCGGGTGAGGTTCTCGACCGCGCGATCGATCAGCTGCGAGCGGTCATAGACCGTGACCACCTCGACGCCCGGCGGCAGGCTTTTCCTGAGATCGGCGAGCTTGTCCTTGACCGCCGCGATGGTCTCACGGGCGTTCTTGCCTGACCGAAGAATAACGACGCCGCCGGCGACCTCGCCTTCGCCGTTCAGTTCGGCGATGCCGCGCCGCATCTCGGGGCCGACCTGGATCGTGGCGACATCGCCGAGCCGGACGGGCACGCCGCCCGCCGCAGTCTTGAGCGGGATTGCCCGGAAATCGTCGAGCGTTTTCAGATAGCCCGAGGCGCGGACCATATATTCGGCCTCGGCCATTTCCAGCACCGAGCCGCCGGCTTCCTGATTGGCTTGGCTGATCGCCTGCACTGCCTGGGCGTGGGTTACGCCGTAGGCCGCGAGCTTCACCGGATCGAGCAGCACCTGGTACTGCTTGACCATGCCGCCGATGCTGGCGACTTCGGCCACGCCGGTCACGGTCTTCAGCTCGTAGCGCAGGAACCAGTCCTGCAACCCGCGAAGCTGCGAGAGATCGTGCCGGCCGGTGCGGTCGACCAGCGCATATTCATAGACCCAGCCGACCCCGGTCGCGTCCGGCCCGAGCGCGCTGCGGGCGCTGGCCGGCAACCGACCCTGGACCTGGTTGAGATATTCGAGCACGCGGCTGCGCGCCCAGTAGAGATCGGTGCCGTCCTCGAAGATCACATAGACGAAGCTGTCGCCGAAGAAGCTATAGCCGCGCACCGTCTTGGCGCCGGGCACCGACAGCATGGTGGTGGTGAGCGGATAGGTGATCTGGTTCTCGACGATCTGCGGCGCCTGACCCGGATAGGAAGTGCGGATCACGACCTGCACGTCGGAAAGATCGGGCAGCGCGTCGATCGGGGTCGAGCGCACCGCCCACAGGCCCGCGCCGACCAGCGCGAGCATGCCGAGCACGACGAAGAAGCGGTTCCTCACCGACCAGCGGATGAGATGGGCGATCACTGGCCCGCCACCTTCGCCATATGCCGCAGCGTCGGTCCCGCCGGGGGCCGGTCGAACCCGAACCGGACCCGGTCACCCGCCTTGAAGCCGCGCGCGATGCCCGGATTGGCGAGCGCGAAGGTCATCGTCATCGCCGGCCAGTCGAGCGCGGGAACGGGCTCGTGGCTGAGCGTCACCGAATTGGCCGTGATCCGCTCGATCTTGCCCGTCGTCTCGTACAGCGTGGCTTTCGACGCCGGCGCGGCGATGGTCGCCGATGCCGCACCGCCGCCGATCGGCCGCGCCTCGATTCCCGACAGGCTCGCCTCGGAATCGATCAGGAACTGCCCCGAGACGACGACGTTCTCGCCGGGCGACAGGCCGGCAAGGATCTCGGTCTCGCCGCCTGCCTCGCGGCCGATGCGGACCTCGGCGGGATGATAGCGCCCGTCGCCTGCGGCCAGCATGACGAGCGTGCGCCTGCCCGTGCGGATCACCGCTTCGCTCGGCACCAGCAGCGCCGGCTTGGCATCGCCGCCAAGCGCGACGCTGGCGAACATGCCCGGCCGCAACCGGCCGTCCCGGTTGGGCAGCTCGATCCGCACGGTGAGCGTGCGGCTGTCGGCCTGCGTGGTCGGCAGGATCGCGATCACCCGGCCGGCGAAGCGCTCGCCGGGGAAGCCCGCCAGCGTGGTGCTGGCATTCTGGCCGACCCGGACATCGCCCGCGCGCGCTTCGGGCACCGCGGCATTGAGCCAGACGGTGCCGAGCCCGCTTACCTGGGCGAGCGTCTGGCCCATGGCGAGCGTCACGCCGGCACGGGCGTCGAGCGTCTGGATCGTGCCCGAGATCGGCGTCGTGATCGTCACCACGCCGTTCGGGCGTCCGCTCCGCTCGACGCTGGCGATGAGGCCGTCGGACATGCCCATCAGCCGCAGTCGCTGGCGCGCGGCCGCGGTGAGGTCGGGCTTGCCGAGCCGCCTGACGCTCAGATATTCGGTCTGCGCGCCGCCCCATTCGGGCAGGAGCAGGTCCGCGATCGGCGCGCCGGCGCGGACCACGTCCCCGGGCGCTCGCGCATAGACGCGGCTCACGAACCCGCCCGAACGCGCCTGGATGACGGCGACGTCGCGCTGGTTGAAGTCGATCGTGCCGGTGACTTCCAGCGTGCTCGCAAGGCTGCCCATGCGGGCCTCGGCCACGCGCAGGCCGAGGCTCTGGCGCGCGGAGGGATCGACCGTCACCCCGGGCGCCGCGCCGGCACTTTCGCCGTCGGCATATCTGGGCACAAGCTGCATATCCATGAACGGCGACTTGCCGGGCTTGTCGAACTTCTGGTTGGGAAACATCGGGTCGTACCAGTAGAGCACCTTGCCCGAGCCTGTGCCCGCCTCGCCGGACGCGGCGGCCTGCGGTTGCGGCGACCTGTGGCCCGCCCAATAGCCTGTGCCGCCGGCCAGCAGCGCGACGACAAGGATCGATGCGCCCCAGCGCACTGTGTCCGACTTGAGCGTCATGGCCGCTCCTCCCCATAAGTGATGTTGATACGGACCGCGTCGCGCGCGACATCGGCCTCGCGGTTGAGCGTTTCGACCTCGGCCTCGGCGAGCGCCAGGGTCGAGAGCAGCGCGGTTCCCAGGTCGAGCTTGCCCGCGGCATAGCTGTCGCGGTCGAGTTCGGCGCGGCGCCTGGCGAGGGGCACCAGCGTCTCGCGGGCATTGCGCAACCGGGAGAGATGCATGGCATGGTCTGCGAGATCGGCGTCGAGTTGCGCCACCAGCTCGCGGCGGATCGCCTCGCGGTCGAACCGACCCCCTTGCACAAGGCTCTCGCTGGCAGCGATCCTGGGATTCTGGCGCTTGCCGGCGAACATTGGCAGGTCGATCGACACGCCGACCGAGGCCATGTCGCCGTACATGGGATCGCGCCGGCCATAGGTGACGCCGACCTTCCAGTCGGAGCGCTTGTCGGCGCGCGCGAGGCGCACGTCCGCTTCGGCGACTGCGATCCGCGCGTCCTGCGCGCGCACGGCGGGAAGCGCATCGATCCCGGCCCGCAGCCGGATCGGATCGACATCGAGTATCGGCGGGTCGCCCGTCGCCTGCGGGTCGGGGTCGCCGGTATAGCGCGCGAGCCGGGCCCGCGCCTGCGCCACCACCGCAGCCATCTCGGCGCGGCGATCGGCGATGGCGGCGCGGAGCTGGTCGGGCTCGAGCGCCTGGCTCGGGCGCGCGCTGCCCGACGCCAGGCGTGCGGTCACGGTCTTCTGCAGGTCGTCGAGGCTGGCATCGAGCAGGTCGAGCTGCCGGAGCCGGCGTTCTCCATAATAGAGATCGACCCAGGCGAGGGCGGTCTCGAGCCGCACGTTGCGGCCTTCGACCAGCTCGCCCGCCTCGGCGATACCGATATCGGCCGCGGCGCGCGCGGCGCGTGCATGGCGCTTGGCGAGATTGGGGAAGGTCTGGCTGAACCCGATCGTCGCCATAGTGAAATCGTCGCGCGTGAAGCTGCCGGCATTGGGGCCGCTCACCGGGAAGTTCTGCAGGCCCAGGTCGAGCGTCGGATCGGGCAGGCGATCGGCCGCGACCGCCGAAGAGCGGGCGCCGGCTGTCGCCGCCGCGCGCGCCTTGAGGCTTGGCGCGTTGGCGGCAGCGAGCCTCACTGCCTGCTCGTAGGTGAGCGGGCCGGCCGACACCGGCACGGCCCAGGCGCTCGCAAGCGTCGCACCGATAGAGAGCAACAGGCGTCGCACAGCGCGCCTCGGCATCATGATCATGGATATCATCCCCTCATGACAGAGGCGGCGCGCCAAGATGTGACGCGCCGCTCCGGAGCGGGTTTAGCCCTTGTCCGACCTGACTGCGCCGCGCATGCAGTCGGCGGCGCTTGCCTGCATCATCGCGCAATCGCAGCTGGCCATGTCCCGGCTGTCGGGCACCCATATGCGGACACGCGCAGGGCCAGTCGCCCGCGGACCATATTGCGGCGCCGACCGCCATTCCCAATGGCCTTGCGGCGTGCGGCTCGCGTCGGTTGCAAGCGCAGGCGCGGCGAGACTGAGGGCCGCCACAAGGGCGGCCGGAAGCAGTTTGATCATCACGAAAACCTTTGACTGAAAAGAAGGAAACCGGGCGCGCACGCATCGATCGATGCGCGCAGCCCGTGCTCGTTCAATCAGGCAAGGCTGGTGGGAGGATCCGGCTCGGGCGCAACCGCCTTGCCGGTCAATATCGTGTCGGTCGTCCAGAAGCTGGGCGCGTCGTAGAGACGCGCAGGCGCAACGCCGCCTGCCAGGTCCGCTGCGACCAGCGGGATCACGCACCCCATCGCGGCGATGCAATCGAGCGTCAGGCCCTTGCAGGGCTTTTCGCTGGGCGCAGGCTGCTGCTTGGCCATCATCGCCATGCAGTCCGCATCCATGCCCTTGGCCAGCGGCGCGCCTGCCGCCTGCGGCACGCTGTGCGCGGCCGCCATCTGGGCTCCGAAGAGACCGGACAGCGCTCCGATGACGAGCAGGAGGGCGAGCAGGCGTTTCACGGGCCTCGATATCTAGCGGGTTTCGCGGGCGCAGCCAACCAAAGTCTCGCGCCGCGCGGATTTTGAAGTGCTGACGGCTGATTCCGTCAACTCCGCGTCAATAAAGATCCGGCCCGGGGAAGAAGATCGGCTGCGGCCTCTACGTATATCGAGGCTGGACCCGGGACCGTAGTCCCAAGCCTGAAGAGACGCTCTTCCCCTCGGCAAAGTCCGGGCGGTGGCTTACCATCCAAGGAGGTGAATATGGTCAGAAAAACTCTCATGGTCGCGCTTGCCGGCATTTCGATGCTTGCTGCCGTCCCCGCTATGGCCCAGGGCATCGGGCACAGCCTGTTCATGCGCGGCTCGATCGTCGACACGGGCAGCAACGGCACGGTCGTCTGCATCGGCAAGGCCGATGGCGCCGAGGTCGGCCAGAAGCTCGAGGTCTATCGCGTCGTGACCCATCCGGGTCCGTCCAAGGGCGTGGCGCCGACCTATCACCGCCAGCTCGTCGGCCATGTGACGATCGATCATATCTTCGATGATCACTTCGCGCATGTGTCCGTCGCCGACGGTACGCCTGCCAAGCACGACATCGTCGAGCTTCGCAAGAACTGACGCGCCGGTGGCCCGGCGGCACACGCTGCCCTGATGCGAGGCATCGGGGCAGCGGGTTGCCGGCGGCAACGGACCGTTCGGGATCGAGGCGAAACCGCTTGACCCTGGACCATGGTCCTACCGGCATGATCGAGCGGATGACATGGGCAATTTCAAGATCGGCGAACTGGCCGCGGCCGCAGGCGTGGGGCGGGATACGATCCGCTATTATGAGCGGATGGGCCTGCTGCGCGAGCCCGCGCGCACGGCAGCGGGCTACAGGCTCTACGACGCGACCGACCTCGAGCGCGTCAATTTCATCCGCTCGGCGCAGGAGCTTGGTTTCACACTCGAACAGGCCCGGCAGCTGCTGGCGCTCAGGGCGTCGGACACCGCGCATGCCCAGGCCGTGCTCGATATCACGCTTGCCAAGATCGCGGACGCCGAAGCCCGGCTCGAGCGCCTGTCGGATATCCGCGACATGCTGCGGATGCTCGCCGACGAATGCCCGGGCGAAGTGCCGGTCTCCGATTGCCCGATCCTCGCCTTCCTGACGGCGCGGCGGAAAGACCAGCAGCATAACAAGAAACATCAGGCAGCGCAGGACGAACGATCACCACGAGCGAAAGGGGTTTTGTCATGAAGAAAATGCGTTTGATCGCCGTCCTCACGCCGGCGCTGCTTCTAGGCGCCTGTGTGACCACGCGGCCGACCTCGGCGCAGGTCGAGAGTTGCCGGGCGATGGAGGGCAATATGGGTCTCCAGACGCCGCATGATCATGGCGAGATGAAGGGGCAGGGGCGCAACCCGATGAACCTCTCGCACGACCGGTGTCTCCGGATTCTGCGCAGCGCGCAATGAGCCGGTCCGGACGCCAGGGATGGCGCCCGGACACAGTTTTCAAGCCAAGGAGCAAAGCCATGATCGACCATGCGAAGAAAGCCCTTCCACTTGTCGGCGGAAGCCTGTTGCTGGCGCTCGCGCTTTCGGGCTGCGACCGCCAGGCCGACCAGACGGTGCCGCCCGCGGCGAACAGCGTCGCCGCCACCCCGGTCCTGACCGACAGCGGCAACGCTGCAGACGCGGCGCCGATGGACGCGATGAGCAACCAGGCCGAGATGGAGCGGCATCACCGTCAGGCGATGGACCATGACGCGATGCGCGCCGGGGCCGGCAACCAGACCGCGCCGGCACCCGATCCCGCGCCGGGCAATGCGGCGATGCCGATGAAGGATATGTAGGCTCGCACACTAAGGGGATGAGGATGTCCAGGCGGATCAGCCTTCGACGCTTGAGCCTCGGCTGCGCAATCGCTCTCAGCCTGTCCGCGAGCGCGGGCGCGCAGGAGGGCGAGGATCATGCCGCGCATCATGGCGCAGGCATGCCGGCCGGCGGGGGCATGTCCGCACCGGCAGAGCCGGGGTCGTCGGACATGGCGAAGATGATGAACCCCATGATGGATCGCATGATCAATGGGGAAGGGGAGAATGAGCACGGCCACGAATCGCGCCGGACCGGCTTCATCTCGCAGCTGCTCGCCTTTCCCGCGCTTGACGAAGCGGCAAGGCAGCGGGTCGCTGCGCAGGCCGGCGAACGGGTAAGCACGGGTCTGGCGATGATCAACGCCGCCTCGGCCGACGGCGCGCGTGCGACCACGGTCTCGGCCCGGCTCGATGCGGCGCGGCGCCTGCGCGAGGGAACCGACCTGTTCCGCTCCGGCACCGCCGCGCAGGGCGCGATCGGGGGCTTGCAGCCGCCCCGGGAGGTCGGGCTTGCCTGGCTGCGCGATCAGCTCGACATCGACCAGGCCGCGCCCGGCCATGCCGATCACTGGTTCGGCATCTCGCCCTCGCACCTCCTTCTCATGCTGTTCCTGGGGCTGGTGAGCGCCACGCTTATCGCGCTGCAGATCTTCCGCCTGCGGCGGATCGGGGCGATCGCCGGCGGTGTCGCCACCGCCAAGGTTCCAGCAAAGCCGGAGCCGAAGGCTGCCCCTCCCGCTACCAGGGTTGCGCCCGCGCCTGCACCCGTTGCCGACAGCGCCGGGCTCGCGCCGAGCAATGCGGCCGCACCCGCTGGGGCGTCGCTGCGCAAGCCCAAAAGCTGGGCGGGGCAGCTGCGCGTGGTCCAGATCGTGCGAGAGACGCCGAGCGTGCTGACCTTCCGGCTCGCGGACCCGACCGCCGACCGGCTGCCGTTCGACTTCCTGCCGGGCCAGTTCCTGCAGGTCGAGGTAGAGCCCGAAGCGGGCAAGACCGCGCGCCGTTCCTACACGATCGCCTCTTCGCCGACCCAGCGGGCCTATGTCGAACTGACGGTCAAGCGCGAGGAGCAGGGCGTGGTCTCGCGATACCTGCACGACAAGGTCGTCGCCGACGATCTGCTGAAGGTCAGCGGACCGTTCGGCGCCTTCACCTTCACGGGAACGGATGCCCAGAGCATCGTGCTGATCGCGGGCGGGGTCGGCATCACCCCGATGATGTCGGTGCTGCGCTATCTCACCGACACCGCGTGGAAGGGTGATATCTTCTTCTTCTACGGCGCACGGTCGACCGAGGAATTCGTGTTCCGCGACGAGCTCGAGCGGCTCGAACGCCGTTTTCCCAACCTCCATGTCGTCGCCGCGATGCAGCGCGCGCCCGGCACCGTCTGGATGGGCCCCGAAGGGCCGATCACGCGCGAGATGATCCTGGCCGCGGTGCCGGAGATCGCGAGCCGGCGCATCCATATGTGCGGCCCGCCGGCGATGATGGGCGCGATGCGCGGCGTGCTGGCGGAACTCGGCGTCCCCGAAGCGCAGCTGCACACCGAGGCGTTCGGTCCGGCCTCGCTGCCGGCCGACCACGAGGATCTCGAGGTCAAGCCCGCGCCCCCGCCAGCGGATAAGCCGGCCCCGAGCGCCGAGGTGGCGCCGAGCACGGTGACCTTCTCCGTGTCGGGGGTGTCGGCGGCCTTGCCCGCGGACGAGACCGTGCTGGAGGCGGCCGAGGGCGCGGGCGTCGAGATCCCCTATGCATGCCGTGCGGGCACATGCGGCGCCTGCGTGGTCAAGCTGCTGCAGGGCGAAGTGACGATGGAGGTCGAATCCGGCCTTGCGCCCGCCGACAAGGCGCAAGGCTATGTGCTCGCGTGCCAGGCGAAGGGGACGGGCACGCCGCTCGTGGTCGAAGCCTGATGCGCGAACGCAGCGACATTGCCGTGGGCCTGCTGGTCGCGTTCCTGCTGCTGTTCCCGTTCGGCTATCTCGTGCATGTGTCGCCCCGCTTTCCGGGTAGCCTGGCCGGCGGGATCATCGGGATCGCAGCGCTCGTGCTGATGCTGCTGACGCTTCCTTATGTCGCGGCCAAGCACATCGCCTGGGTCGACAAGGCGCTCTCCCGGGTCGTCAGCAAGCCAACCCTGCTCGCCATCCACATCTATGCCGGCGTGCTGGCGCCGATCCTGGGTCTGGTCCACGCCGCGCACAAGCTCGAAAGCCCGGTCGGCCTGCTTCTGACCGTCCTCCTGCTGATGACGGTCATCACCGGCTTCATCGGCCGCTACCTGCTTGCCCAGCTTGGTCGGGCGCTGCGCGGACGCAGGTCAGAACTGGCCTCGCTTCGCGCCGCCTTCCTCGAGGAGCCGGCGGCGCCGACGCAGGCCGATACCGCAGCCCCGCCGCTGTCGGGCTGGAAGCGCTATCTGTTCGTCGCCGGGGATGCGTCCGCGGGCCAGCGCCCCCAGGACAAGGCGGGGATCGCCGCAGCGCTGGCCGATACCGAATTCGCGATCCGTGCCGAAGAGGCAACCAACACCCTGTTCGCGCGGTGGCGGTTCCTGCACATCCTGCTGGGCTGTCTCATCTTCGCGCTGCTCGCGCTCCACGTCGGCGCGGCGATCTATTACGGGCTGCGCTGGCTATGAGCTGGCAGCGTCTTTCCTACGCCGTCTTCATCGCAGCCCTGCTGGTGATGGTCGCCGCGGTCGCGATCCGGATGCGATCGGACGCGCCGAGGGATGCCGGCCTGGTGGCGCAGCTCGTCTCGCCCGGCCCGCTCTCGAGCGCGCACCAGTCCTTTGCCGGCCAATGCACGGCCTGCCACACGCCGGGCAAGGGCGTCGAAACCCGGACCTGTCTCACCTGCCATGCGGGCACCGATTTCGGGACGAAGCAGTCGACGCAGTTCCACGCGAAAGCGACGCAGTGCACCTCCTGCCACGTCGAACATGAGGGAGAGCGCGGCATCATCCGCATGGATCACGCCGCGTTGCTCGACATGGCGAAGTGGCGGCAGCCTTTGGCGGGCATGTCGACAAACACTCGAAGCCTGACCCCCGAGACCGCGCTCAATTGCGCGAGCTGCCATGCGTTCCGCGATCCGCACCAGGGCCTGTTCGGCACCGACTGCGCGAGCTGCCACAAGACCGACAGCTGGAAGATCGCCAATTACCGCCATCCATCGGTCAATTCGACGCAGTGCGCCGAGTGCCACAAGGCGCCGCCGAGTCACTTCATGGAGCATTTCAGCATGGTCTCGCAGCGCGCAGCCGGATCGAAGGCGCGCGTCGACCAATGCTATGCCTGTCACGCCACCGACAGCTTCAACAATATCCGCAAGCGAGGCTGGTATGATCACCATTGAGGCCGACTGGCTGAGCGCCTTCTTCCGGCTCGCGGTGATCGGCCTGGAACTGGCGGGCACGCTGACCATCCTGGTCGGCGCGGGGCTCGCAACCTTTCTGTTTGCGCGGCGGGCGAGGGCGGGCGACCGAACCGAGGCCTATAGCGCGTTCCGCTCGGCGCTCGGCCGCAGCATCCTGCTCGGCCTGGAATTTCTGGTCGCCGGCGACATCGTCAAGTCGCTGGTGATCAACCCAACGCTCGACGATCTCATCGTTCTGGCCGGGCTGGTGCTGGTGCGGACCTTCCTGAGCATCTCGCTCGGGGTCGAGATCAACGGCCACTGGCCCTGGGAGGAAACCCGGATGGCGCGGGAGAAGGCGCGTGCGGCGTCGGATGGGTCGCCTGCGACGGCTGAGGCCGCCGGATGCGGCACAGCGCTCAAGGGATAGCAGATGGGAGGTGCATGATGATCGAGAGACGCGAATTGCTGATGGCCGGCGCCGGCCTTGCCGCCGCCGGAACGCTGGCTGTGCCGGCGGCGGCGCAGCAGCATCGAATGGAAGGGATGGCGATGTCGATGACGGACTGCATCGACGATTGCGTGGCTTCGCACCGCATGTGCCTGGAAACCGCCGCTTGGCTGACGAAGCAAGGCGGCGCGTCAGCTACGGCGTCGCTGATCGCCATGCTGAACGACTGTGCGGAACTGTGCCAGGCGACCGCCAACTCGATGCTGCGGGAATCTGCCCTGCACCGCATCGTCTGCCGCGCCTGCGCCGACGCTTGCGAGCGCTGCGCCGAGGAATGCGGACGCCATAGCGCGGACCAGCGGATCGCGCGTTGCTCGGCCACCTGCAAGAAATGCGCGGCGAGCTGCCGAACGATGGCGGACATGTCGAGCTGAGCGGCGCGCTTCGCACGTGCCCCACATAGTCACGTTCAGGCCAGAGCCCCCGGTCACAGCTTGTGTGTCCGACAACTACGCCAGGACAGCGATCATGGCACGTGGCACAAAGTCCGAGTATCCGGCAACGGCGGAAATCATCGCACCCGCCATCGCCGGAGCCTTCCGTGCCGCCACCCGATAGTCGGGTAATGCCGAGCACCATCTTTACGATTGCGTGAACGCTCCACGGTCGATCTGTATTGGAGAAGTCAGTGTCAACCGCCGAATTTGTCAACCGGCTACCCGAATTGCTCCGCCCCAATCCAGCAAGGGTAGTGATCAGACCCTATATGCCGTCGACGGAAACCTATAAATATGCGGTACCGGATCAGCCACGTGCGCAGCGCATCGCCGACCGCGTCCTGGCGCTCGACCCAGCATCGCTCCACGATGAGTTGCAACGCATTCTTGATGATTTCTCGGGAAGGCATCGTGAGGTTCCGTCCCTGTTTTTGCGGCGGTTCCACGAGGTTGATGGCATCATCGTCTGTGATTGCGAGGTCACCCATGAACAGGCGCTCTTGATCGGTGCCCATTTTTGCAACGAATATTCCTATGAGGCAGCAGCGCTTTTCAATCCGAGCATCGTCCTGCATCCTGATCAGTCTGCTGTACCTGAAAACTCTCTCCGATTCATTCTTTCCCTGCGAGGCGTGGGCGAGGGGCATATCTCCTCCGTCACCTTTCGCACCGGGTTTTGCGCCGCGGACGGAACCATAGCAATCAATCCTCCGAGCCCCATGCCGCTCGTGCTGGAGACTGAAAACATCTCCGGCGAGGACGGGCCGGACGCGGGCATTCGGATCAAGTGCGATGGCAGCCACGATCTCTCGGAGATCGTGATCTTTCCGACAACCCCCAGCCAGCGTGGTGGCATCGAAGACCTTCGCTTGGTCCGCTTCCTGGACGACGATGGCCGAGCCACCCATTTCGGTACATATACGGCATTTAGCGGCCAGTCCGTCCGGCAGGAGTTGTTGTCCACGCCGGACTTCCGGACATTCGAACTCAGACCGCTGCGTGGGGATGCCACCGGTAGCAAGGGCATGGCGCTTTTCCCCCGACGCATTGCCGGGCACTTTGCCATGCTTGGGCGCGAGGATAACGAAAATATCTGGTTCCTGACGTCCGCGGACATTCACGACTGGAGTGGCGGAGCGAAAGCCATCGAACCTCGCTGGCCTTGGGAGTTTGTCCAGATCGGTAATTGCGGATCGCCGATCGAGATCGACGAAGGCTGGCTGGTCGTAACTCATGGAGTCGGCGCCGTTCGGAACTATTGCATCGGGGCGTGCCTGCTGGACCGTGACGATCCCTCGAAGCTGCTGGCGCGGACGAAGCTACCGCTTTTGCGGTCGGACATGGATGAGCGCGAAGGTTATGTGCCAAACGTAGCCTACAGCTGCGGCGCGATGGTACATAATCGGGTGCTGGTACTGCCTTATGCCATTGCTGACAGCTTCACCACTTTTGCCACTATTCCTCTCGAGCGTCTGCTGGCCGCCATGGATTAGTCACTGTTGCCGACCTGTCCTGCTCTCGAGTCCGAACCATAGTTACACATCGGCACAACAACGATGCCAGTGCGATAATTTATGGCCATCTCAGAGACGGACTTCGCACATTACGTATACAGCAAGGCGGAAGGTGACACCATTTCACGGGCAAGCTCCGGAAGGGGCGACAATCGACCGGGCATATGCTCGATCGAACGGGAAACCCAGACTTGAAGGAATGGATACTTGCGCAAGAAGACGGCAATGATCGCTTCGCTCGCAGCTCTCGGCTTCCTCGCCGTCAGTGCCGGACCGGTGCTGGCGGACGGGATGCCGCCGGGCATGCCCGATCTTGAGGAGACCCTCAAGGCCAGGCCGGCGCCTGCCCAGCCCGATCCTGCCCACATGCAGGGCATGGCTCACGGTAAGGAGCAGATGCACGGCCAGATGATGCAGGGCCATCGAATGGCGATGCGGGATTCGCAGGACCAGGACGGCGCCTCCGGCATGTCACACAGGTCGGACGGTGGTTGCTGACCCTGCCATCATTCCATCAGACGACAAGGTTGACGGACAAGATCATGGCCGCTTTCAACCGAAGCCTTGGTCCGCCGTTCCCACGGCGGGCCAATCGCTTTTCTGGCCGGTCTCAGGACGAGAAAACCAGGCCGGGTCACATTTTTGATCGATCCCGGATCATCATTTTACGCGCCTGCTCCAGCAGGCACACGGCCGATCGGATTTCGATTCGTAACTTACGTATACAGACAGCGTCTCGCTAGCAGCATTGAAGCTTCGGAATTGCCGGGATCGGAACGTCGATCGGGCAACAGGAAGAACACTCGGAGACCCTCAATGCGACAGACGACATTTCTCGCGGCGCCCGTCAGCCTCTTCGCGACGCTAACCTTCGCCGCCGGCACCGCTCTCGCCCAGTCGACGCCCGCGCCCGCGCAGGCTGCGCCGGCCCATGCCCACCAGCAGGGCATGGATCATGGCGGGCAGCAGATGCACGATCAGATGATGAAGGATCATCAGGCCGGCGCGCAGAAGCAGCAGGGGCAACCGGCCCAGCAGGATCAACAGGGCATGTCGGGGATGGCCGGCATGTCCGGCGGCTCGCCTGCATCGAACGGCTCGGGCATGGCCGGTAAGGCGAAGAGTGGCTGCTGCAAGATGCCGATGAAGAAGGCCAAGCCGGCGGCGAAGAAGAAGACCGCCAAGCCCATGGCCGACAAGCCGATGAGCGACATGTGAGGTTTCCAGCCCCGAGAACAGACCCCAGGGGCTGAGGGCCCGCCGTTCCCCCGCGGCGGGCCAGTTCTTTGACGATGCCCAGCGTCGCCCCGTGCTCCCAGCTTTCAAAACCGGGTCCGAGCGTCTGACTTGACAGAGGAAACAGCGATGCGAAAACATCTTGGCGTCGGTGCTGCTGTTGGCTTTCTGCTCTTTGGCAGCACGCCGCTCCTCGCACAGGGTATCGGCCATAGCTTGTTCATGCGCGGCAAGATCGTCCGTATGGATGCGGGCGGCACAGTGGCCGGCCTGGGTAAGGCCGATGGCGCGCACATCGGGCAGATACTCGAAGTCTATCACGCAACGCCGCGCCACCGCCGTCTTGTCGGTCATGTCGAAGTCGACCAGATTTTCGACGACCATTATGCTCATTTCCGCGTGAGGGACGGGACGCTTCAGAAAGGCGATTGGGTGAGCCTAAAGCGCGTCCGGGCGTAACGCCAGAATTGGAATGCCAAGCGCCGCCCTCGCCAAAAGAAGACTCGGCCGAGTAACGCCTGTCTCGGCATAATTCCGATCAGGCGTGCGCGAATACGTTCAGGAGTCGATGAATAGTCATCGGCTCTGTTGGCGTGTCTGACCCTCAAGCCCGCGACCCCGATACCAGACTACCTTCTGCGGAACTTACTTATAGGCCACCCGGGCAAAGAGATTACTCCGTCAGGCCATCGATAGAGATGGAGTCAGGTTATGTTCGAGAAGGCGATCGGGACCATTAACGCGGCGGCCTCCTTCCGACACCGCTATGATAATTTCATCGGAGGCCGCTGGAGCGCTCCTGCGGGCGGCGAGTATTTCGCCGACACGAGCCCGATCAATGGCGCCCAGATCGCAGAGTTCGCGCTGTCGACGCCGGAAGATGTCGAGCGCGCGCTCGATGCGGCGCACGCCGCCAAGGATCAATGGGCAAGGATCGCGCCCGCCGAACGCGCCAGGATTCTCAATCGCGTCGCCGACCGGCTCGAAGACAATCTGGAGTTGCTGGCACTTGCCGAGACGATCGACAATGGCAAGCCGATCCGCGAGACGCGCGCTGCCGACGTGCCGCTCGCGATCGACCATTTCCGCTACTTCGCCGGCTGCATCCGGGCGGAGGAAGGCGGCATCTCGACGATCGATGCGGACACCATCGCCTATCATTTCCGCGAGCCGCTCGGCGTCGTCGGCCAGATCATCCCGTGGAACTTCCCGCTGCTGATGGCGGCGTGGAAGATCGCCCCGGCGCTGGCGGCGGGCAACTGCACCGTCATCAAACCCGCATCCCAGACGCCGCTCACCTTGCTGATGTTCGCCGAGCTCACCGCCGACATCCTGCCGCCCGGCGTGCTCAATGTCGTTACCGGCCCGGGACGGACCGTTGGCCAGGCGATCGCCGCCAATCCGCGCATCGCCAAGGTCTCGTTCACCGGCGAGACCGTCACCGGCAAGCAGATCATGCACGCCGCGGCGGACCATCTGATCCCCCAGACGATGGAGCTTGGCGGCAAGTCGCCCAACATCTTCATGGCGGACGTGCTCGACGAGGACGATGCCTTCTTCGACAAGGCGCTCGAAGGCTTTACTTTGTTCGCCTTCAACAAGGGCGAGGTCTGTACCTGCCCGTCGCGCGCCCTGATCCATGAGTCGATCTTCGACCGCTTCATCGAGCGCGCCGTGGCGCGCGTCGCCGCGATCCGCCAGGGCGATCCGCTCGACCCGTCGGTCCAGGTCGGCGCGCAGGCGTCGGAGGACCAGCTCCACAAGATCCTGGGCTATATCGATATCGGCAAGGCCGAGGGCGCGCAGTGTCTGGTCGGTGGCGCCAGGGCGCTGCCGGGCGGTGCGCTCGACCAGGGCTATTTCGTGCAGCCGACCGTGTTCGTGGGTCAGAACCACATGCGCATCTTCCAGGAGGAGATCTTCGGTCCCGTCCTGTCGGTCACCACGTTCAAGACGGTCGAGGAGGCGATCGCACTTGCCAATGACACCGCCTACGGTCTTGGCGCGGGCGTCTGGACCCGGAGCGGCAACACCGCCTACCGGCTCGGCCGCGCGATCGAGGCCGGGCGGGTCTGGACCAACTGCTATCATCAGTACCCCGCCCATGCCGCCTTCGGCGGATACAAGGCATCGGGCTTCGGGCGTGAAAACCACCGGATGATGCTCGATCATTATCAGCAGACCAAGAATCTGCTCGTCTCCTATGACGAGCACGCGCTCGGCCTATTCTGACCCCCCGCTTAAAAGGAGAAACGGACATGGCGAAAACCATGAAGGCGGCGGTCGTCCGCGAATTTGGCAAGCCCCTCGTCATCGAGGACGCGCCGATCCCGACGGTCGGCCCCGGGCAGGTCCTGGTCAAGATTGCGGCAACCGGCGTGTGCCATACCGACCTGCACGCGGCAGAAGGGGACTGGCCGGTCAAGCCCAACCCGCCCTTCATTCCTGGCCATGAGGGCGTCGGGCATGTCGCCGCCGTTGGTGCCGGCGTCACCCATGTGAAGGAAGGCGACCGGGTCGGTGTGCCCTGGCTCTACACCGCCTGCGGGCACTGCGTGCATTGCCTGGGTGGCTGGGAGACGCTTTGCCACGAACAGCAGAACACCGGCTATTCGGTCAATGGCAGCTTTGCCGAATATGTCCTCGCCGATCCCAACTATGTTGGTCACCTTCCCGACAATGTCGACTTCCTCGACATTGCGCCGATCCTCTGCGCGGGCGTCACCGTCTACAAGGGATTGAAGGCCACCGAGGCCCGACCCGGCGAGTGGGTGGTCGTCTCCGGCATTGGCGGGCTCGGCCACATGGCGGTGCAATATGCCCGAGCCATGGGTCTCAATGTGGCCGCGGTCGACATCGACGATAGCAAGCTCGACCTCGCTACACGCCTTGGCGCCACACTGACGGTCAACGCGCGCAACGAGGACCCTTCGGCAGCGCTCAAGAAAGCCATTGGCGGCGCGCACGGGGCGCTGGTGACCGCCGTTTCGCCCAAGGCGTTCCAGCAGGCGCTCGGCATGGTCCGGCGCGGCGGCACGGTCGCGCTCAACGGCCTGCCGCCGGGCGACTTCCCGTTGTCGATCTTCGACACCGTGCTGAACGGCATTACCGTGCGCGGCTCGATCGTCGGCACGCGGCTCGATCTGCTCGAGGCACTGGCGTTCGCCGGCGAGGGCAAGGTCAAGGCCACGGTCCATGCAGACAAGCTGGAGAACATCAACGACGTCTTCTCCCGCATGCATCATGGCGACATCGAGGGCCGGATCGTCCTCGACCTCGCCTGAAGCCGACTTCGCGAAAGTACAGTTCATGTCTCCCTTACATATCCGGCCGATCGCGCGGCGCCGTTTCGTCCAGGGGCTGGCGATCGGCGGCGCGGTCGCCGGTTTCGCCCCGGCGCTTCTCGCGCGATCCGCACCAACCTTGCCCGCTGAGCTGAGCGGGACCGAGTTCGACCTCGAGATCGCCGAGCTGCCGGTCAACTTCACCGGCAAACGCCGTATCGCGACCGCCGTGAACGGCAGCGTGCCCGCGCCGGTCCTGCGCCTGCGCGAAGGCGACACGGTCACGCTGCGCGTACGCAACGGCCTCAAGGAGATGTCGAGCATCCATTGGCACGGCATCATCGTGCCGGCGGAGATGGACGGCGTGCCCGGCATCAGCTTTGCCGGCATCGCGCCGGGCGAGACCTTCACCTATCGCTTCGAGGTCCGCCAGAGCGGAACCTACTGGTATCACGCTCACACGCTCGCCGAGCAGACGGGACTCTATGGAGCGATCATCGTGGAGCCAAAACAGGTGCCGACGGCGCGGGCGCCCGATCGCGACTATTGCATCGTGCTCAGCGACTGGTCGGACGAGCCGCCGCTGCAGATCTTCCTCAATCTCAAGAAGCAGAGCAGCTACTATAATTTTGCGCAGCCGACCGCCGGCGATTTCCTCAAGGATGTCGGCACCATGGGCTTGGGCAAGGCGCTCGAGCGGCGGCGGATGTGGAACAGCTCGCGGATGAACCCGACCGACTACAGCGATGTCTCTGCCGCGACCTACACCTATCTGATGAACGGCGCGCCGCCCGCCGGCAACTGGACCGGTATCGCCGCGCCCGGCGAGCGCGTGCGCCTGCGCTTCGTCGGCGCGGGGACGGCGACGTTCTTCGACGTGCGGATCCCCGGGGTCGAGCTGACGGTCGTATCGACCGACGGGCAGCCGGTCGAGCCGGTCACGGTCGAGGAATTCCGGATCGGCCCGGGCGAGACCTACGACGTCGAGTTCACCATGCCCGAGGGCGGCGCCCGCACCATCTTCGCGCAGGCGATCGATCGGAGCGGCTATGCGCGTGGCACGATCGCACCGGCCCCGGGCATGGCGGCAGCCGTGCCGCCGCTCGATGCCCGGACCTGGCTCGAGCCGGTCGACATGATGGGCGCGATGGCGACGATGGGCGCAATGGGAGGCGACGCGCATGCCGGGCACGGCATGACCGAGATGCCGGCCAGGGCACGGCACGCCCGCACCGAATATGGCGCCAATACCGACATGCGCGTCGACTATCCGCGCACCAATCTCGACGATCCCGGCGCCGGGCTGCGCGGGCGCGGCTGGCGCGTGCTGACGCTGGCCGATCTGCGCACGCCGGGCGGCGATCCCGACCCGCGCGAGCCCGAGCGCGACATCGAGCTGCATCTGACGGGCAATATGGAACGGTTCATCTGGTCGCTCGACGGCATCAAGCTCAACGATTCCAGGCCGCTTCATTTCAAGCCAAACGAGCGGCTGCGCGTCACCTTCGTCAACGACACGATGATGGCGCATCCGATGCATCTGCACGGCATGTGGAGCGATGTCGAAGGCCCGGACGGCGCCTTCCAGGTCCGCAAGCATACGGTCGTGGTCCAGCCCGCCCAGCGGGTGAGCTTCCGCGTCACCGCCGACGCCATGGGCCGATGGGCCTTCCACTGCCATCTGCTCTATCACATGGCGGCCGGCATGTTCCGGGAGGTGGTGGTCGCATGATCCGGATTTTCCCCTCGCGCGGCATCGCTCTTGGCGCTGCCCTCTTCCTGGCGCCGGCGATCACGGCTCCCGCCCTCGCGCAGGATGCCTCGCCCCCGTCGCCCGCCGCCACCCCTGCCCAAACGGCCACTCCCGCTCAGCACACCCCTTCCGCGCAAGGCTCTCAGGACCATGCGGGCATGGACATGCCGGGCATGGATATGACCGACACGAAGGCGTCCGGTAACGGCGCCACGATGGACATGGGCTCGATGCAGGGCGGCCAGGCCCCGCCGGACGCGCGCAACTCGGACGATTATGCCGACGGCTACCGCAACTCGACGCTGCCGGGCTATGAGATGGCCGACAAGCTCTCAATCCCCAAGATACTTGTCGATGAGCTTGAGTTCACCAGCGGCAACGAGGGTCAGGGCGTGGGCTGGACCGTGCTCGTCACCAAGGGTCAGGACAATGACAAGCTCTGGCTGCGCAGCCAGGGGCTCAAGAACTCCCGCGACCAACGTCTCGATCCGGAGAGCAGCGTCGAGGCGCTGTGGTGGCACAGCAAGAACCCGTTCTGGGGCACGCTGCTCGGGGTCAGGCAGGATCTCGGCAAGGGTGCGACCACCTGGCTGGCCGCCGGCGTCGAGGGACTGGCGCCCTATTGGTTCGACGTCCAGCTCACCGGCTATGTAGGAACCGATGGGCGTCTCGCGGCGCGCGCCAAGGCGTCCTATGAGGTCTTGTTCACCAATCGGTTGATCCTTACGCCGCAGGTGGAGACCAATATCTATTCGAAGCGGTCGAGCGATCGGCAGCTCGGCAGCGGCTTCAGCAATGTCGAGCTGAGCGGACGGTTGCGCTACGAGGTGTCGCGCAAGTTCGCGCCCTATATCGGCTTCGTCTGGGAGCGCGCATTTGACGGCACGGCCGATTTCCGTCGCCTGCGCGGGGAAGGGCCTTCCGAACACAGGCTGGTGATCGGCTTGCGCGCCTGGTGGTGATCCGCGGATGGCCACTCGAGGGGTCGACCGCGAACGCGCCGCGTGACAAGGCTGGATCGCAAGCCAACGGTCGCTGGCCGGCCTCCTTTTTCGTCTTGTTGCTCGCGGCGGCTGCGGCGTCGGCGGGACAGACGGCCATTCTCGCCTTCCTTCCGGCACTGGTCGACCCGGCTCGTGGCGCGCTATCGTCAAGCGCTCATGATTTTCATGTCGCGAGCCTGACCGCGGTCCATCCCCTGGCAGCCTTGCTGGCGGCGCCGCTCTGGGGCTGGATCGCGGACCGGGTCGACTATCGGGCGATGTTGCGCGCAGCGCTGGTCATCCTCGCCCTGGTGACCGCGCCGATCGGCCTCGTCGGGCTGCCTGAGCTTTATGCATTGCGCCTGGTGGCGGGGATGGCGTCGGCCGCCATCATACCGTTGGGCTTGCTCTGCGCGAGCTTTGCCGCAAACGAGCGCGCGGACCAGGCGCGGCGCTTCACCTGGCTGACCGCCTTCTTGTTTCTGGGCGATCTCGCCGGTCCGCTGGTGGCGGAGGTCTCGGCCGCGATCCTGCCCCGCGCTCCCCTCATGATCCTCGCTTTCGGCATCGGTGCCGTCGGGGCGGCGCTTTGCGCCGTGCGTCTGCCGCGCTGGTGTGCACCTTGCATCGATGGCGGAGACCTGCCCGCGCCGACGCTCGGCGCGACGCTGATCCTGCTTTTCGTCACGATCGTCGCGGGCGGCGGGCTGGCGGCGATGCATGTCAATCTCCTGGTGACGCGGAGCGTCATTTCGCTGAGCCGCGAAGAGATCGCCTGGATGCTCAGTCTCTGCGGATTGGGCATGCTGGCAGCACAGATCTTCCATGCGAGGCTCGATTGGCTGGTGACCATGCCGAGGCGGCTTGCGGGGCTGACGCTCGGCCTGCTGGCTGCGGCGCTCTTCCTGTTCCCTGTCGCCGCGAGCATGGCCGAACTCAGTGGGATCATCGTTGCTGCCGGCTGGAGCTCGGCAACCCTTCGATTGGTCACCAGCTTCTGGATCAGCGGTGCGGCAGCCCCTTCGGGTCTGAAGCTCGGTCTCCAGCATTCCGCCGCCAGCATCGGGCAGGCGCTCGCGCCGCTGGCGATCGCCGTCGTCGCTCCCGGGGCGCAGCACTTAGTCTTGTGGGGGATTGGTGGTCTGTCGCTGGCGCTGCTTGTGTCCTTGCCGCTCGCCTGGAGGCCGCGCGCCATCGTGAAATCTTCAGCGTGATGAGGGGTAGGGGGCATCAATGCGTATAGATCATTAGGAACCCTATCGCATGCTTCCGGGAGCCGTTCATGAAGACCCGTCTTTCTGCCGCCTTGCTGTTCCTCGCCCTGCCCGGCGCAGCGCTTGCGGCGAATGATGTCGTCGTCCACCGGGACCCGGGTTGTGGATGCTGTGAGAAGTGGGCCCAGGCGCTTCGCGCGAAGCTGGGCCGCACGGTCGTCATGCGCGACGATGCGTCGCGCGGGGCGCTTCAGCGGAGGGCCGGCATGCCGGGCACGCTGGCATCCTGCCACAGCGCGATGGTTGATGGCTATCTGATCGAGGGCCATGTCCCGGTCGCCGATATCAAGCGCCTGCTGGCAACCCGTCCCGTAGGCGTCAGAGGCATTGCGGTGGCGGGGATGCCGATCGGCTCGGAGGGCATGGAAGTGGCAGGCGCCGCCCGCCAACCCTATGCGGTGGTGTCGTTCGGCAGTTCGGGCCAGAAGGTCTTCGCGCGGCATTGATCACGCACGCCTCGGCTCTCGCTGGTGATTTCCTGTTTGAATGACTGGGACTTGCTCGCCCCCACCTGTATAGTCATTTGATGCATGCTCCCGCTCGCCCCCATAGCCGCGCATCCGCTCCCCGGACGAAAGCTGCTTCTGTGGGCGAACCCGCGGTCGACGCTGCCGGTGCGGAGAAGCAACCTCGCTATGTGGCGATCAAAGACAGCATTTTCGAGGACATCCGGGAAGGTCGCCTGAAGCCCGGCGACCAGACGCCGTCAGAGGCCGAGCTCGTCGAGACGTTCAAAGTCTCGCGCATGACCGCAAACCGGGCGTTGCGGGAACTGCAATCGGCCGGTGTCGTGGTACGGCGGGCGGGGCGGGGCAGCTTTGTCGCCGAGCCCCGGCCGATCGGGCAGCTGATCGAGATCCGCAACATCGCGGAGGAGGTGCGCGGCAGGGGCCACGCCTATCGCGCGCGCGTCATTTATAATATCGAGATACGGGCTGATGCGGAAAGGGCAGCTCTGCTGGAAGTCGGCTTGGGCACGCGCCTCTTCCATTCGCTTATCGTCCATCACGAGACCGAATTCCCAATTCAGGTCGAGGAGCGCTTTGTGCTGGCATCTGCTGCGCCACGCTACGGAGAGAGGGATTTCAGCGCCTCGACGCCGAATGAATATCTGACACGTGTTGCCCCGCTCGAGCGAGTAGAGCACCGGGTGTGCGCGGCGATGCCGGATACAGCCATGCGAACAATGCTGGGCCTCGCTGAAGGAGAACCAGTGCTAATGATGACGCGCAGAACCTGGAGTCGCGGACGTCTCGTATCGCACGCTTGGCTCACGCACCCGGGCAATCGGTTCGAGCTATCGGCGGCTTTTTCTGTTGGGACCTAGCGATCAGCCCGCGCCCAACTTGACGGCCGATTTGCGCCTGCGCCGCAACCATCGCACGTCGGCGCGACTGAAGCTCTTAAACAGCAGGTAGAAGCCCGTCCCCGACAGCCACAAAGTACCGAACGCAACGAAGACGATCAGCGGGTGATTGAAGCTGGTGCGGTTCACATAGTCCATATTGTGGAGCATCCAGAAGAAATCCCAGGTGCGCCATGTGTCGCCGCGCATGACCAGGAATCGGCCGGTGTCGGCGGAGATGTAGGCGCTGCTGTTCTCTGCGTCCGCGAAATCCAGTCGCCACATGGTGCCTTCGTGCTCGCGCGCTTCCACATTCGGTTCGGCGAGCAACGTTGCCTTGCGGATCGGTGCTTCATTCACCATCGTCGCGACGTCGCGCGCGACCTGCTCGTCGACCCGAACCGGGGCGCCGCTCGTCGCGTCGATTAGCCGCGTGCCCGTGGTGGATCGAAGCTCGTAGACGGGGCGTGTGGCAAGGGACCGCAAGGCGATGCCGAGCACGGGACCATCAAGAGCGAGCTTTGCCGGCGCAATATAGTCACCGGCAGGTAGGGCGTGCTGATGGCTGGCCTGCGCACTGTGTCCGCCGACCTTCTCCTGATCGAGCAAGGCCATCATCGAGCCGCTCAGAGCCCAAAGGAGAAACTGCACGCCCAGGATCAGGCCGACCCATTTGTGGATGCGCCGAAAAAAGAGCGGGGTGAACCGGATTTTCTTCATCCCTTCTTCTTCCTGCGCCGCGGGAACGACCAAAGCAGCAGCCAAGCCCCGGCCAGCGCCATGGCAAGGGCACTCCAGGTCGCCACGCGCAGCAGCGGATTGTTGACGTCGGAGCGATCGTCATAGTCCATGATGTGCAGCATCCACGCGAAATCGAACACGCGCCACAGCGCATGGCGGCGCGAGATCAGCTCACCGGTCTGCGGAGAGAGATACAGGGTTGGCCGGTTCCAGGCATCGAATTCGACCTGCCAATAGGGAGGCTTGCGCGCCTGCATTTCCAGTGGCGCCGTCGTCAGCAGCCGGGCTGCGACGATGTCCCCGGTGCCGCTGTAGATGCGCCGAGCGGCGGCGCGGATTTGTGCCTCGCTCAAATCGGGGATGGGCTGTCCCGAACCTGCATCGAAGAGTCTTGGACCACCCGAGGTTTGCGCGCGCCAGACGGGCTGATCCATGAACCGTTGCAGGCGGATCTCGGACGCGTCGGGAGCCGATTGAACAATCCGCGCCGGCGGGACGAAGCTCGCAAGGTCGATGGGGGCGACGACCGGTGGGCGGACCAGATCGTCGCCATGGATGATGTCGATATGGACGGCCACCATATAGAAGCCGGTCAGCGTCCAGAGCAGAACCTGGACGCCGACGATCAGGGCCAGCCACTTGTGCGTCCGGCGGATGACCAAAGGCCAGCGAATTGCCATGTGCTGCCCTTCAGAACGCGGTTCGGAAGCCGGCGTAGAAGCGCCGTCCGAGCAGATCATAGGTCATCGTGTCGGTGTTGGCATCGGTGAAGCTCTGGATATAGGGCGCCTTGCGGTCGAACAGATTATCGGCCCCGATCTGGAAACGTGTCTTCTCGTCGATCGCGAAGGCAAGCTGAAGATTGTGGTAGAAGACGTTCGGCGTGCGGTAGCCGATGTCGCCGGCCGATGCGTTGAAGTCGGTCGCCTTGCCGATCCATTGTGTCGACCAGGTCGCGCTGATGCCGTCCTTTTCCGCCGTCAGCACGCCATAACCACGCCATTTCGGATAGCCGCCATTGCCGCCCCCGATAAACCCGTCGAAATAGATCGGCGCGCCGCCGGGGAAGGGGTTTACGACATATTTGTTGAGATAGGTCATGTTGAGATCCAAGGAGATCTTCACCTCGCCCACCGCACCACTGTACACCAGACCCAGATCGAGACCATTCATCTCCTCGCGGCCGGTGTTGATGGGCTGGGCGGAGAGGTAAGTGACCTCGCCGGTCAGCGCGCTGCGCGTAAAGTCGCTGCAGAACGGGTGCGACAGGTTCTGGCTCGCATAGCAGACTGCGAGCTTGGTCGAGCCGGGAATGGCCCGGATCGCGTCCTTGATCTTGATGTCGAACCAGTCTGCCGTCAGCGACAACCCTGGGATGATGCCGCGCGGCGATATCACCGTACCAACGGTCCAGGTCGTGGAGCTTTCGGGCCGAAGGCTCTGGTTACCGCCCACTGTGGTGAGGATCGTGGTGCCGAGCTGCGTATAGTTGGCCGGCACACCGGACGCCTGACAATTGGCGATCAAGGTCACGTTGCCGCTGGAGGTGTAGCGCGAGCAGGGATCGGTCGTGGTCAGATTGCCTTCCGAGACGCCGCCGAAAAGCTCCGGCACGTTGGGAATGCGAAAGCCCGTCCCATAAGTGCCGCGCAGACGGATGCTGTCATTGACTACCCAGTCGGCACTGAGCTTGTAATTCCAGTCGCTCCCGAAGAGATTATAGTCTGAGTAGCGGACTGCGCCATCGAGCGTGAGCGCCTTGGCGAAAGCTGTGTTGGCAAGCACCGGCACCGATAGCTCGAGATAGGCTTCCTTGGCGGTGCTCGAGCCCGAAATAGGATCCTGCTGATTGACGTTCGCCACGCCGAGCACCGTCAACGGGTCGGGATCGCGCCAGCCTTTTTCGCGCCGATAGACCACGCCGGTGGCGAAGGACACCGCGCCGGCTGGAAGGGAGAAGAGATCGCCGTTGAGGTCAGCCGTGACCGTGCCGAGTTCGTTGCCTCCGCGATCGCGCGAGGTGAACAGAATATAATCCAGAACCTGAGGTGTCAGGTCTCCGAACCCAAGATAGTCACCGCAGGGGATGGCCGCGCCCGCCGTGCTGGAGCATTTGCTCCTGTCGAGCGTGTTCGCGACGCGCTCGAGATTGGCGATGTTGGTCGAGCCGTCGACGGCCGTGTTACGCCCGAAGCTGCCCGCGACTTCCCAGGCCCAGTCGTTCGCCAGCTTGCCGCGCAGCCCGAAGGTGCCTTGCCAGGTATCGGTCTCCTGGAAGAAGTGGCGCGCGCCGGGTTCGGCGAGGCGGCGCTGGGCCAGGACCAGGTTCTGGCCGGTCGGATTGGTCGGATTGCTGGCTGGTATCGAGAGATTGCGCAGCGTGCCGGGTGTCGCGATCTGATTCGACTTGCGGAACGTATAGAGGAACTCGCCGAACGCCTGGATACCGTCGGTCAGCGCATAGTCCGCGAAGAAGGCCGTGCTGACGCGCTCGACTGGGCTGACCGCATTGAGAAACGGGTTCGAGTTGAAGTTGTGCTTGGCGGGACTGTAAGGCTCGTAGAAGTTCCCGTTCCCTCCGGGTACCTGGTTGAAGTTGATCTGTTGGCCGTTGGGCAGCACCGCGCGTCCGCCGATCGTCGAGGCGCTGTTGACGCAGCTCAGCGAGCCCGGCGTCGTTTCAGCGAGCGAGCAGGGCGCACGCGAGGCCATGTTGACGGCGCTGGTCTTCTGGTAGGTGACTGCTGCCATGAACCCGCCACGATCGTTGCGAATGCCCCAAAGTAGGTCCGCGGTGAGATCGGAGCCGTCGCCGCGCTCGGTAATGCCTTGTCGGACGCTGAGACCCAGGCCTTCATAATCGGTGCGCGTGACAAGGTTGACCACGCCGGCCATGGCATCGGCCCCGTAGATAGCGGACGCGCCATCCTTGAGGACATCGGTGCGTGCCAGCGCCACGACCGGGATCATGTTGAGATCGGGTGAGGAATTGGCGCCGGTGCCGCCCGCGACGAGGCGTCGGCCGTTGAGGAGCACGAGTGTGCGCTTGATGCCGAGGCCGCGCAGATTGACCTGAGCAGTGCCATAACCGTTGTTGGTCCAGTAGGCCGATGTCTGGTTGCCCGCGAAGCCGGCATTGGCCGGCAAACGCTGCAAGGCGGTTTCGATATTGACGATGCCGGTATTTTGGATCTGCTCGGCGGTGACCACGGTGGCCGGTCCAACCCCGGCCAGATCCTGCCGACGGATTCGTGAGCCGGTAACGACGATGTCGCTGTCATCCCCCAGGACTTGTGCTTTTGGCTGCGGTGTCGGATCGGCCTGAGCGAGAGCCGGCGCGGCGTAGCCCGCGACGATGGCGGCGCTGCCGAGCAGGGCCATCCTGATGGTCATGTGCAATCCCCCTGACGTTTTAGAACAGCCACAGACAACATCAGTTGTATATACAGGTCAACAGTATTTTTCCTGTTTTTCCAATACCTTATTCTCGTGAAATTTAGATATAGATATAGCTATAATACGCACGCCAGACGTCGAACCCTCATGACTGAAGAGATATTTTTGCGAGCGCTCATTTGCAAAGCTGCTGAGATAGAAGATAGAATATCATATCGTAATACAGCCTCGCACGCTTCGATTTGATGATCGGGACATTTGGCCGGCAAGAATGCGAAGCGGCATGATCACATGTTATTGGTGTCGGCGTGATATACCTAGGTATAGCGCTAGAGATGCTCCGGGAACATTAGTCCTTTGCTGAGCTTGCACGCGCCAGGGAAAGTAATACCGATGCGGACCGCATTTGATCCTCGTTTCCTGGATGTGTCGCGCCTTCTTCCGGATTGAGCCGCAGGTTCGCCTTTTGAGGCAGATGAAACGACTCCTGACGAAACGTCGTGCGACGAGTCCGGCGACCTGAGATCGTCGCGCAGCCACTGGGTCACTTGGCGATGATCCAATCCGGTTCGGCAGTGGCGGCGCAGTCCTCGAACGTCGATCGCATCCGCGGAGCCGACGGGCCGGCTTGTGCATGAGCCGCCCTGATTTTGCCGCTGGGCAGTACGGCAGGTTGCGAAAAATGCTTGCTGTGTCCCGGTCGGCGCGCGGGCGTGCAGCTCGCGCCTCGCACGATCACACGCGCAGCAGTCGCCCCACCGCCCGCATGATCGTCGCCCGGCGCGCCGCGTGCTCGGCAGCGTCGCGTGCAGCTCCGGTCATGCACCAGAGCTGGGTGAGGGCGGCGACAAGCCGGACGACATCCAGGGGCGTGAAGTCGGCGACGATCCGCCCCTCGGCCTGCGCCGCTGCGATCCCGTCCAGCTTCTCCCCGAGAAGGACCTCGCCGGCCGGGAGCATCAGAACATCCTGGCCACGCTCCAAATGATGCCAGGTCAGCAGCCTCCACAGGCGCGGGCGTTCGACCAGCAAGTCATAGGTGCGCCCCGCATAACCCTCAAGATCATTGGGATCGAAGCGATCGGCCTGCGCCGCGTCCATCACTTCCTGCGTCAGCGCGGCATCGAAGAGCGCCTCCTTGTCCCCGAAATAGGTGTAGAGCATCGGCTTGCTGATACCCGCCGCCTGCGCAATCCGGTCGATCCGCGCGCCCGCCAGCCCATGGGACGCGAACTCCTCGGTCGCTGCAGCCAGGAGCGTCTCGCGGCTCTGTGCGGCATTCCGCCGGGTTCGTTGCTTCATCACACCTCCAAGCATTGACGCATTCCAGGTTTCAAGTTACCTACCAGTTGGTAATATATGGAGTAACATATGTCCAATCACTGGTTTCTCACGGGCGCGTCCAGCGGCATCGGCCGCCATCTGGCCGAACTGATCCTGGCCGCTGGCGACGACCTTACCGCGACGGCCCGCAAGCCCGAAAGCCTCGATGATCTCGCGGCGAAATATCCGAGCCAGCTGCGCGTCGAAGCGCTCGACGTCACGGTCAAGGACGATATTGCTGCGGTCGTGGCCCGGGCGCAGGCGCGTCGACCCGTCGATATTCTGGTCAACAACGCCGGCGGCGGCGTGATCGGCGCCACCGAAGAGATGTCGGACGCCGAGGTCGAAGGCCAGATCGCGCTCAATCTCATGGCGCCCATCCACATCACCCGCGCCTTTGTCCCCGCCATGCGGCTGCGCGGGAGCGGCCGGATCATCCAGATCTCCAGCGCTAGTGGTCAGGGCTCGCTTCCGACGAGCAGTCTCTATCATGTGGCCAAATGGGGCCTGGAGGGCTTCAGCGAATGCCTCCGCCAGGAGCTTGAACCCTTCAACCTGTTCGTGACACTGATCGAGCCGGGCGGGGCGCGCACCAGCTTCAGCCACAATCTGCAATTCGCCAGCGAGATCGCCGCGTATCGCGATACGCCCGCCGGCCATATCCGCAAGATGTTCGAGACCGCCGGAAACGAGCTCTACACGCTCGACCCGCAAAAGATCGCGCAAGCGATCGTTGATGTCGCAACCAGCGACCATCCGCCGCTGCGCGTGACTCTGGGGGGTGACGCTTTCGGCGTTGTCCAGGCGGCGCTGCAATCGCGGCTCGCCTTTCTGCAGTCCCAGGAAGCGCTCGCGCGCTCGGTCGCTTTCGACAGTTGAGCTTTTCCGTCTTCCAGCTTTCGTCTCCGCGCGGTGCGACGCGCCTCACCGGGGCCCGGCAACCCTGTCGTCAGCGCCGTTATCCGATACTTAGGTATAGTCATCCGACACGATTGCAGAGGCGCCACACGGGCAATCGCTTGGTACCATCGCAAGAGAGGAAAACCCTCGCGGTCGCCAATCAAGGGTGCGCAGACCTTCGCAGTCTGCGTGCCCTTGATGTGGCAGCGCGCCGCCCAGCCACGCGCGTCATGAACGGGAGCGGCCTTCTGCGAAACCCAACGCTCCGCCGCATTTTCTATAAGCTCTCGCTCGAATTGCTGCGCGCCGCCTTCTTCTTCCTGCGATTGGGCTTGAAGAATGACGAGTGTTTGTGCGCGCGTCTCAATAGGCGAGGCACACGGCTTCCGGTCGCCGCCGCCGTTCTTTGTCACAATGGCAAACGGCTACGGCCGGCGACCCTGATCGATCCGGCGTGCGAGCACGTCGGCAAGGATGACTTCGTGTGGATCAAAATGTCCCAGCCCAGCGAAACAGAACTTGCCGACATCGCCGGGAATTACGGCCTTCACCCGCTTGCCATGGAAGGTGCCGACAACGGCCACCAGATTTCGAAGCTCGACGATCACATGCTCAGGGTTGAGAGCGCCATCACCGGCATCCGCGACATCCTGATCTCGGTGTTCGAGGCGAGTCACCTGCTCGAACAGCAGCGCCAAGGTGCGATCACCCGTTAGCTTGCCGCCCGGGCTGCGATCCTCGCGGTGCCTACCGCGATTGCCGGAATCTACGGCATGAATTTCGAGAATATGCCCGAACTGAAGACGCAATGGGGATATTTCGTCATCCTCGGCGTCATCGCTGCGGTCTGCATTGGGCTCTACATCCGGTTCAAACGTAGCCACTGGCTTTGACGGCGCAGATCGGCTTTCCACATCGCGCCGGGCTGAGGCTGCCGGGGGCCGGCCGCCACAATTCAATGCTTTCGAAGCGTCTCGATGCGGTGCCGGTCCAACGCTTCGAGCAAAGCCCTGCCGATCAGCGGCTTTGCGAGAACATGATCGAAGCCCGCCTCAGCGGCCCGCGAGGCCAGCAGCGTGTCATGAAAGCCTGAGATCATGATCGCGCGTCCCGACCATCCGATCTCGCGAAGGTGACGCAGCATCGCGAATCCGTCGATGTCGGGCATGCGATAGTCGAGGATGACGCAGTCTGCCTCCTTCGCGCGGGGGTCGGCCAACAGCGCGTGGCCGGTCGTATATCCCCACACGGCATAGCCGCGCGATCTCAGCAGCAGCTGGAGGCCACGCCGCACGCCGGGATCGTCGTCGGAGACGAGGATGGTGTATCTGCCATCATGCTGAGTGGAACGGACCGATGGCATTGCGAGAAGCGGACACCCGTGTGACGATTGCACCATCGATCGCATATCGCGCCTCGTCCCGTCGCTACGTAGAGGTCGCAGTCACTTCGGCTTGCGGCCCATGCCCGCGGCAAAGGCGATCCGCAGGGCTTCGGACAAATTGCGGACCTCGAGCTTGGCCATCAGGCTCGCGCGATGGACCTCGACCGTTCGCGATGAACAGCCCAGGTCATAGGCGATCGTCTTATTGGGCAGGCCGTTCGCCAGCCCTTCCAGCACTTCACGCTCCCGGGGCGTCAGTGCAGCGACCCGCACGCCGGCTTCAGAGGTTTCCAGAGTGCGAAGGTCGACATCGTCGAGACGCGCGAACGCGCGGCTGACGGCGCCGAGCAGGGCGGCTTTCTCGAAGGGCTTCTCGAGAAAGTCGACCGCGCCGCCTTTCATGGCCTGCACCGCAACCGACACGTCGCCATGGCCGGTCAGGACGATGACCGGCATATTGACCCCGCGTGCTGCCATGGCGGCCTGAATCTCGAGACCGTCCATCTCGGGCATGCGCACGTCGAGGATGACGCAGCCGACGGCCGCCGACTTCGCCTCCTTGAGAAACTCCACGCCCGAGGCATAGGTCACGACGTCGTAGCCCGCGGTCTTGAGCGCAAAGCTCGCCGCCTTGCGGATGCTCTCCTCGTCGTCGACCAGATGGATGACGCGTCTATCCCCCATGTTCCTCCTCCGCCCGCGCATGGATCAAGGTAAAATGAAAGCGCGCGCCGCCGCGGTCGGGGCGCTCCATCCAGATACGGCCCCCATGCGCTTCGATGATGGTCCGGCAGATCGAAAGGCCGAGGCCCATGCCGTCGGCCTTTGTCGACTTGAACGCCGTGAAGAGCTGCTCCCGGACCTCGTCGGCGATGCCGGGGCCGGTATCCTCCACGGTCACCTCGATCAGCCCGTCAGGGCGCAACCTGGTCGCTACCTTGAGGTCGCGAACAGGACACGCCGCCATCGCCTCGATGGCGTTGCGCATCAGGTTGACCAGCACCTGCTGGATCTGCACCCTGTCGACGAGAACCGGCGTCGCGGCGGGATCGACCGCGAAGAAGCTGCGGATGCCGCGCTCGCGTGCACCGACCAGCGCGAGCTCGCTCGCCTCGGCGACAACCTGCGGCAGATCGTGGAGGCTCTTGTCGACCTCGCCGCGGGCGACGAAATCGCGCAGGCGCCGGACGATATGGCCGGCCCGCAGCGTTTCCTGTGCCGCATCATCCATCACCGACCGTAGCGACACGAAGGGTTCGTCGTCCCGCTCGTCGAGCATGTCGCGGATCGTCTCGAGATAGAGCGCGACCGCGGCAAGCGGCTGGTTGAGCTCATGCGCGAGGGTCGAGGCCATCGTGCCCATCGCGCTCAGCCGGGAGACATGGACCAGCTCTGCCTGCAGTTCCTTGAGCCTGAGCTCATCCTGCTCCTTGGCGGTGAGATCCCGGATGAAGCCGGTGAACAACCGCTGCCCGTCTTCACCGGCCTCGCCAACCGACAGCTGCATCGGGAAGGTCGAGCCGTCGCGGCGCTGGCCGACCACGACGCGGCCGAGGCCGATGATCCGGCGCTCGCCGGTCTGGAGATAATGCGCGATATATTCGTCATGCCGGTCGCGATCGGGCTGGGGCATCAGGCAGGAGACGTTGCGGCCGACGAGCTCGGTTTCCGAATAGCCGAACAGGCGTTGGGCGGCCGCGCTGAACGACGTGATGTCGCCGGTCTCGTCGATGATGATCATCGCATCGGGGACGGTCGCCAGGATCGACTGGAGATGCTGCTCGCGGGTCTCGATTGACGCCCGGACCGCCGCCTCGTCGGTGACATCGCGACTGATGCAGGCAAAGCCTCGATGTGCGTCGCCTTCGAACAGGGCGCTGATCGTCAGGCGCGCGAGATACTCCGCTCCGTTCTCGCAGACCCGCCACGCTTCGCGCTCCAGCGTGCCTTCGTGAAGGGCGGCCGCCAGGTCTGCGCACGGGCGGCCGGCCGCAATCTCGTCGGGCGGGTAGAACAGGTCATGGGGCTGTCCCAGGACGCGATCGAGGGGCCAGCATTCGGCACGCTCGCCTTCTTCATTATAGCTCAGCACGATCCCGGCAGGATCGAGCAGCGTCAGGACATGGCCGCCAGCCTGTCGCAGGAACAACGGCGCAAGCCGCACCACCTCCCTGGCAATCTCGTCCGCCCCGCGCCTCGTGTCGACCATCGGCCGGCTCACATACCTGGCCGGGCGCACGTATCCGGGCGTAGCCCGACCGTGCCACTCAGCGCCGCGCGAGTATGGCCTTCATCTCGTCGATTTCCTGCCGCTGCGAGCGCTTGATCGCTTCGCAAAGCCGGATGACTTCCGGATCGCTGAGCTTTGCTTCCTGGCACATCAGGATCGCCCCGGAATGATGCGGGATCATCGAGCGCAGAAAGGCCGTGTCGCCGATCGTGGTCTGGGTGCGGATGAGTGCAAAGCTGCCGAAGAAGGCGACCAGCGACGCGGCGATCAGCGCGATGTTGGCGGCCTTCGACACGAACATGTGTCGCATGGCGAGGATCATCAGCACCACCATCGGTGCGACCATCATCAGCGTCATGTAGAGCATGTTGAGGTTGTTGTAGAAGCTGTCGAGCCCGTCGATCATGACGAACATCACCAGATACATGATGACGCCGCTGATGACGGTCTGAACGGCAAGGCTCCAATAGGCACCCATCTTCCGGGTGTTCATGTGGGACGAATGGTCCATGGCGTATCTCCTTCGCTCGGCGCCGGCCGACCTGGGTATGAGTGTAACGCCCCGCTCTCTTGTTCGCCCCCGCCATCAGCCGTCCTGATGCTAAAACCAGAAGCGAACGCCGGCGACGAAGCTGGTGGCATGGACGTCCTCGCCCGCAAGCCTCGACAGCCGCGCCGTGTCTCCGGCTTTGCGCAGATAGGAAACGCCGATGTAAGGTGCGAACTGGCGGCTGAATTCGTAGCGCAGGCGCGCGCCGAGCTCTATGTTGACCAGCCCCGAACCGATGTCGTTCTCCGGAATATCCTGCGCGGCGAAATTGACCTCGGCGCGCGGCTGCAAGATCAGGCGCTGGGTGATGCGCTGGTCGTAATAGCCCTCGACCCGGCCCAGAACATCGCCCTTGGTCGAGAGGAACAGCGCGCCTTCGACCTCGAACATGCCAGGAGCCAGGCCCTCGACGCCGATCGTCGCGTAGGTGCGGTCGGGCCCGCGGCCGAAGTCCTGGCGGATACCGCCCTGAAGATTGAAATAGGGGTCGATGGCCCGGCTGTAGAGCACCTGCACCTCGGCGCTGTCGATGCCGCGGCCGAACTCGCCTTCGCCCTCGCTCTTGAGCCAGAGGCGGTTGATGTCGCCGCCGTAAAAGCCTTCGCCATCCCAGCGATAGCCATCGCGGCCGCTATGCGCCTGATACTCGAACAGGTTGAGCAGCACCTGCCCGAAATTGTTGCCGCCGCTGTCCTTCATCATGATGTCGCGCGAGCGCGCCATCTCGCCGCCGGGAAAATCCCGATCGGCGAAGTGGTCGCCTGGGGGCGGCGGCGGGGGCGCATTGCCGGCCGGAAGTGCGGTGCCGGTCATTTGCATGCCGGGCATGGCGGGCGTTCCCGGCGTCGCTGTCTGGCCATGCTGCGCATGGTCCATCCCGGGCATGTCGGGCATCGCGCCGTCCTGATGCTGGGAGTGGTCCATGCCCGGCATCTCCGGCATTGCGGGAGACGTGGATTGCGGCTGACCGGCCGCATTTGCTTGCGCCGCGGGAGTGGTCTGGTGCTGCGAATGGTCCATTGCCGGCATGGTGTCCGGCGCTGGCTTCTGAGCGCGCGGCCTGGCAGTGGGCTTGGGGCGCGGCGCGGCGGCCTTGTCCTTCTTTTTCTCCTGCGCCGGCCGCGCCCCGCCCGGCGGCGCCATGCCGGGCATGTCGTGCATCGAATGATCCTGGGCAAAGGCGGGTGCGGCGGCGAGAAGGGCGATCGCGCTCACCAGCGGCGTGAGGATGCGGGTCATTGCGCGTCTCCCTTCGGACGCACGCTCACGACCCGCATCATCCCTGCATGCATGTGGTAGAGGAGATGGCAGTGGAAGGCCCAGTCCCCGACCGCGTCGGCGGTGAAGTCCCAGCTCACCTTGCCGCCGGGCTGGACGATCACCGTATGCTTGCGTGGGCTGTGATCGCCATGCCCCGTCACCAGCTCGAAAAAATGCCCGTGAATATGGATCGGATGCCCCATCATCGTGTCGTTGATGAGATTGACGCGCACCCGCTCGCCTTCGATGAACGGGATCGGCTCGTGATGGTCCGACATTTTCTCGCCGTCGAACGACCACATGAACCGCTCCATGTTGCCGGTGAGGTGGATGTCGATGCTGCGGCTCGGCGCGCGCACGTCTGGATTGCGCTCGAGCGCCATCAGATCCTTGTAGACGAGCACCTTGTGGCCGACGTCGGTGAGGCCCTGGCCGGGCTCGCCGGTGCGGTCGACGGGCATCGGCGAGATGGTCTGGACGCTCGGATCGCGCTTCACCTGCGGCGCGTTCGAGAAGTCGCGCATCTTCATCGAACCCATCGCGTGCCCGCCATGATCCATGCCCGCCATCTGGCCATCGGCGCCCATCGCGCCGTGGTCCATGCCGGCCATCGATCCATGATCCATCCCGCTCATCGCGGAATGATCCATCCCCGAATGGTCCATGCCCGCCATGGCGCTGTTGTCCATGGTCGCCATCGCTGCCGCCGCGCCGGTCGCGAGGCGCGCGGACGCGTTCTTCTCGGCCGTCGGATCGACGCCCCGCATAGCGCCGCCCGACATGTCCATGCCTTCCATGCCCGGCATCGAGGACATGTCCATGCCCATGTCCTTCATGTCGGCGAGCGGCCGTTTGCGTAAGGGAGGCACCTCGCCAGCCATGCCGGCGCGCGGCGCGAGCGTGGCACGCGCCATACCCGAGCGGTCGATGGCCTCGCCGACAAGAGTATAGGCCTTGTCCTCGCCTGGGCTGACAACGACGTCGTAGGTCTCGGCGACACCGATCTGGAACTCGTCGACGGTGACGGGCACCACATTCTGCCCGTCGGCCTGGACGATGCTGAGCGGCAGGCCGGGTACGCGGACGTTGAAGGTGGTCATCGCCGACGCATTGATGACGCGCAGCCGCACCCGCTCGCCCGGGGTGAAGAGCGCGGTCCAGTTGTCCATCGGACCATGGCCATTGACGAGATAGGTGTAGGTCGATCCGGTGACATCGGAGATGTCGGCGGGGTCCATCCGCATCTGGCCCCAGTCGAGCCGGTCCTTGAGTGGCTGGTCCTTGCCCGAGAGCAGCCCGGCCAGCGTCTGGCGCTGGAAGTTGAAATGGCCGGGGTTGACCTTGAGACGCCGGAAGATCGCCTGCGGCGAGAGTGCGCTGTGATCGGCGAGCACGATGACATGCTCGCGGTCATAGGCGACCGGATCGGCACCGGCGGGGTCGATGATGATCGGGCCGTAATGGCCTTCCTGCTCCTGCAGGCCCGAATGGCTGTGATACCAGTAGGTGCCGCTTTGCACGACGGGGAACTGGTAGAGGTAGTTCGATCCCGGCTTGATGCCCGGAAAAGACACGCCCGGCACGCCGTCCATATTGGCCGGCAGGATCAGCCCGTGCCAGTGGATCGAGCTGTCCTCCTCGAGTTGATTGACGACGTTGAGCCGCACGCGCTGGCCTTCGCGCAGCCGGATCAGCGGGGCGGGGACCGTGCCGTTGAGACCGATTGCGCGGAACTGGCGCCCGTCGATGCTCATCGACTGCCGGGCGATGGTCAGCGTGATGTCTTCGCCCGACACGGTCGGTAGCGTCGGTCGCATCCCCGGCGAGATGGTCTGCGCCCAGGCAGGCAGCCAGGCTGATAATGCGGCGCCACCACCGGCGAGGGCCGCGCCGCGAAGGAACTGGCGGCGGTCGAGGGCAGAAATCATTCGGTTTGTCTCAGCTTGCGGAAAGAGGGCGGACCTATTGGAAATACGCAGCCCACCCGCCTGCCCCTCAAACTTTCTTCAAACTTTCCGCGAGGCGCGCCCGGGCGCGGTAGAGGCGGGTCTCGACGGCCTTCTGGGAGATGCCGAGGATCTCGGCGGTTTCGGCTTCCGATTTCTCGTCGATCGTCCGCAGGATGAGCGTGTCCTTGAGCGAGGCGGGCAGGGCGGCGATCGCTTTCATCGCCTCTGCCAGTTGCTGCTCGGCGCCGATTGCCTGGTCGGGTAGCGGCGCCTCATCGGCGACGTCATCCGCCTCGCCCAGCGGCAGGGCCATGGAGAAGAAGTTCCGGACCGCGCGCCGGCGCCGCCAGTCATGGCATTTGTTGATGACGATCCGGGACATCCAGACCTGGAAGGGTCGCGCAGCGTCATAGCGGTTGAGTGCGGCGAAGGCGGCGACGAAGCTTGCCTGCGTGACGTCCAGCGCCTCCTCTCCGTCACCTATATGGCTGCGCACGAGCCGAAATACCCAGCCTTGGTGTCGCCGCACAAGTTCGGCGAAAGCGGCCTGCCGGCCGACGAGTGCAAGAGCGGCAAGCTCCCCGTCCGAGCAGTCGGGGAGAATTATGGTCATTCGGACTTTGCCGTCAGCGCTTTCACTACGGCGTCGTCGAACTTCTGCGTCTGATCGGGGCGAAGTACGGCACGCATTGCAAAGATGTGCTCGAGCGTTTCCTTCTGCAGCGCGCCCATGGCTTGGTGCGAGCGGTCCACTGCCGCCGCGACTTTAGGGCCATAGCCATGTTCCGCCTCAATCGCCTCTGCTAGGCGAGCATTGTCGGCGCGCAGCTCGGCTTCAAGTGCCTGACGCCGAATGGCATAATTCTTCTCGATGAACTCCAGCCGGGCGTGCTGAGCCGTATCCAGTTTGAGATCCCGATGGAGCAGCTCGTGCAGTTCGTTTTCCACGGGCGGTGCCGACACCACATAGATCCGCCCGATCACCACCCCGGCGATCGCCGCGGTAAAGGTCAACAGTAGGAGGAGCAGGAGCCGGCGGCGGTCCCGCATCATTGCGAGCCCAGCAGCGTCGAGGGCGCGAGCGCCAACTGCGCATCGAAGGGCGATATCGGGCTCGCGTCCGCCGACCCGATTGGAACCGCGGAGCCCGCGATGCCGATGAAAAGCGCGACTGCGGCGGCTAGACCAAACGTCGTTGCGCCCAAGCGCGGCATGGCCTGGACCCTAGCGATTTCCGTCAGGACGCGGCTGTCCAGGCCGGCAAGCCTGGGGTCAATTGGGGCATCGCGCAATTTCGCGAGCATTTCGTCAAGGTGGTCCATGGTGTTTCTCCGTCTTCTCTTCACAATACGCATTCTGGCCCACGACCCCTTGGCTCGGAACAGAAAAGAAATTTGAGAGGGGTGCAGGCTGCAGCTGCGTATTCTCTCATGTCAATGACTGGAGAATTCCCGAATGCGCTTCCTTTCGCCTTTCGCAGCTGTCGCCGCCGTCAGCCTGAGCGTTTCGGCTCCGGCCTATGCACATCCCAAGCTCGTGTCTTCAACGCCCGCCGCCAACGCCAGAGTCTCGGCACCGTCGCGTATCACTCTGACGTTCAGTGAAGGCCTGATGGCCAGACTATCTGGTGCCGAGATCGTGATGACCGGTATGCCCGGCATGCCAAACCATCGCATGGCGGTGACCGGCTTCAAGACCGCGGTCGAGGGCGGTAACAAGACGTTGGCGCTGACACTGGCCAAGCCGCTTGGCGCTGGTACCTATCAGGTCACCTGGCATGTCGTCTCGATGGACACGCACCGCATCCAGGGCAATCTCGCCTTCATCGTGCGATAGGGCAATGAGTGAGGTAGCAGGCATCGCGATCCGCTGGGCGCTGTACGCCGATCTCGGCCTCTTGTTCGGCCTGCCGCTGTTCGCGCTCTATGCCCCAGGTGGCGGCCGGACGGTGCAGCGGCATCTGCCGATGGGGGCGATGGTGGCCTGTCTTGCCTGCTTCGGGCTGCTGCTATCTGCGTTCGGCTTTGCGGTGCAGGCTGCGGCCATGTCCGGACTGCCGCTCACACAGCCTGATTTCGCCCTGCTGGGTGATCTCATCAATGAGACGGCCATGGGGGCGGCGTTGAAGGCGCGCCTTGTCGCGCTCCTTGTCCTCCTATTCTGCGTCCTCTTGTATCGACGGCAATCACGTCCCGCCTTCATCGCCTCTACTCTCGCAGGCGCGCTCGCGCTCGCGACCCTCGCCTGGAGCGGACATGGCGCGGCTGGCGAAGGCTATCCGGGCTGGCTGCAACTGGTCGCCGATCTCGTCCATCTGCTCGCCGCCGGCGCCTGGGTCGGCGCGCTTGCAGCCTTCCTCGCGCTGGTTATGCCTAAAGCAGCGACCGGTGATATGGAGCGGGTCTCGCTCGCCGAGGAGGCCTTGACGGGCTTCTCCCTGGTAGGAACGATCATCGTTGCCCTGCTGATCCTGACCGGGATGGGGGCGTCACATAAAACGGGCACAGATATACGCTAAGGCCTGAGGGCGTCGGAAAACACCTGTTTGTCGTACATTGGCCGGTAGGAGACAGTCCGGATCGGAGCCGGGTTGCGAGGATAGCTGACACGCACGTTAAGTCGGCAGCCGACCAAAGCCAGCCATTCAACGTCCAATTGCGCGCGGCTGATTTCAGTTGAACCTGCCATTACAAGACCCGGGAACTTGGGCGACACGGGTCAGGCAGTGTCCGCCGTCAGCACCAATGGCACAGATTTGAGGTTGTGATTTAAGGAGGATCTGGGCTTCGTCGTAGTGACGAAGGAACGAAGATGAAGCCCAGATCCTCCAATGTAAAATCGCCCGCCAAGGCCCCAGCAGAGCGGGTAGTGAAGGACATCCGCCGACAGACCCGGCGCCACTTTTCGGCCGAGGACAAGATCCGCATCGTGCTGGATGGCCTGCGCGGGGAAGACAGCATCGCCGAGCTATGCCGCAAGGAAGGCATTGCCCAGAGCCTGTATTACACCTGGTCGAAGGAGTTCATGGAAGCTGGCAAGCGCCGCCTGGCCGGCGACACCGCCCGTGCCGCGACCACCGGAGAGGTCCAGGACCTGCGCCGCGAAGCCCGGGCCCTGAAGGAATGCGTGGCCGATCTGACACTGGAAAACCGTCTGCTCAAAAAAAGCATGGTCGCGGATGGGGGCAACGACGAATGAGATATCCCGCATCCGAGAAGCTCGAGATCATCAGAACCGTCGAGCAGTCGCACCTGTCGGCCAAGCGCACGCTGGACCAACTCGGCATCCCTCGTCGGACATTCTACCGCTGGTATGATCGCTACCTCGAAGGCGGGCCGGAGGCGTTGGAAGATCGGCCATCGGCGCCGAGCCGGGTGTGGACCGCATCCCGGCGGGCATCCACGACCAGATCATCGAGCTGGCGCTGGAACAGTCTGAGCTGAGCCCCCGGGAACTGGCCGTGCGCTTCACCGATGGGCAGCGCTACTTCGTGTCGGAATCCACGGTTTACCGCCTGTTGAAGGCCCACGACCTGATCACCAGCCCGGCCTATGTCGTGATCAAGGCTGCCGATCAGTTCCACACGAAAACCACGCGGCCGAACGAGATGTGGCAGACCGACTTCACCTACTTCAAGATCATCGGGTGGGGCTGGATGTATCTGTCGACCGTGCTCGACGACTTCTCGCGCTACATCATCGCCTGGAAGCTGTGCACCAACATGCGAGCCGAGGACGTCACCGACACGCTGGACCTCGCCCTGGCGGCTTCTGGTTGCGACAGCGCCACGGTGCTGCACAAACCCCGGCTACTCAGCGATAATGGTCCCAGCTACATCGCGGGTGAGCTGGCGGAATACATCGAGGCCCGGAAGATGAGCCATGTCCGCGGCGCCCCGTGTCATCCCCAAACCCAGGGCAAGATCGAGCGCTGGCACCAGACCCTGAAAAACCGCATCTTGCTGGAAAACTACTTCCTGCCCGGCGACCTCGAAGCCCACATCGAGGCCTTCGTCGAGCACTACAATCACCAGCGATACCACGAGAGCCTGGCCAACGTGACGCCTGCCGACGCCTACTTCGGCAGGGCTCCGGCAATCATCAAACTGCGCGAAAGGATCAAGCGACAGACCATCGAACATCGGCGCTTGCAGCACCGCAAGTTCGCCGCCTAACATCAACCCCCTGACGAGGTCCGCACTCCGCTAATCTACGCCGCGAGTTGTGCCGAATGTTCTGACGACGGACAGCCGGCCGAGCAGAAGACGTAGCGCTCGCCTTCATACTCAGCCTTGTGAGCGGTCCTGGCGGGATCGACCACCATGCCGCAGACCGGATCATGGTCGACGTGACCGGACGGCGTTTCGCCGTCCGGCTCATGATGGTGATGATGGCCGTGCGCCCCAGTCACCTCGGCGGCGCGTTCGCTCTTCTGATCGTCGTCGGCCATTCATCACCTTTCACACGCCGCGCGTGCCTTCCGGTCTTTGTTCACTCCTCGATCAGATGGAACTCTTCGAGCAGCTTGGCGATCTCTGTGCCTTCGAGCTTCTTCATCAGCAGCTTGCGCAGGAAGGCCGGTCCGGGAAGATCGATGCCCTTGCCGTCCCGCAGCGGACCGATCGCAGCAAGAAGTGTACGAATATCATAGGTCGAGTTGAAGACCTCCGGCACGCCGCGCTCGACATTCATCAGCGTGTAGACGGCCTCCATCGGGGTTCTCACCGAATATTCCGTGGTGAAGATGCAGTCCCGCTGCTTCGATTCCGCGAACTGGCCGATGAAGGCGAAGTTGACCGCGCCCTCCGGCACCACGTCCGGCCGGTCACCCGCCTGGCGCGGCATGAAGAAGGCGGTAATATAGGGCATCATCGTGGGAACGGTGCTGGCGCCGGATGCCGCGAGTTCGGGAATGTCCTCGACCGGCACGCCGAGGTGATAGAGCCATTCCTGGGTGATCTCCTCACCGGTGCATTCCTGCATCGGCTTCTTCACGAAGTCGCCGGGGCAATCGACAAAGAGCGCGTAGAACCAGGCGATCATCTGATCTTTGGGCTGCTTCTTGAAATGCGGCTGGCGATGAACCGTCCAGCTCAGCAGCCACGCCGAGTCCTTCACCGTGACGATACCGGCGGAGACGATCTTGCCGGTAAAGGGGTTCCGCTTGGTGATCTTCTCGACATAGGCCGGAATGCGGGCGTCGAGGGCAGTGATGGAGGCGGAGGCCCATTTCGTCTCCGGGATATGGGCGCCGAACACGTCGGGGCGGCCGAAGGCCGGATCCTTCGCGGCGATGCGGCGCCACAGGTCCCAGGCCGGCGCCGGTCCTTCATTGAGCTTCGCCGGCGTCCTGTGGTCGCCATTGTCGGAATTCTCGGTCAGCGAGCCGATCGTGATGAAGACGAGATCGTCTGGCCCGAGATCGACGCCGCCTTCGACGCCGCGCTCTTTCCAGTGAATGCGGGTCGCTTGCTTGCGGCCGGGCTGGATGTCGAAATCGACATCGGTGACCTCGACGCCGTAGCGGAACGTGACGCCGTGATCGGTCAGCCACTTCACCAGCGGCAGGACCATCGATTCATACTGGTTATAGCGGTTGAACTTGAGCGAGGAGAAGTCGGCGAGACTGCCGATATGATGGATGAAGCGGTGCAGGTAGAGCTTCATCTCCAGCGCGGAATGCCATTCCTCGAAGGCGAACATGGTGCGCCAGTAGAGCCAGAAATTGCTTTTGAGGAAGTCTTCGCCGAAGACCTCGTTGATACGCTTGTTCTCCATCCCCTCGCGCGTCGCGAGGAAGACCGAGAGCAGGTCCTTCTGGGCCTTGTCGTTTAGCGTCAACAGCGCTTTGTCGGGCACGTCCTGGCCCTGGTTCTGCGTCGTGCGCTGGAGCGAAAAGTTGGGATCGTCCTTGTTGAGCCGGTAGAACTCGTCGAGCACGCTGGCGTCCTCGATCTCCAGCGAGGGGATCGAGCGATAAAGGTCCCACAGGCACTCGAAATGTTCTTCCATTTCGCGGCCGCCGCGAATGACGAAGCCCTTTTCGGGCACGTCCAGACCATCGAGCGCGCCACCAGGGATTTCCAGCTCTTCAAGGATGGTGATGCGGTCGCCGGAAACGCCGCCGTCGCGGATCAGGAAGGCCGCGCCGGCAAGCCCCGCCAGCCCCGAACCGACAAACCAGGCCGTCTTCTTGTCGGCGCCCTCGGGCTTGCGGGGACGCACGAAGGCTTCATAGTTTCCGCTGCTATAGTGCATGGCGAACTCCTGTTCTTCTTGTTGGGATCAGTCTGCGGAGGGCTTGTAGCTGTAGAAGCCTTCGCCCGAGGCGATGCCGAGCCTGCCCTTGTCGATGTAGTTTTCCTTCAGCCAGGCGGCGAGCGACTGAGCATGCTCGTCGCCATGCGAGAGGATGTTGTAGGGGGTGTTCAATCCGATGATGTCGTAGATCTGGAACGGCCCCATCGGCGCGCCGGTGGCGATCCGCCAGACCTTGTCGACATCTTCCGGCTCGGCATAGCCGCCGGCCGCCAGATCGGCGGCCGCGTTCAGGAGCGGCACCAAAAGCGAATTGAGGACGTAACCCGCTTTCTCCTTGCGCACCGGGATCGGCACCATGCCGATGGCGGAGGCGAAGGCGATCAGGGCATCGAACACGGCCGGATCGGTGTCGTCCGTGCCCATCACCTCGGCGGTGTTGAACTTCCAGATGCTGTTGGCGAAGTGCAGCGCCAGAAACCGGTCCGGTCGGCCGGTGTAAGCCTTCAGGTCGCTCGGCAGCAGGGTCGAGCTATTGGTGGCGAAGATCGTCCTGTCCGGCGCGAGCCCCGCCAGTTTCTCGTAGAGCGCCTGCTTGATCGAAAGAACCTCCGGAACCGCCTCGATCACGAGGTCCGCGTCCGCGACGGCCGCGCCGAGATCGCTCAGCAGAGCGATCCGCTTGAGCGCCCCGGCCGCCTTGCCGCCAGCCGCGCCCGACACCTCGTTCGTGTAGGTTTCGACGAGCGCCGCCAGCCGTGCGCGCGCCTGTTCGAGCGCTTCCTCGCTGATGTCGTAGGCGACAACATCGAAGCCGCTATAGGCCGTCTGGAAGGCGATCTGGCTCCCGAGGACTCCCGTGCCGAGAACCGCCACTTTCCTGATATCGCTCATCCAATTTCCTTCTGCGCGGTATCGTCACTTAGAAACGGAGCCGCCACCTCCACCGGGACGCGGGCCAGCTTGCCGGTTTCCCGATCGACCAGGGCCCATTGGGTCAGCGAGGCGACGATCGTCCGGCCGTCTTCGGCATGGAATTCGACACATCGTGCATAGCGGGCACCCCGCGGCGCTCGGACGACCCAGGTGATCGCACTGACCTCGTCTCCCGCCCGGACATTGCCGCGATAGTCGACCTCATGGCGCAGCACGACCGCGACGAACCGGTCGCGATCCTGCGGCCGCGCGGCCGTCAGCCAATGCGCCACCGACACATCCTGAATCCAGGTCACCCAGACCGCATTGTTGACATGGCCGAGTTCGTCGATGTCGGCGTCCCGGGCGCGGAAGCGGATATGGAAGCGCCGATGCTCATCCACCTCGCCGACGAGTGGGTGTCCGTGCTCATCGCAGCCGATGCGTCGACGATCTGACACGATCCCGCTCACGAATACGCCTGCTCCTCATGCGACGAACCCAGTCCTGCCATGGCGCGGAAGAAGCCGACGAGCATCTCGTCGCGCGGCATGGCGCCTTCGACATCGCCCTGCACCGCCAGTCCCATCCAGACCGCGTAAAGACCGATACCGGTCTGCATCGGCGGCAAGGCCGGTCGAAGTGCGAAGCGTTGCGTCAGATCGGCGACGAGCTCACCGAATATCCGATAGCAGGCCGCCTTGGCCTCCCGGTGCCGCTCGGCGAAAGCCGGATCGCGCCGGGCATGGAGCTGCAATTCGATCGAGAGCAGTGACCATTGTGCCTCGTCGGCCAACTTCGCGAGCCGCGCGGCCAGCACCTGCAGCGTCGCCTCGATATCGTCGCCGGAGCAGTGCGCGACCAGGTCGCGAAGCTGTGTGACCTCGTCCTGGATATGGCTTTGCAGGATCTCGACCAGCAGATCATCCTTGCTGGCGAAGTTCGAGTAGAAGGCGCCCTGCGAATGCCCTGCGGCGCTGCAGATGTTGCGAATCGACATGGCAGAGACCCCCTCCTCGATAATCGAGGAATGCGCGGCCGCGATCAGCCGGTCCCGCGTCTGGCGCTGCGTGTCCTTGCGCGTAAGCGGCATGGGTTCGTTCTCCAACCAACGGGCGAGACGTGCGAAACCTTTTCGGAGGTTCCGCGTTCTCAGTGAAACCAGATATCAACTGATATCCGAAATCAACGGCGATTTCGACCCGAAATCGTTCCTGGGCAACGAAATCTCAGTGTGAAGGAGCGCTCTTGGCTCAAACCTACATTGGCTATTCCCCGGACGTGGAGGTTCTCGGCGAGGACGAGGAGCGGCTGACCGCCGAGATCCTCGAGATCATGGCCACCACCAACCGGCGGGCCTTCGAGCGTCATCGCCACGCCGTGCGCGACGCCCATGCCAAAAGCCATGGGTTCCTGAAGGGCGAACTGATCGTTCACGAACTGCCCTCGCATCTGCGCCAGGGCTTGTTCGCCCGACCCGCCAACTATCCGGTGGTGATCCGCCTCTCTTCGGCGCCGGGCGACATCCACTCCGATACCATTCCCGCGCCGCGTGGCATGGCGATCAAGGTGATCGGTGTCGATGGCGAGCGGCTTCTCCCCGAAGACCAGGGCCACAACCAGGATTTCCTGCTCGTCAACATCCCGACCTTGAGCTTCGGCACGATCGGTAAATATCGCCAGCTCATCAGCCTTCTGGAGAAAAATGCCCAGAACCCGGCCTTTCTCCAGCGAGCGATGGCTGGGGTCGCGCGCGGCGTGGAGGCGGCAGTCGAAGCGGTCGGCGTCGAGCCCGGCGCCACGCTGCGCGGGCTCGCTCGCGACAATAACCATCTGCTGGGCGAAACCTATCATTCGATGGCGGCGATCCGCTTCGGCGACCATATCGCCAAGATCAGTGCCGCGCCGTTCTCCGACAACGTCCGTGCACTGACCGGCAAGGATGTCGGCGCGGTTGAGGATTCCACCATGCGCGATCTGGTGGTTGAACATTTCCGCGAGCAAGGCGCAGAGTATCAGCTCCGTGCTCAGCTCTGTGCCGATCTCGACAGGATGCCGGTCGAGGACGCCGCCGTGCTCTGGCCGGAAGACCTTTCGCCGCACCAGCCGATCGCGACCCTGCGCATCCCGCCACAGGAGGCCTATTCGCCGGCGCGGCGCGTCTACGGCGATGATGTGCTGTCGTTCAATCCCTGGCACGGTATCCGCGATCATCAGCCACTCGGCTCGATCATGCGCGTGCGCATCGCCGCCTATGAACGATCCACCCGCTACCGCCACGAAATGAACGCGCAACCGCGCGTCGAGCCGGCGAGCATCGACGTCATTCCGGACTGACGATCCGATCGTCACACGCAATCACGAAAGGAGGCCAGCCATGGCCGAGACCGAAGAAACCCCGCAGATCGATGAAACCCGCTTGCAGGCCATCCGCCGCCGCATCGAGGAAGTGGTTGGCGATGCGCCACAGCTCGCCAAGCTCGCCCTCGAGCAGATGGTGACGAAGCATAATCCCGACCTCAAGGGCACAGCCGGCTCGGCCGGTCGCGTCGGCGCGCAGTCCGGCAATGTCTCCGAGCTCACCGCCATCGCCAACCTCAAGCCCGGCGGCGCGGATCGGCTGAAACGCATATTCGGGCTGGTGAACGGCAATTTCGACGGGGCGCAGAAGGTCGGCACGCTGCACAACATGCGGTTCGTGTTCTTCGACAACGACACCCGCATCCTGTTCGCCACCGCCTATGACGGCGACTGGGACACCTATATCAACGACTTCGCCACCAAGATCCCCGATCTGATGGACCTGATCTTCGCCTCGGTCGAGGGCTGGCCGGGCATCGCCAGCCCCGAGGTCAAGGACTTCATCGCCGAGCATCAGATCACCGCCGCCGGCTGGTTCGTCGCCAATCCGCAGGTCACCGTCGTCGATGTGCGCCGGCTCCAACGGCTCGAACATGCCGTCAACGAATTCCTGGACAAGGTGGGCTGAGCCATGGCGATCCTTCAGAAACTAAAAGAGCACTTCTCGCGGGATAGCGTCACGCTCGACCTGCAGGACATCCAGGCGCTGATCCTCAGAAGCCGGCCGGAACCCTATGTCGGCGTTCACGCCATGCTCCATTTCGACGAGGCAGCGGGAGCCCGCAATCTTCTCGGCCGGCTGGCACCGCATGTCGCTTCGGCCGACAATTGGAGCGAGGATCTCGATTTCTGGATCGGCGCTGCGCTCAGCTTCGAGGGTCTGAAGGCGCTCGGCGTTCCCGACGCCCAGCTCAAGACCTTTCCGCTCCCGTTCCAGCAGGGCATGGCCGCACGCGCGGAGCAGCTTCGCGACTTCGGACCCAACGCGCCGGAAAACTGGGAAGACGTGTTCAAGCCGGGCAACTGCCATCTCGCGCTGACCATCTACGCGGTCGACGATGATGCGCTCGACAAGGCGCTGGCGACGGCGCGCACCGAACTCGACCGGAGCAGCGGCGTCACCTTGCTCGGCGAGCATCGCTTCGGCGCGCCGGACGGCGCGAAAAACCCGTTCGGTTTCCGGGATTCGATCTCCCAGCCCGCAGTGGAGGGCAGCGGCGTTGATCCGCTGCCAGGCGAGGAGCGGCCGATCAAGGCCGGCGAATTCATCCTCGGCTATGAGAGCGAGAACGGCCAGCCTCTCGGCATGCCGGAGCCCGCCGCGCTCGGCAAGAACGGCACCTTCGTCGTTATGCGCAAGTACAACAGCCGGGTCGGCTGCTTCAACGCCTTCCTCAAGGCGCATGGCGAGACGCCGGAGGAACGCGAGCTATTAGCCGCCAAGATGTTCGGGCGCTGGCGCTCCGGCGCGCCCTTGACGCTGTCGCCCGACCATGACGATCCCGACCTCGGCGCCGATCCGCAGCGCAACAATGACTTCACGTTCAAGGAAGACCCCAAAGGCCGCGTTGTGCCGCTCGGCTGCCATATGCGTCGACTCAATCCCCGCGATTCCGAGCTGACGCTGCTTACCGACGTCAACATCCACCGGATCATCCGCCGCTCCTCGACCTTCGGACCGGTCTATTCCGAGGATGTCGCGCCGGAAGACGATGCCGAAGGCGATCGCGGCCTGTTCTTCATCTTCATCAGCGCGCGTGCCTATGACACGATCGAGTTCATGCAGCAGGAGTGGATCAACCGAGGCAATTTCGTCGACCTTGGCGAAGAGCGCGATCCGATCGTTGGCCTGCATGAGGATGACGGCCGGTTCACGATCCCGCAGGCGTCGGCGCGCAAGCGCATCGACGGTGTGCAGACTTTCAATGTCATGAAGGGCGGCGAATATCTGTTCATGCCAAGCCTGTCCGCGCTCAAATGGCTGGCGGCCGGGAGCTGGGGTTAGGAACCCGCCGGTCAGTCGTTGGCCTTTGTGAAGATGAACGTGCAATTCATCAGGATCGCTGCGCTCGGCCTCACCATGATCTTTGCCAGTCGCGTCTGGCCCGATCGGTAATCCTGACTGTCCGCCGTCAGCTGCATCGGGAAAGTCGAGCCGTCGCGGCGCTGGCCGACCACGACGCGACCGAGGCCAATGATCCGGCGCTCGCCGGTCTGCAGATAATGCGCGAGATATTCGTCATGCCGGTCGCGATCGGGCTGGGGCATGAGGCAGGAGACGTTGCGGCCGACGAGCTCGGCTTCGCTGTAGCCGAACAGGCGTTGTGCCGCTGCGCTGAACGACGTGATGGCGCCGGTCTCGTCGATGATGATCATCGCATCCGGCACCGTCGCCAGAATCGATTGCAGATGCTGCTCGCGGGTCTCGATCGATGCGCGGACCGCCGCCTCGTCGGTGACATCGCGGCTGATGCAGGCGAAGCCTCGATGTGTGTCGCCTTCGAACAGGGCGCTGATCGTCAGGCGCGCGAGATATTCCGCGCCGTTCTCGCAGACCCGCCACGCTTCGCGCTCCAGCGTGCCCTCGTGAAGGGCGGCCGCCAGGTCTGCGCCTGGACGACGCGCCGCAATCTCGTCAGGCGGGTAGAACAGGTCGTGGGGCTGTCCCAGAACGCGATCGAGCGGCCAGCATTGGGGGCGTTTGCGGGAGGGGGCGGAATCCTACGCCAAGCTCGCCCAGATAGCCGGCGCGAGATCTTACTTGTTGCTGCCTTCTACGGTCGCGCCAGAAAGGCGACGGCTCAGTTCTATCCGGCGATGGCTACGCATTTTGAAGGTGTCTGGCCCAACGCGCCGATACTCAATGAAGCCGAGAGAACGCCAAAATCGCTCTGCCGCTTCATTCGCTTCCAGCACGGCCAACCGAATCTCTGTGGCACCTCTCGCAGCGGCCCAGCTTTCGACCGTCGAGTAAATTGAGCGTCCGACGCCACGACCACGCTGTGCGGCATCTACGATCATGAAGCCGAGATACCATGTGCCATCACGCGGATAATCGCGGAGGATGGCCGCGATTGCATATAGGCCGCCAGGCCCCTTCCATCCCAGGACAGCTTGATTGTGGGCGCTCTTTTCGGGCGGCACATCGGAGAAAAGCTCGCGAGCATCGTCCAGCGTGGGCGCGGCCCCGTCCTGCAACAGGAAATAGTCGCTGCAACGGTTGTACAGGTCTGCAACGTCTGCGGCGTCCGCTTGGGTAAGTTTGATCGGGGCTCCCGTCATCATCATCGCGTTTTGGCAGCAAGCACGCGCTGACCGTAATCCCGGAGTTCCCCGTTGGGACCGACATAGCGGTAGAGAGTGACGCGCTCGATCCCGAGTTCCTTGCAGAGGTCGGAAACGGACGTGTCGCGTTGGGCCATAGCAGCCTGAGCGAGCCGCACCTGGGCCTTGGAGAGGGCGAACTTGCGGCCACCCTTGCGTCCCCGCGCGCGGGCAGCGGCCAGGCCAGCCATGGTGCGCTCGCGGATCATATCCCGCTCAAACTCCGCCAGTGTGGCAAAAATGCCGAACACCATCCGGCCCGATGGCGTCGTGGTGTCGATCTGCGCGCCCTTGCCGGTGAGCACCCGCAGACCGATACCGCGATCCGACAGATTCTGCACCGTGCTGACCAGGTGGGTGAGCGTTCGGCCGAGCCGGTCGAGCTTCCAAACGATGAGGACATCGCCGTCGCGCAACGATTTCAGGCAGGCGGCAAGACCGGGGCGATCATCACGGCTACCGGATGCACGATCATCATAGATATTGCCTGGCTCGACACCGGCAGCGCGAAGGGCATCGTGCTGCAGGTCGAGCGACTGCGAGCCGTCGGCTTTGGACACGCGGGCGTAGCCGATCAGCATGGATCACAAACGAAGGTTTGAGGCGGTGACGAACATGAGCACATAAGATTGGGCTATTGTGTATCTTAACCAGCATCTCAATCAAGCTATCTCAAACCGTAGCTCGGAAAGAATAAGGAGCATGTATGCCGCGTCGCGTGACCCTGACCGATCGACAGCGCGAGGCGCTGCTTCACTTGCCGGTCGATCAAGGTGAGCTGCTGCGGCACTATACCCTCAGCGATGAGGATCTCGGGCATATCCGCCAGCGCCGGCGCGCCCACAATCGTTTTGGCTTCGCGCTGCAACTGTGCGTCCTGCGCTACCCGGGCCGGGTGCTCGCTCCTGGCGAGTTGATCCCGGCGCAGGTATCGGATTTCATCGCGGCCCAGCTCGGCCTGACCAGCGACGATCTACTCCTCTATGCCGCGCGCGAGGAGACCCGGCACGAGCATCTGGCGGACCTTCGCCGAATCTACGGCTATCGCTCCTTTTCGGGGCGGGGCGCACGGGATTTGCGCGAATGGATCGCTCGGGAAGCCGAGGCGGCGACATCGAATGAGGATCTTGCCCGTCGCTTCGTTGCGGAGTGTCGCCGCACCCGCACGATCCTTCCCGGCTCCTCGACGATCGAGCGCCTTTGCGCCGATGCGCTGGTTGAGGCCGAGCGCCGGATCGAGGATCTTATCGCCCATCGCATCACGCCAACCCTGAGCGAGAATTTGGCTCACCTGTTGGAGGATACGGTGGATGGTCGCGTCACGCGCTTCGTATGGCTGCGACAGTTCGAGGTTGGCGCAAATTCAGCAGCCGCTAACCGGCTGATGGATCGACTGGAATATCTTCAAAGGTTCGATCTTCCGGCGGATTTGCTGGACGGCGTGCCGGCGCATCGTGTGACCCGGCTTCGCCGGCAGGGCGAGCGCTATTACGCCGACGGCATGCGTGATCTGCCCGAAGACAGGCGGCTTGCGATCCTCGCTGTCTGCACCCTGGAATGGCGGTCATCGCTGGCCGATGTCATCGTGGAGACCCACGATCGCATCGTAGGCCGTCTCTATCGGGCCTCCGAACGCCTTTGCAACACCAGGATCGCCGACGCAAAGGCGGCCGTTCGGGACACGCTGAAGTCCTTTGCCGAAATCGGTGGTGCTTTGCTTGGAGCGCAGGACGATGGCACGGCCCTGGACGGGATAATCGCCACCGGGCCTGGCTGGGAACGGTTCAGAACCCTTGTCGCCACGGCCTCCGCGCTGACCAACGTGCTCGCGGCCGACCCGCTCAGCCGTGTGCTGGACGGCTATCACCGTTTCCGCCTCTACGCGCCCAGGATGCTGCGCCTGCTCGACATGCAGGCGGCGCCGATCGCCACGCCTCTTCTGGCGGCCGTTGCGATGCTGCGTAACGGGATCAAGGTCGATCCGCCGGTGGATTTTCTACGTCCCAACTTGAAATGGCATCGTCATCTTCGCGCTGAGCCCAGCGGCGACCACCGGCTTTGGGAAATCGCGGTGCTGTTCCACATCCGCGACGCCTTCCGGTCCGGTGACATATGGTTGGCGGGATCGCGCCGCTATGGCGACCTCAAGCAGCTTCTGGTCCCGCCACAGGCGATAGAGCAGACCGCGCGGCTCGCCGTGCCGCTGCGACCCGGCGAATGGCTGGCCGAGCGCAGGGCTCGACTGGATACACGGCTGAAGGAGTTTGGCCGCGCGGCGCGAACCGGCACGATCCCAGGCGGCATCATCGAGAACGGCAAGCTGCACATCGACAAGCTGAGGGCCGACACGCCCGAAGGGGCCGAGGATCTCGTGCTCGATCTCTATCAACAGCTCCCGCCCGCGAGGATCACCGATCTGTTGCTGGAAGTCGATGAGCGAACCGGATTTTCCGAGGCGTTCACGCATCTGCGCACCGGCGCGCCCTGCAGCGACCGGATCGGCCTGATGAACGTGTTGCTGGCGGAAGGCGTCAATCTCGGTTTGCGCAAGATGGCGGCGGCGACCAACACGCACAGCTTCTGGGAATTGCTGCGGATCGCGCGCTGGCATGTCGAAGGCAGCGCCTATGATCGGGCGCTCGCCATGATCGTGGAGGCCCACGCCGCCCTGCCCATGGCCGCCTTCTGGGGACAAGGGCAATCGGCATCCAGCGACGGGCAGTTCTTCCTTGCTACCGAGCAGGGCGAGGCGATGAATCTGATCAACGCGAAATATGGCAACGTCCCGGGCCTCAAGGGATACAGCCATGTGTCCGATCAATATGCGCCGTTCGCAACCCAGGTGATCCCGGCAACGGTCAGCGAGGCTCCCTATATCCTGGACGGGCTGCTCATGAATGACGCGGGCCGCCGCGTTCGCCAGCATTTTGCCGACACGGGCGGCTTCACCGATCATGTGTTCGCCGCCTGCGCCTTGCTCGGCTACAGGTTCGCCCCCCGTATCCGCGATCTCCCTCAGAAAAGACTCTATGCCTTCACGCCCAACGCGACGCCGGCCAATGTGCGAGCGCTGGTCGGAGGTAAGATCAATGAACCGCTCATCGAGCGCAACTGGCCCGACATCCTGCGCATCATGGCGACGATCGCAGCGGGGATCGTCGCCCCCAGCCAGATTCTTCGCAAGCTCGCCTCTTACCCGCGCCAGAATGAGCTGGCCCTCGCATTGCGAGAGGTGGGCCGCATCGAGCGAACCCTGTTCATGATCGACTGGATTCTTGATGCCGGCCTCCAGCGCCAGGCTCAGATCGGCCTCAACAAGGGTGAGGCCCACCACGCCCTAAAGCGCGCCATCAGCTTCCACCGCCGAGGTGAAATCCGGGATCGATCCGGCGAAGGCCAGCACTATCGCATCGCCGGAATGAACCTGCTCGCCGCCATCATCATATTCTGGAACACCATGAAGCTCGGCGAGGTCGTCAATACCCGGGCCGCCAGCGGTACCCATATCGCGCCTGATCTACTCGCCCACGTCTCGCCGTTGGGATGGGAACACATCAATCTAACCGGGGAATATCGCTGGCCCAAATCCCTAGCGTAGGATTCCGCCCCCTCCCGCAAACGCCCCCTGTGATGCTGGCGATGCGCGATGTGGGGCCGGAGGGGTTCGGGAAGAAAAACCGGGGCTGGAACAGCACCGAGCTGTTGAAGGACTGGCGCGAGGCGTGGAGCGCGCACGTCAACGAGCGCATGGCCGAGCTGGGGCTTGAAGGGCGGATCGACCATCGCTCCTATGAGGCGCAGGGGATCGCGCTGGAGCCGCAGCACAAGATCGGCCCGGCAGCATCGCGCAGACCGGAGCAGGGGCTTGAGGCCGAGCGGATCGAGGATCACGCGCGCATCGCCCGCGACAATGGCGAGAAGATCATCGCCAACCCGTCGATCGCGCTGGACGCGATCACCCGGCAGCAGGCGACGTTCACCACCCGCGACCTGGCCGTGTTCGCGTTCCGGCACAGCGACGGCAAGGAGCAGTTCGACCAGGTGATGACCGCGGTGCGCGCCAGCCCCGAGCTGGTCGCGTTGGGGAAGGACGGACGCGACCAGGAGCGGTTCACGTCGCGCGACATGATCGCGGTGGAGGCCCGGCTCGAGCGCAGCGCCGGCGCGCTGGCGGCGCGCGACGGTCACGGCATCGCCGATCGCCAGCGTGACGCCGCGATCGGCGCGGCCCAGGGCAGGGGGCTCGTCTTGTCGGCCGAGCAGCGCGACGCCCTCGACCATATCACCGGCCGCAAGGGGCTGGCGTCGGTCGTCGGCTACGCCGGCAGCGGCAAATCCGCGATGTTGGGCGTCGCGCGCGAGGCTTGGGAGCGGCAGGGCTACCAGGTGCGCGGTGCGGCCTTGTCGGGGATCGCGGCCGAGAACCTTGAGGGCGGGTCCGGCATCCAGTCCCGCACCCTCGCCAGCCTTGAGCACGCATGGGGGCAGGGGCGCGAGCAGCTAGGCCCGCGTGACGTGCTGGTGGTGGACGAGGCGGGCATGATCGGCTCGCGCCAGATGGAGCGGGTGTTGAGCCAGGCGCGTGACGCCGGGGCCAAGGTCGTGATGATCGGCGACCCCGAGCAGTTACAGGCGATCGAGGCGGGCGCGGCGTTCCGCAGCGTCACCGAGCGGCACGGCGCGGCCGAGATCACCGAGATTCGCCGGCAGCGCGAGGATTGGCAGCGCGACGCCACCCGCGCGCTGGCGACCGGGCGCACCGGCGAGGCGATCCACGCCTATGACGGCAAGGGCATGGTCCACGCGGCCGACACGCGCGAGCAGGCGCGGGGCGAGCTGGTCGATGGCTGGGATCGGCAGCGCCAGGCCGAACCGGGCAAATCCCGCATCATCCTCACCCACACCAACGCCGAGGTCCGCGAGCTGAACGAGGAAGCGCGCGGCCGACTTCGCGCGACCGGCGACCTTGGCGACGACGTGACGTTCAGCGCCGACCGGGGGACGCGCGCGTTCGCGCGCGGCGACCGCCTGATGTTCCTGCGGAACGAGCGGTCGCTAGGGGTGAAGAACGGCACGCTTGGCACGATCGAGCAGGTATCGGCCGAGGGGATGAAGGTTCGGCTCGACAGCGGCGCGCGGGTCGCGTTCGACGCAAAGGACTATGCCGCGGTCGATCACGGCTACGCCGCCACTTTCCATAAGGCGCAGGGCGTGACCGTCGATCACGCCCACGTCCTCGCCACCCCCGGCATGGACCGCCACAGCGCCTATGTCGGCATGTCGCGGCATCGTGATGACGTGCAGCTCCATTACGGGCGCGACGACTTCGCCGACCAGCGCCAGCTCGTCCGCGCCATGTCGCGCGACCGGGGCAAGGACATGGCCGGCGACTATGCGCGGCCCGAGCAGGACCAGGCCCGTGCGTTCGCCGATCGGCGCGAGATCCGGTTCCCGGAACTCGCGCGTCAGGTGGCGGAGAAGGTGCGCGACAAGGCCAGGGGCATGTTCGCCGGGTTCCGGCCGAAACCGACGTCGGAAAAAACGACGTCGCCGGAGCGCATCGCGGCCGATCGGCCGCTGGCGCCCTCGCAGGCCCGTGCGATCGAACGCTATGGGCGCGCCGCGGCCGATATAGGCCGGATGCGGGAGAAGGGGTTGCCGGTGCTGGCGCACCAGGAACAGGCGCTGGCGAAGGCGGGCGACGCGCTCGACCAGGTGCGACCGAATGGCGCGCGCGACCTCGCCAGCGCGATCGAGCGCGACCCCCAGCTCGCACGCGCCGCGGCCGAAGGGAACACGGGCGGCGCGGCGAAGGCGATGGAGGTAGAGCGCCAGGTCCGTATCGACCCGGAGAAGCGTGCGGGGCGCTTCGTGGAGCAGTGGCAGGACATGAAGGCGGCGCGGGCCAGTATGGAGCGCGCCGGCGACCGCGCGGGCGCGGAGAAGCTCGGCAAGCGCATGGAGAGCATCGCGGGCGGGTTGCATCGCGACCCGCAGCTCGAATCCGCCTTGAAGCGGCACGCGCCCGAGCTGGCGTTGAACATGGAGCGGGGCCGGTCGATCGGGCAGGAGCTGGCGCAGTCGGTCGGACAAGGCCGCGACCGCGATCGTGGCATGAGCCGGTAAGGGGGACGGGTGACGGACGAGGACGATCAGGGCGGAACCGACGCGGCCGAGGCGTTCGAGGCCATGCGTGGCGAGCTGGCGCTGTTGCGCCGCGCCGTGGAGGGTCTGGCGGCCGAGCGCGGCGCGATCGACGTTCCCGACTACACCGAGACGTTAGGGCGGATGCAGCAGGGCGTGGACGCCACGGCCGCCCGCGTCGCGCTCATCAACGACGTGATCGTGCGGAGTCCGGCGCTGGCGATGACGCCGGAGCAGATGGCGCAACGGATCGCCGCGGTGGGCAACGCCGCCCGGCGCGAGGATCAGGCGGCGCTCGCCAAGGCGGGCGAGGACAAGGCCCGCGTCATGGCCGAGCTTCGCGCCATCGCCGGGTCCGCATGGACACGCGCCGACCAGAGAAACCGGCAGCTATGGTTCGCCTTGGGCGGGGTAGCGGCCGGCATCCTCGCATGGGCGATCGTGCCGGGCCTCGTCGCGCGCGAGCTCGCGCCGGCGAGCTGGCGATGGCCCGAGCGCATGGCGGCGCGGACGCTTGACATGCCCCGTTGGGAGGCAGGTCAGCGGATGATGCAGAGCGCCGACGCCGCACAGTTCCGCGCGATCGTCGCGGCCGACAAGATCGTGACGGCCAATCGTGAAACGATCGAGGGTTGCAGCAAAGCGGCGAATCGGGCGCGTGCCACAGTGCGATGCACAATTAAGGTCGCCCCGTAGTGGCCGCGTATCTATTCCGCCAAGCAATTGACAATAGACAATCCGGCCCGGTCCTCACCGTGGCACGCTTGGGCGGGTCCAATTAGAGGTCGGCGCATGGCTTCACGATCAGGCAATCAATACTAAGCGTCGTTAACCATCTTCTAATGCTTACAGTGCGATCATACAGATGCGATAGAAGTCGCACCGGGGTGAATATGAGCAGCATCTCCATCAACGACGTTATGGCCCTGCGGAACGCCGTCCTCGACAAGAACGCGGCGCTTCGGAATATAGCGAGCAACCCGAATTCTGTCGCCGTTTCCGCGGCTGCGAGAGGAGCGGCTTTTGACGCAGCGATGAACACCGCGCTGGGAACGGTGGATAGCCCAAATTCCGTCTCAGGGGTGAGCGGAGCGGCGGGCGTGTCGCAGCCAGGACACGCGGAGCCAGGCGGCTTCGCCTCTACTTTTCAGACGCAGCTTCAAAAAATTAACGCGATCAATGCGCGCGCTGGTGCTTTGACGGTCGCCTACGAACGAGGAGAGGAAACCGACATTGCGAAGGTCATGCTAGCGCGGCAGGAGTCCTCAATCGCCTTCGAGGCGACGTTACAAGTTCGCAATAAAGTGCTTTCGGCCTACAAGGACATCATGAGTATGCCGGTCTAGCGCAATCTGCCGAAAGCACATCCCTGGATCGGTAATCCGGTGCTGCGAATTGCCGGCACGACGCGCGATCGGATCGAGGCGCCGGTCGAGCGGGGCGGGCTGGCATGGGTCTTCACAGACACCGCGGGGCGCACCGACACGAGCGATCCGATTGAAGCCATCGGGGTGGAGCGTGCGCGCGAGAGCATGGCAGCCGCCGACCTGGTGCTATGGCTGGGGGATGATCCGCCCCCAGCTTCCGGCATGATCGCCGTCCATGCACGGGCGGACGACCCGGACCGCACGCACGTGCCAAAAACGTTCACGCGACAGTCTCTGCCGGCAATCCGTTAGGTGCCCTTCAGTTTCCGAGCGCTGTTGTGCATGGACACGATCTTCCATCGTCCGTTCATCTTCTTAAGCACGCTTGTGGCGACGCCGAGTCGTTCGACGGCCTCACCGGTTTTTGGCTCGATCCGGTAACGGTAGGTCTCGGTCGCAAGGGCAACCGACCCTTCGAAGCGGACGTCAACCTTGTAGTCGGAGAAGCGGAACGATTTGAACTGCTTCAGCTCGGGACCGAGATGATGAGCCAGGTAGGTGGCGTAGCTGCCCTCAGATGCTCCTGTCTCGAAAACCCGCGCGTCGGTCGTGAACAGTTGCTCGGTTCCAGCAGCGTCAAGCTTTTCGATCGCGTCCTTATACTGTGACAGCGCCGCCGCCACGGCACGTGTGTCAGTGGTGCGGGCGTCTGACTGCGCCCACGCTGCGGCAGGAAGAGCGATCGACACCGCTATAATCATCTTCACGCAGGTGCTCATTTATCATCTCCCAAAACAAAATTAGCCGACCTTAGGATATCTCCATTTGACGCATCAATATGGAGCAGCGGCTGACGTCAGAACGCGAGATGGTCGAGGCCGCCATGCATGAAAGAACCCCCTAGCCAACCCTGGACGGCGATGGCGATGATCGCGCCTACCGAGCCGACGACCAGCATGACGCGTGCCGTATCTCGGTAAAGGCTTGCGCCGCCAAAGCCCGAGTAGCTCCACTGCGAACGCACCGATGATCAAGGCGATCGGAAAGTGAATCACCACCGTGTGCAGGCAACCGAGCCAGCTTGCTAAGCGCTGTCCGAAGGTCTTGTTTTTGGTTGCGGCCTCATCGTGCCCACGACCCATCGCCATGCCGAGCGCCAGTGCCGCCGCCAGCAAAGTCAGCTTCGAAGTCCGCATGATTCAGCGCTTCCCGCAAATTTGCTTACTTTGGTCAATACGTAGCGGCGGACGTTCCCCTCACGGCTCATCGTGCCACCAAGCGTCTGCACCGTTGCAAAATCGGTACGTTCAGCCCGAGCGAAGTAACGGTCCACTTAACGGAACGGCTCGACGCTGGCCGACCGGCGGCTTAGGTCTCGCTTTAACGAAGGGGGCATCGCAACGACAACATGGCCGCGCAACTTGATCAAATAACTACCAAAGAGGATCACGACGGCCTTGTGCGTCGGCTCATTACCCGTTGGCGTGACGATCCGGGCGCGACCTATCGAAGCTGGTTCCTGTGGGACGAGCGGCTGAAGAATTTTCGTTCGATCCGGCGCGGTATCACCCAGGTCGTCGGCGAGATCGAGCGCGGTTCGTTTGGCGTCGCCTATCGCGGATCGTCGCTCGAAACCGTCGTCCATTCCGTTGCCGAACAGCGCCAAATCTTCAAAGGTGCGGACCATGCGTTCCTCTGGAAACCGAAGCTGCGCATCCCCGACATATACGAGAGCCCCGAGAACCAGCGCGCGTTCGGCCGCCTGCTAGACGCCTGTTCGTGTTGCGACACGGCCGAGGAGATCATCGGCCATATCCACGCGATCGACCGCCTGAAGATCAAGGGGCTTGGGCCTGCTGTCGCCAACCTCCTCTACTTCCTTCACCCGACGCTGGTGCCGCCCTTCAACACCGCGATCGTCAAGGGTTACAACGCGCTGACGGGGGCGAACGTGAAGCTTGGGAGCTGGGAGCATTTCCTAGCGATGCGAACCGGCATCCTCGACCTCAACGACCGCTTCCGCGACCTTTTATCGAACGACTTGGGCGCGATCGGCGGCTTGCTGTTCGACATCGGCTCCGATCGCTACCCGGCCCCGCCGCTCGACGTGAGCGGCGCGGCTCTGGCGAGCTGGGGGCAGCGGCTCGAGGCGGCGCGCGAAGAGGCGCGCACGCTTAGCAAGGCCGCGCAGCGTGAAGGCGAGAACGAGCGCACCCATACCGAAATTCAGGCATGGCTTCGCGATCTAGGCTTGGCACTCGGCTATGACGTATGGATCGCCGCAAACGATCGCAGCCGAGCCTTCAACGGATCGCCCTTGGGCGCAGGGTGCCTTGAGCGCTTGCCCGAGACGATCGCGAGGTCGAAGGGCGCTGATTCCATCCGGCTGATCGACGTGCTGTGGCTTGAAAAGGCCGGCGATCACGTCGCCGCAGCGTTCGAGGTGGAGCATTCGACGTCGATCTATTCGGGCATCGTCAGGATGCTCGACCTGGCCTTGAGCGGTAGCGACCTTCACGCGACCGCGGGACTGTTCCTCGTCGCGCCCGACGCGCGCGAGGCGGACGTTCGTGCGCAATTGCAGCGGCCCGCGTTCAGCCGCGTCGCCGACCTCGACATATCCTACCTCCCTTACGGCGAGCTGGAGAGGAACCGCGAGGCCATCGCGCGGTTCGGATCGGGGCTGAAGGCGATCAAGGCCGTATCCAGCAAGCTCGCCTGACACGCCCCGCGCGAGGGCTGGCGCGGGGAGCCACTTATCCTCTAGCATGTAGAGGAGAGCTGCCATGACGATGCCTTCCCCGGCCCCCTGGCTCGACGCCGTGTTGATCGGATGGTTCGTGCTGACCGCGATATCGGTCGCTTACGTCGCGTGGGATGCCTTCACCCGCAACCCCGAGTTGCGGGTGATGAAATGGGGGTGGCTGCTGGTCACGCTCTACGGCGGCCCGATCATGGCCGCGGCCTATGTCCTGTCCTGCCAGGAACCGGCGAACGAGCGGCACGAGGACTTCGTTCGGCCGCTCTGGAAGCAGGCGTTCGGGTCGGCCATTCATTGCATGGCGGGTGACGCGACCGGCGTCATCGCCGCGGCCGCGATCACCACGGCACTCGGCCTGCCGATGTGGCAGGACGTGATTGCGGAATATGTGTTCGGCTTCGCGTTCGGGCTGCTGATTTTCCAGGCGCTGTTCATGCGCGACATGGCGGGCGGTTCCTATTGGGGGGCGCTTCGCATGTCGTTCATCCCCGAATGGCTTTCGATGAATGCCGTTATGGCCGGCATGATCCCGACGATGGTGGTGTTGATGAGCCGGGACATGGCTGCGATGCACGCCAACTCGCTTCGCTTTTGGGGCGTCATGTCGCTTGCGACGCTTGTCGGCTTCGCCGTTGCCTACCCTATCAACCTTTGGCTTGTCGGCGTCCGGTTGAAGCACGGCATGGGCACGGTGCGCGTACTCGGGCATGGCGGGCACGAGGTCGCCGCGGACCGGCAATCGGCTACGCCGATGCCGGACATGAAGCACGATGCGATGGCAGGGATGAGCGGCATGGGGACGGGCCCGCGCGTGACCGGACCGCAGATCGTCGCGATGACGGCGCTGACGCTCCTAATGCTTGGCGCGGGCATCATAGTTGCAACGCTGTTCGGCCGATGGGCGATGTAGCATCGCCTCGATCGACGGAGATCGCGACAAGGGGTGATTCCGCGGCGCGCGTATCAGGGGCAGGCGGGGACTCACACGGAGGTAGAGAGATGCACCAGATCAACCCCGACATGAAGGCGTGCATGGACGCCCTGCCACGAATGCCATGTGCCCTGCCTTCACATGGCGATGAACCATTGCCTTAAATGGGTGGCCAGCACGCCGTGCGGCAATTTGTCATTGGCGGTGCCAATTGGCAGGGAGGCCGAGGCTGTCCCGGGAGACCGAAACGCGATTGAAGACGCCGTAGCCAATCGACAGGAACTGGACCGGGCGACACGTGCCATCGCCGTGTTGCCAACGACCTTGAAGGAATCGCTGGTCCTCCGGACTATCGAGGGCATCAGCCAAGTCGAAACCGCACTGATACTCGACATAAGCGAGAAGGCGGCCGAAACGCGTCTCTATCGCGCCCGCCAACGGGCAGCATCGCTGTCGTAACAGCTTGGCCCCACCCTGTTCGGCAAAAAAGAAGGCACGAGTTTGAGGGGTAAGCGATCTGCCGTCGTATCGTATGCATGGGGGATACAACGGATGCGCGCCGCGGAGACGGCTTTTCGACCAAATCTGGGCAAGACATGGAGCGCGGCGACCAGAAGTCGGGTCAGGGCGCTTTTGCGGTTATGGATGCCATGCGCTGTGTCCTGGCAGTCGTAGTCGCGTTCGCACATGCTTGGTATCTCCTCATCGAAGATTATTGCGGGCAAGCCTCGGTCGCGGCTTCGGCCGGCTATTTTTTGGCTGGTTATGCGCATGCAAGCGTCATTCTTTTCTTCGTGCTCAGCGGCTTCTGGATCGCGCGCAGTATCGACAGACGGATCGGGGATTGGCATTGGTCAAGCTACCTGATCGACCGCCTTGCGCGATTGCTGGTCGTGCTAGTGCCGGCATTGGTGATCGGTGGAGCGCTCGACGCGGTGGGCCTCTACGCCCTCGAGTCATCGACCCATCTCGGCACGACCGAGACTTACGTGCTGCGCAAGGATGTCGTCGGCGCGCTCGAGTGGCATGTGCTGCTAGGCAACATTCTCTTCTTGCAGGGCATCGTGGTTGCGCCGTTCGGCACTAACGGACCACTTTGGAGCCTCGCTTATGAATTCTGGTTTTACATCTGGTTTCCGGCCATTGTCGTCAGTTGGAGGCAACGTCGCCCGTCAATCTTCTTAATTTTTATCGGTCTGGCCTGGATTACGCCATTCATGCTGATCGGCTTTGCTTGTTGGCTTTGTGGTGCTGCGCTTCATGGTATGACCAAAACGCATCTGACCGATTTTCCCCGATCACCGATTGGCCGCACCTGGCTGATCATTGCGAGCAGCATATTACCGGCAATACTTATCGTTGTGCGGGTTGTCGGACTGGAGGGCCTTGAACTGGCACTGGCGGGCGCATTCGCACTTTTTCTATATATATTGCTACGAGCGAATCCGCCAACGCCGCGCTGGTTGCGACCGTTCGCCGGTTATGGAGCAAAAGCCAGCTTTTCACTCTATGCCATGCACTTTCCAATCATGGCATTCGCCGCAGCGTTGTTAGTGGGCTCTGAGCGCTTACCACCAACGGCGGGCAACATCGCACTTGTTGGCGCTACGCTCGCACTTGCAGTTTTTGCCTGTGGTCTGTTTGCGACTCTCACCGAACGGCACACCGCGCGGGTACGCACCTTCTTCTACGCCAAGCTGTTGACCGTCCAGAAAGCGTGCGCGGGCCGTTTGGTATCCTAGAACTGCAGCAAGGCTTGTCGAATCGGTGAGGGGTGGATGGATTACGCACGTATCATCCACTGACTGTTATGGATGCGCTAGCCTGTCCGGCGACGCGCGACACGGCGCGGCGCACTTATGCGGGCGGGCGGCATCAACACGGGAGAGTAGCGATGATGAAGAACGCATATGTGAGCTTGGCGGTGCAGACCGTCGTCAGCGGCATCATCATGTATTTCGTTATGTTCGTGATGATCGACAGTTTAGGCAGCTTCTACAACAACCTGAATATGTTCTATATGACGCTGATGATGGTCGCGCCGATGGTAGTCGCGATGATCCTCGCCATGCGCCATATGTTTCCTTCCAGGGCGGCGAACAGCGCACTAATTATCGGCTCGATCGCGGTCTTCCTCGGCAGCTACGCGCTGATCCGGACGCAGACGACGATCGGAGACCGGGCGTTCACGCGGTCGATGATTCCGCATCACTCGGGCGCGATCCTGATGTGCCAAGAGGCGTCGCTCCGTGATCCCGAGTTGAAAGCGCTATGCGGCGAAATCATCAAGGGGCAGCGCCGCGAGATCGATCAGATGAAGGCCATTCTTCCCCGGCTTTGAACCGAAGCGCGACTGATAGGACAAGCCACCCAACGATTATCGCTTCGGCGGATGAGGGGGGCGCGCTTCCGGCGCGTAGAAAATTGACACGACCCGAGGAGATCGAGCTGCGTATTGTACCCGTGCTGGCGACCCTTGCCTTGCTCGCTACCCCGGCCCTAGCCCAGCAGGCGGGGCATCAGGGCATGAACCATCAAGGCATGGATCATTCCAAGATGATGCAGCCAACCGCGGCCAACCCCTACGGCCCGGCCGAGATGGACATGCACCAGAAGATGATGGCGGCGAAGGGAGCCGATGCCGGCGAGACGTGGATTCGCAAAATGATCGAGCATCACCGCGGTGCGGTCGCGATGTCGCAGATCGCGCTTCGCAGTTCCCAGAATGCAGAGGTCCGGGGCGAGGCGCAGAAAGCCATCACAAGCCAGAACCGCGAAATCGCGACCCTGAATGCGATGCTCCGCAAAATGGGCAAGCCTGCTCAATAACCGCATGGTCCCGCTCCAATCGGACGGGACCGCCAACGATGCTTCGACCAAGATCTGTATGCGCTACCTGATCGCCGCGCTGGCGCTGGGCGTTCGTCGGACGACCTTGGCGGCGACGTGACGGTGAAGGCCGAGCGGGGGACACGCCAGTTCGCGACCGGCGACCGCATCATGTTCCTTCGCAACGAACGGGGCATGGGGGTCAAGAACGGCACGCTCGCCCGATCGAGCGGGTATCGCCCGAGGGCATGGCGGTGCGCCTCGATGACGGGCGCGGTGTCGCGTTCGACACCAAGGATTATGCCCATGTCGATCATGGCTATGCCGCCACCATCCATAAATCGCAGGGGGTGACGGTCGATCGCGCCCCTGTCCTCGCCACCCCCGGCATGGACCGGCACAGCGCCTATGTCGGCATGTCGCGGCATCGCGACGACGTGCATCTCCATTACGGCCGCGCGACTTCGCCGACCAGCGCCAGCTCGTCCGCGCCCTGTCGCGCGACCGGGGCAAGGGACATGGCGGGCGACCATGCCCGGCCCGAGCAGGACCAGGCCCGCGCGTTCGACCGGTTGCGTGCCGCGATAGAAGGTCAGGACCGTGAGCTGGCATTGCTACGCCGTGCCGTGGAGGGCTTGGCGGCCGAGCGCGCCGCGCGATCAACGTGCCCGACTACAGCAAGGCGCTTGGCGTGCTTCAGCAGGGCGTGGACACGGCGACCGGCCGCATCGACCATGTTGTCCATATTCTTTCCAAAGCCCCGGTCATGGCGATGACGCCCAAGCAGATGGCGCAGCGCATCGCGGCGTGAACGCTCGGCCTACCACGTTGGGAAGCAGGGCAGCGCCTAATGCAGAGCGCCAGCCCGACCGCGTTCCGTGGGATCGTCGCGGCCGACAGAATCGTGACGGTTAATCGCGAAGCGATTGAAAGGTGCGTAGAAGCTGCTGCGAAAGCCCGTGAGACGGTGCGATGCACCGTCAAGGTCGCGCCCGCCCCATAAAGTAACAACGCGGACTTTTGAGGCTTCAGCCGGTGTCATGACCGTTTCAGGCCGGTGCACTTATGATCGCGAGGCGGGCGCGTGCGGATCAACGCACAATCCTTTTACGCGCCCGCCCCGAAAGCCCTCAGGCAAAATAGGGCTCTCTATTGCGTCACCGCGAAGCCGGCCTTCTCTATGGCCCGCTTGAGTTGCTGTACATCGGCCGTCGAGTTTACCGAAACGGTCTTGCTCGCCAAGTCGACGTTGACGACGGCCTTGGCATCGACGCGCTGAAGCGCGCTGGTCACACCGCGCGCACAGCCTCCGCAGGTCATTCCCTGAACTTTGAAATCGATCATCTTCGTTCTTCCATGAGGTGGATGAAGCAGATGTGGGGTTTGACACTGTGTCAGGGTCAAGGGGTGTATTTAGCTGTTGACCTTGACACGATGTGAGGGACGATAAGGCCATCGACTCAGTAGTGGAGACGACCATGAGCGCCCCGGCGCAGCTGCCAATGCAGACACAGGCGAGAAGCGAAGACAGGCTGTCGCTGGCCATCGATGGCATGACCTGCGCGACGTGTGTCGGGCGGGTGGAGCGCGCCATCGCCGGGGTGCCGGGCGTCGCCGGCGTCTCGGTCAATCTCGCGACGGAGCGCGCGAACGTCGAGTTCGTCGATGGACGATCCGATGTCGCTGCCGTAGCCGATGCGGTTCTTGCGGCGGGCTACACCCCGTTGACGCAAACGACCGAGTTGACGATCACGGGCATGACCTGCGCCTCATGTGTCGGCCGGGTCGAGAAGGCGCTGCTGAAAGTGCCCGGCGTCCGCTCCGCGAGTGTCAACCTGGCAGCCGAGACGGCGCGGATCGAAACGGTGGGTGGCGTCCCCACTTATGTCTTGGTCGAGGCCGTCGAAAGCGCTGGTTACACCGCATTCGCGCGCACCGGATCGGCGGAGGCGGAACGAAGCGCCGAGGACGCCCGCCGCGACGCAGCCGCAACAAGAGAGCTCCGGCACGTGCTGATCGCCGCGGCGCTGTCGCTGCCGCTGGTCGTTCCGATGCTGCTGGCCCCGTTCGGTATCGAGGTGGCGGTGCCGGGCTGGATCCAGCTGCTGCTCGCGACGCCCGTGCAGTTCTGGCTGGGCGCGCGCTTCTATCGCGCGGGTTGGAAGGCCGCGCGCGCCCGAACCGGCAACATGGACCTGTTGGTCGCGATCGGCACATCGGCCGCCTACGGGCTCAGCCTCTACCAGCTGCTGTTCGCGCCGATGCACGGCATGGATGCGCATTATTACTTCGAGGCTTCGGCCGTCGTCATCACCCTTATCCTGCTCGGCAAATGGCTCGAAGGCCGCGCCAAGCGTCAGACCGGAGAGGCGATCCGCGCGCTGATGGCGCTGCGGCCCGACCAGGCTCGCGTTGTCGGCACCGACGGCAGCGAACGAGAGATTGCCCTGGCGGAGGTGCGCTCGGGTGACCGCGTCCGCGTCCGGCCCGGGGAGCGCATCCCCGTCGATGGACGACTGATCGAGGGAGCGACCCATGTCGATGAATCCATGCTCACCGGAGAGAGCCTTCCGGTCGCCAAGGCCGCTGGAGACCCAGTGACCGGCGGATCGATCAACGCGGACGGGCTCATCCTGGTCGAGACGACGGCGGTGGGGGCTGAGACCACCCTCGCCCGCATCGTGCGCCTGGTCGAAAGCGCGCAAGGCGCCAAGGCTCCGATCCAGCGGCTCGTCGACAAGGTCAGCGCCGTGTTCGTGCCAATCGTCCTCGTCATAGCCGCGCTTACCCTCGCCGGATGGCTGATCGCCGGCGCCGGAGTGGAAGTCGCGATCCTGAACGCGGTCGCGGTGCTCGTCATCGCCTGTCCGTGCGCGCTCGGCCTGGCCACGCCGACCGCGATCATGGCCGGCACGGGCGTTGCCGCGCGGGCCGGTGTCCTCATCAAGGACGCGGAGGCGCTGGAGACCGCGCACCGCATCAACATCGTCGCGTTCGACAAGACCGGCACGCTGACCGAGGGCAAGCCCTCGCTGCTGGCCGCACTGCCGGCCGAGGGGGCCGAACGCGCCGAGCTGATCGCGCTCGCCGCGGCGCTTCAGGCTGGAAGCGAGCATCCGCTCGCCCGGGCCGTCTTGGCGTGGGCCAGCTCGGAAGGCGTCGAACCCGCCCGCGCCAACGGGATGCGCGGCCTGCCCGGCCGCGGGGTTGCTGCAGACGTCAACGGCCGCAACCTGATCCTCGGCAGCACGCGCTTGATGGACGACGAAGCTATCGTGATGACACCGCTGGCGAGTGAGGCGGCCAGGCTGGAAGCCGAGGGACGGACGGTCTCCTGGGTCGCGGAACGCGCGCCCGAACGCCGCCTTCTCGGCCTTCTGGCGTTCGGCGACGAGGTCAAGGCTTCCGCCGCTGCTGCCGTGGCGGCGCTGCATGGCCGTGGCATACGCAGCGTGATGCTGACCGGAGACAATGCGGGAAGCGCCCGCGCAGCGGCGGCCAAGCTCGGCATCGACGATTTCGTTGCCAATGTCCTGCCGGAAGGAAAGTCGGATGCGGTAGCAGCATTGCGGGGCGGGGACCGCACGGTCGCGATGGTCGGGGACGGCGTCAACGACGCCCCTGCCCTCGCTGCAGCAGATGTCGGCATCGCCATGTCAACCGGAACAGACGTTGCGATGCACGCAGCGGGCATCACGCTGATGCGGGGCGATCCGCGCCTGGTCGCGGACGCGATCGACATCTCCAAACGGACATATTCCAAGATCCGCCAGGGGCTGTTCTGGGCGTTCATCTACAACCTGGTCGGCATCCCGCTGGCAGCGTTCGGGTATCTAAGCCCGGTGATCGCCGGCGCGGCGATGGCGCTGTCGAGTGTCAGCGTCGTCGCCAATGCTCTGACGCTTCGCCGTTGGCGTCCGACAGCGGCTTGAGGAGGCGATACGTGAATATAGGACAGGCGGCCAAAGCTTCGGGCGTCAGCCAGCGGATGATCCGCCATTATGAGGCGATCGGCCTCATTCCGAAGGCCACGCGGCGTGATTCCGGCTACCGCGACTATGACGAACGCGAAGTCCACATGTTGCGCTTCATCGGCCGCGCACGCGATCTGGGCTTTCCAATTTCGGAGATCGGCCAGCTCGTCGCGCTGTGGCAGGACGGCGATCGGGCGAGTGGTGAGGTCAAGGCCCTCGCGCTTGCACGAGCCGCGGAGATGGAGCGCAAGGAGCACGAGCTCCGAGCGATGCGCAAGTCGCTCGAAGATCTGGCGCGTCGCTGCGCGGGCGGAGATCGACCGGATTGCCCGATCTTGCGATCGGAGTGGAACATGTGAGTCTGCGTTGCGCTAAAGAAAAGGGTTGACCTTGGACGATGGTCCGAGCCGTAAGGACGGTGAAGTCCAAACCGCGGCGAGGGATAGCGCCAAGTACCGCGTATATACAAGGGGAGGGGGGCGCATATGGAAGGAAAGACAATGCATCAGATCGATCCCGAGATGAAGGCGTGCATCGACGCCTGCCATGAATGCCACATCACCTGCCTTCACATGGCGATGAATCACTGCCTGGAGGCGGGCGGGCGACACGCCGAGCCTCAGCACATGAAGCTGATGCTGGACTGTGCTCAGATTTGCAGTGTCGCGATCGACTTCATGGCGCGCAAGTCCGAGCACCACCGGCATATCTGCCGCGAGTGCGCCGAGATTTGCCGGGCGTGCGCGTCGAGCTGCGAAGGGCTGGACGGCATGGAGGATTGCGTCGCCGCGTGTCGCAAGTGCGCCGACGCTTGCGACAAGATGGCCGCGTAAATGGCCCGAGGGCGGCGCTTTCCCCGCCGCCCTCCCGTTACATTGCGAGCCAAGGCGCGTGAGACGGTGCTATGCACGGTCAGGGTTGGCAGCAACGCTTTAGAGAGGGGCGTCACCTGCCCTGCCGCTAGGCTAGCGGCCCGCCCGTCCGCGGCTTGGCGCGGCGGTTCCAGGCGAACCCGATCATGATCGCGGCAAGCATCAGGAGTTGTGCCAGCACCGACTGAAATGTCGGGAACAGGCCCAACATCGAGATACGTGGCACGCTGGCGAGCGGCGCTATGTCGATGATCCCCGCCTCTTGGAGAGCAGCGACTCCCTTACCGGCCAGCACGACCGTCAGAGCGGCCATCAGCCATGAGCTGTAGCGGAAGAACTGCGTAATCGGCAGCGTCCGGCTGTAGCGGAGCATTGCCCAGGCGATGACGGCGAGAAGGCTGATCGCTGCGCCGGCCCCGGCCAGCAGCATCGCGGTGTTCCCCTGTGTCGAGAGCGCGGCGTAGAAAAGGATCGTCTCGAATACCTCCCGATAGACAACCAGGAATGCGAGCCCGAACAGGAACCATCCCGACCCGCCCGATAGCGCCCGTGACATTTTCTCGCGGATATAGCGTTGCCATTGATCAGCTTGTGCCTTGCCGTGCATCCAGATTCCGACCGAGAGCAGGACCACGGCCGCGAACAGCGAGCCGAACCCTTCCGTCAGTTCCCGGCTCGCGCCGCTTATACCGATCGCATAGGTGGCAACCGCCCAGGTAATCCCGCCGGCGACGAGCGCGCCGACCCAGCCACCATGCACATAGCGCATGGCTTCCGGCCGCTCCGCTTTGCGGAGGAACGCAATCATGGCCACCACGATCAAGAGAGCTTCCAGCCCTTCGCGCAGCAGGATCGTGAAGGCTCCCAAGAAGGTGGACGCCTGCGTCGCGGCGTCGGGCGCGAGCGCGGCCTCGGCATCATCGAACAGGCCGCCCAGCACTGCCACTCGTTCGGTCACGTCATCGGCTGACGTGCTGCTCTCCACAGCGGCGCGATATTCTCCCATCGCGCCTTCGATCCGGGACATGAGGTTCGGGTCGCGCGCCGAGAGCGTCGGTTCGATCGGCTCGAACCCGTCGAGGTAGGCGGACAGCGCCAGTTCCTTTGCAGCGCGCCGGTCGCCGCGCTGGAACGCGGCGAGGCTTTGCGCAAGCTTGGCGCGCGCCACGGCGAGCGGGCTTGGGGCTTGTTGCATCACCTGATCGGGGTGGCGACGCAGATAGGCGAGCACCGCGTCGGCTTTCACCTGCCCGATGCTGCCCGCAAGCGCGGCGGGGGTGAGCGCGACCAGGGTTTTCAGGTCGGGAATTCGTGCCCGCAAGCTCGCGTCCGACTTCCACAGCCGCTCACCCTCGACCGCTTGTGCGTCGGTGGAGGCGAAGCTGCCGGAGCGGAACGCGAGCGCCCAGCGCTGATCGCTAGACAGATCGACGAAGCTCTGCATCGCGGTTCCGTCGATGCCTTGGCTTATCACCTGATAGAGCGCGAACACGCTGCGCTGGCGCGCTCGCTCGGCATCAGTAAAGGCGATCGGTGGCGGGTCGAGCTTGGCGGCGTCGGGACCGTGCCCGTTGCCTGTCATGCCGTGGCAGGACGCGCAGGATTGTCGAAAAACCGCTCCTGCTGTGGAGATGTCCGGTGTCTTGTCCGGGGCGAGCGGAACCGGATAGGCCTTGAGCAGATCGGCGGCGAGCCCGTAGGCGAGCGCCGCGACCTGTTGGGCCGAGCCCTTGCGGGCAATCACGCCTTGGAGCTGCGAAGCCCGTTGGATCAGGGATTGCCGCTCAGGTGTCGCAGGGAGCGCGCGCAGGCGGGTGGACACGCCTGCGGCGAACTCCGTCATCTCCGCGTATTCGGACGCACTTGTGACCGCGCCGTTGGCGACCGCACCGCCATAATCGACCGCCATATAATCGAGCAGACGCCAAGCGGTTTGCACGTCGCCGGGATCGGCCGTCGCCGCAGCGGGAATCAACAGCAGCATAAGCGACGCGACCAGCGCGAGTGCAGGCTTAATCAGCGCGACCCGAAGTGACGGCATATGGGTGATCGTCTCCAAGCTTTACTCGTCGCGCACTATGCGAACAGCTCTCATTAGCAGTATTGGGCGGAGGGCGCGATCACCAAGGCAGCCGATGATGAACATCGCCGCGTCAACGGGCGATCGTCGCCGGCGACAGATCGTGACCGTGAACCAGTCCCGATTGAACGACGCAAGAAAGCGGCGACGAAGGCACGCGAGACGGTGCGATGCGCGATCAAGGTCCGCAATGGAGCCAGCAGTGATCGAGGATACTTTCAGATCACGTACTTGTCCCAGCCTGCATAATGCTCGGCGCTGCGCTTCCCCCTTGGAAAGCTGAGGCCGACGAGCGCAATGCCCGCTACGACCGAGGCCACGGCACCAAGGTGACCAACGCCGTCCAGGAGGAAAGGCGCGGCCACGAGCCAGGCTCCGAACGCGACATTGATCAGCCGCAGCACGCGGGCAACCTCCGCTGTGGCGATGATCGCGACCGTGATGACCAGCGCACCCACAACGTGATCGCTGTTCGCCATCCCGCCTTCCGTGCCGAACAATACCCGGGTGAGCATCAGCAGGACGCCGATGACGATGCTCGCAGTCAGCGTCCATGGCAGGGTCAGACCCTTCTTCGCGTCCGCCCAGAAGGTGCTTGGCGAGGCCATCGCGTCCGAGGTGTCCTCTCCGCCGGCCGCGATCGCGTCGCCTTGGAAGAAGGTGCGGATCAGCGGTTTGCCTTGCCGGCGCGCCCAGAGAAGGAACTGACCCATCGCAATCACCTCGTCGAGCGCGAACGGGATCATGATCAGCATGGCGAGCGCGGCGATCAGCGCCAGCGTGCTCCACGTGCCGATGACGATCGGCTGGCTGATGATGAAGTAGATGCTGACGACGCCGAGCGGGATGACCAGAATGCCGAAGAAGGTCACCATCCACGGCATGGTGCGCCAGCGATCGCGGGTTCCCATCACTGCCATCAGGATCTCGAGCACGTAGCTGATGGTGCCGAGACCGCCGTCGGCGATCGGCCACGCCTTCGACATGTCGGAAGTGATGATTTCCTCAGTGCCGTTGCGCGGGTCGGTCAGCGATCCGACGAAGAACGGCTCCCAGGCTGTATCGATGTGCCCGAGCTGATAAGCGGTCAGGATGCGCGAGGTGAGAAGGCCGATCAGGCCCATGGCGACGATCGGCAGCCGCTGCGCGTCAGTGGACGGCGAATAGGTCCAGCCAGGCGGGATGTTCTTGGGGTCCATCATGCCCGCCATGCTCATGCCCGGCATCATCGGCACGAGCACCGACAGGGCAATCACGGCCGAGCCGATGAGCAGGTTGTTGTTGTACTGAGCAGCGCTCGGGCTCCAGAAGATTAGCGGGGCGAAGAACAGCCAAATGCCGACGAACGCCACCGCCCATTGCGCCCAGGTCTTGGTCCTGGCCGACAGCGACAGCGCACCGAACAGCGCGATGGCGAGGCCGCTGACGACATCGCTAATGGCCAGCGCGTTCGCCCGCCACTCAATCGACGGCAACCCGCGATCAATCGTTACGAAGCGCGCGGCCTCGCCGACGCTCTGCGTGGTCACGGAGTCGTATATGAGCGGGCTGGAGGCGAGCCACAGCCCAAGACCGATGTTCGCGTAAAGAGCCCAGCGCGCACGGCGCTCGTCCCGGTCCATTATGGCCATGTGATCGCCGTGTGCACCGTGGCCGGACATCGCCATGTCCGCCGCGCCAGGGCCGTGCCCCATGGCTGCATGGTCCATGCTACTATGGTCCACAGCCCCGTGATCCATACCGGCCATCCCGGCGCCTGCCGCCGTAGGTTGATGGCTCGGCGCTACAGGTTCGGCCTCTGGCTTATCGTGCCAGGCAACCAGGTTCTCGTTGAGCTTGTTGTTCCGATACCAGGCCCGCGGATGGCGCTTCAACGCCGCAACGATCGCGGGCAGCGTGTCGCGGAGACTATGTTTCGGCTCCCATCCGAGCAGCGAACGCGCGCGGGAGATATCGAGGATATAGTGGTCGTTGCTGCTGTCGATCATCCAGGGCTGGATGAAGTCGTCGCTGCCGAGCGCTTCGTTCTGTAGGATGATCCCGGCTTTCGCGAGCGGCTGCGGAATCCGGATCGTCTTCCAGCCCTCGCCGTGGAGCGCCTCGCCGACGATGTCCTGGATCTCGGCATAGCCGGGCGCGTCGGGCTCGCCGATGAGCAGTGGCAGCTCCGCCGGAAGTTCGTGCCGCCGATCGACCAGGCGAAGCACGGCATCGGCCAAATCGTCGCGGTGCACCGATGACTGTGCCGCACACAGCATGCCGGGATAAAAGTGCGAGATCAGACGGTGCTCGTAAATCTGCGATATCTGCTGCGCAAGAAACGCCGAGCGTCCGTCGTCGTCGTAAACTCCGGCGGCGCGCATATAGACGACCGGGATGTTCCCGTGATGCTCATGCAGCAACGCCTCGCCATCGACTTTGGACTGTGGGTACGCCCAGGACGCACCGATCGGGGAGTCCTCGTTGATGCGCTCGTCGGGTGTGGAAGTCGGCTTATGAACCAGCATCGTGCTGGCGAAGACGAATTGCTCGACCTCGAACGATTGCAGCCCGTCAATCAGCCGGCGGGTGCCCTGCACGGTGACCTTGTCATAGAGCGGATTGGGATCGCCCGTAATATCGTAATAGGCGGCTAGGTGGATCACAGAGGCGATGCGGTTGCCGTACCGCGCGCGCACCTCTTCGAGCGCGGCGCCCACCGCCTCGTCAGAGCCGAGATCGAAGTCGATTGCCGCCGCGGGCGGCGGCGGGTCTGGAGGACCGGCACGATCAAGGCCGACAACCGTGTAGCGTTCGCCGAGCCGGGCAATTAGCGCGGCGGCGATGAAACCGCTCGCACCCGTGATCAGAACGACGCCGCCGCCACCCTGGCCGCTGCCGGCTTCACTGCTTTTGCCATCGATCATGACTTGCTACCCTCGTTCGTTTGTCTCTGAAAACGTTAACAGGCCAGCTTTTCAGCCTTAACCCGCGGCGTGTGCGGGCATCCGGTCATAGAACTCGACCTGCATTCGCATCGGTCCGAACGGTTCGACAAAATGTGGTTGGTCCGGGAGCACCAAGCCAGGACAATCGGGATCGAGTATGGTTTCCGAGGCCGGGTCGAGAACATGATAGCGCAATCGCCCGGCGCGCACTCGAATGGCGCCCACACCCCAGGCTTAGTGCGATGCTCTTTTCGCAGCCCGGCCGGAAGCGTGTTCTCGTCGAACACAGGGGTGCATTTATAGGGCAGCGGTCGCTCTGGAGGCGGAGAGCTCATGACAATGAATCCATCACTTCGTAGCCGCGTAGGTCAGATATTCGTCTGATCGGCGGGAACGTCGCGCGGCAGCGTCGCGGCGTCCTCTGCGTCCGTCTCGACCGGTAGGTTCGCGCCGAGTGCGTGGCATGTCATCGAGATCGAACCCATCGAAAAGCCGCGCACGATCGGTTCCGGCCGGGCGTCCTCAGCGGCCGCCAGGCCTGCCAGGTAGAGGAGCGGAACGAAGTGGTCGGGCGTAGGCACGGCGCGCGCGTAGTCGGGATGCTCGCGCACCCTCAGAATGTCGCTTGGCGCGTCGGCGAGCTGCGCTACCACGGCGTCGTCGAACCGCTCTGCCCAATCGAATGCTGTGTTAGGCTGGTCCCACTGGATTTCTCGTAGGTTATGGACGACGTTGCCGCTGGCGAGGATCGCCACGCCGCTGTCGCGCAACGCGGCGAGCCGCGCGGCGATGTCCACATGGTATTCGAGCGGGCGCAGCGCATTGATCGAAAGTTGCACCACGGGCACGTCGGCTTGCGGGTAGAGGTGCGCGAGCACGGACCAGGTGCCGTGATCGAGCCCCCACTGATCGCGGTCGAGACCAACCCATTCCGGTTTCACCACTTCCGCAATCTCCTGCGCCACGTCCGGCGCGCCGGGTGCCGGATAGTCGAAGTCGAACAGCGCCTGCGGGAAGCCGTAGAAATCGTGGATCGTTCGAGGTCTCGGCATGGCCGTCACCGCGGTCGCACCGAAATACCAATGGGCCGAGACGACCAGCAGTGCACGGGGACGGGGCAGTGTTCGCCCGAGCGACTTCCAGGCGTCGGTGAAGCCGTTCCGCTCCAGCGTGTTCATCGGGCTACCGTGGCCGATGAACAGTGCAGGCATCCGCCCGGCGACCATCATGCCCCTTCCCCGCGACGCTGGAGGGAAGCGTCCAGGCTCCAAGGTCCTGGCCCCGCGAACACGAGATAGAGGAACGCGAAGCAGTAGAGGATCGCTGCATCGCCCCCGTTGTTGACCGGGAATGCGTTCTGCGGCGCGTGCGCGATCCAGTAGGCGACGGCCATCGTGCCGGAAGCCAGGAAAGCGGCTGGACGGGTGAACAGGCCCAGCGCGATCAGAAGCCCGGCCGCCAGCTCGACCAAGCCCGCGTATGCCCCAGGGTTGTCGAATGCAAAGCCACTACCTGCCGCTTGGCCAAGCGGGAAGGACAGGAACTTCTGCATCCCGTGCTCAAGGAAGACGAGACCGGCAACGATCCGAAGGGCACTCAGCATTCGCGGTGCCCAGAAATGCAATCTTTCGTTCATGGCCATCGCCGCTCCTTGTTCCCTCAGTCAACGCGGCTTGTTCATTCAAAATCCAACATTTGGATGAAGGATCATCAAGAGCTTGCCTCGCGACAGGCATGCTTTTTGTCCCGCGCACTCAACGTAATGACCATCCCGGACCAATCCTCTCGTACACTCAGCTTTGCAGCGCGAGGCGACAGTCCCGCAAGCACCTGTGGGCGACTTAGGGCGTCGGACACGTAAGCTCAGTCCAAGCGGGGGGTATCTTGGGAGGCGAGGGTTAAGCCGCGCAAGTGGGTAAAAGAAGGTGGAAGGCCTGGGCGGCGCTTGTGTGGGCGGATGGTCCATAGCGTTTACATGCCCGACGCGGGTGGCGCGAGGGTGCCTAGCCATGCCACGAGCGCCAGAATGCCGATCACGCAGGCTGTCTCGATCGCGAGGCTGACCCGCAGCGCCCTAAGCGCCCCGCGATGGTCGTTCATGGCAATCGAGCGCTCAAAGGCCGGCGTGAGGCGAAACCGATTGAGGGAAGCGAGCCCCAGCATCCCGGCGAACAGGGCTAGCTTGGCGAGCAGCAACAGGCCGTAAAGTGTCGTTCCCAGAGCCATAAAATTGGTCGGCCCGACGAGCAGCCAACTATTGATCAAACCAGTTACCACCAGGGTAACAACAACGAGCGTACCAACGGAGCCAAACCCGTGCAGGGCGCGATGGGTCAGCCGAAGGTGCGCAGCATCGATCTCCTCGGCGCGCCGCGCCATCAGGAGAAGCAATCCGAACAGCGCCCCGACCCACAGACCGGCAGCAAGGAGATGGAGGATGTCCGCAGTGAGGTGAAGCCATCCCGTGCTTCCCTCGCTCGCGGCACCATGCCCGTTCCACGCGAGTGTCGCCAATGCCGCGGCTGCCGCAATCATGGCCATAGCCAGCCATGATGCTCTGCCTCGCGCCAGCAGGGCTGCACCGCCGGCGATGACGAGCGCCACCATACGCACCTTCCAGGCGGTGCCAACCGCCGACCCTCCGAGCAGCGCGGCCGCAGCAGCCTGATCGATCGGCCAGAACGGAGATCCGGCCATCGCCGAGGCCATGAGGATCAGGCCAGCGGCCGAGAGAAGCAACCCGAGCGCCGCGCTTGCCGTGAGCCAAGGCCGCAGCGCGATTGCATCATCGCGCTCGCCAAGGCGAAGGCCGTAGAGGCTGAAGGCCGACAGGCCGAACAGCGCCGCCAGGACCAGGTACAACGCCAAGCGGATGGCGACGGTCGGCCAGTCGAGCATTCGCTCACTTCACCGTGAAATTGTAGCTGCCGGTGATTTTATGTGTGTCGCCAGAGACGACCTGCCAGTCGACGCTGTAGCGTCCACGCGGGAGACGCTGCTTCGGGGTGATGGTGAGCGTCCGGCCATCGGCGCCGACTGCGGCGCTGCTGGGCATTTTCATGGCCGCCATGCCAGGCATCGCGGCCATGGTAAGGTCGGCCTTAGAGAAAGCCGGCACGAGCTTCTCGCTGAACTGGAGGCTGATCTTCTCGGGGGTCGCGACCGCCGCGTTGGCAGCGGGACTGGCGGACACCAGCTTCGGATGCGCGTTCGCCACGCCGCCTACGAAGAACAGGGCGGCGGCGGCAGTCGTGATGAACAAGCGGCGCATTTAGGTAATCTCCATTTCAATTGGGCTCACCTGTATTACGCAGCTGGACGGGTCACCCCTCACGATCTTTTTTCGTGCCGACGCACCGCTCTCGATGAGGGGTCGGCGGTGGCAGCGCGTATTCAGAAGGGAGCATGGAGCGCTTTTTCACTGCGTCTCCCCTTAAACCAACTGTGGCCGCGGGCCTGATAGGCGCATGCGCGGGGTAATGATGAGGTTGCGGTTGACCGATCAGGGCTGGACTGGAGATCCTGAGGAGGTCATCGACTGTCTGATAGTGGGCGGTGGTCCAGCGGGCCTCATGACCGCGATCTATCTGTCGCGGTTTCTCAGGAGCTGCGTCGTCTACGATGCGGCGGCAGGGCGCGCCGCGTCCATCCCGCGCTCGCACAACCTGCCAGGATTTCCCGGCGGCATTTCCGGCGTCACGTTTCTTGCCCGTTTGCAGGCTCAGCTGCGCGAATATGGCGGTACGGTCCAGAGAGGTGAGATTGACGCAATCGTCGCGTCAGGCGACCACTTCTCGGCAAGCTGCGAACTGAACGTCCTGTATGCGCGGACCGTTGTCCTTGCGACGGGCGTCGTCAACCGGCGTCCCGAGATGCCTGATGCGATGCATGACATCGGCGTGGCGCGTGGGCTTCTCCGCTATTGCCCGATCTGCGATGGTTATGAGGCCCGGCGCATGAACGTGGCGGTGCTCGGCGGCGATGGTCATGGTGCTGAAGAAGCCGAATTCCTGAGGGCTTATGGGGCCAAGGTCACGCTTCTGGCCGAACGCTCGCTCGATCTTGGGCCGACCGAACTTGCCAAGCTGGACCAGCAGGGCATTGATGTCGCCCCCTCGCCTGTCGGGCAGTTGCGTCTTGGCGAGTGTGTCGAGGTGAGGCTGGCCAATGGCTTGGAGCTACAATTCGACACGCTTTACCCCGCACTCGGCTCATCACCTCGGACGCGGCTTGCCTCTTTGCTCGGAGCACAGCTCAGCGAATCCGGGTGCGTGCTAACCAATGCCCACCAACAAACCTCGGTTAAGGGTCTCTACGCAGTCGGCGACGTCGTGGAAGGGCTCGATCAGATCAGCGTCGCAGCCGGACAAGCGGCGATCGCTGCGACCGCAATTCATAACCTGTTGCGCGACCGCGACAGTGGATTGTCATCCGCCCTCGCCGGGCTGTATTCCGCTCGGAGCGTACCGCCGACGTAGCGGGAGCCATTGGCGGTGCGACGAGCGAACACCGCCAACAAAGCGCTGATCGCCGGCTCGCTTGTCATCTTCTTCGGCTGCTTCGCGCTTATTCGTATCCACACGACGATCGGCGACACGGCCTTTCTCCGTTCGATGATCCCGTACCACGATCCCGTGGCTCGCGCGCGAGTGCATCGAGACAGTGTGCTATTATCAGGGTCGGGGTTCCTCGACACGCCCGAGCGGAGCCGGGATCGCTGGCGGCATCCTACGGCACGAAGGTCGGCGCTGCCGCATTCTCCTTCGAACCGCGCCAACACGCGAGCGGCTACTAAGCGTCGGGCCCCTCAGAACGCCAAGTGGTTTATTCCGCCATGCATGAAGGTTCCGCCGAGGAACCCCTGAATTGAGATCGCGAGCGTCATCAGGCCAAGCACCACCCAATACAACGACCGCGACCGCTCGGGACCCTTGCGGTGGCGGGCTGCCATCCAAGCCAGCACGACGCCGAAGACCGCGATCGATGTCCCGAGCCAGCGATGCGTCATCAGGATAGGGTTGCGGTCGGTCAGGTAGAACCCGCCTGCGAACCAGCCCAGGAACGCCGCCACGATCGCTCCCAGCGCGCCGACGACCAGCATTATGTGTGCGACATGCTGATAATCCCGGTTGCGGCGCCACAACCCGAACAGCTCCACCCCGAACGCACCGATGAACAGGGCGATGGGAAAATGAATGACCATGGTATGCACCCGCCCCAGCCAGCTCACAAGCCGTTCGCCGAAAGTCTTGTTCTTGTTGGCGGTCTCCTCGTGCATGCCGCCCATGTCCATGTCGTCGCCGGCGATGTCGCGGCCGCCCATGTTCATGTCCACGGTCGACATAGAGCCCATGCCCATGTGGCCGTCGCCAGCGTCCGCCCCATCTGCTTTCTGCGTCTCGGCTGCGCTGCTAGCGGCCGGCCCGGGACCGGCCCCGAGCGCATCGTGATCTTCGTGCGCCGATGCCGACGTGCTTACTGAGATTGCAACCGCAAGGAGTAGAGCGAAAGCCCCGCCTCGTTTACCGCCCATCACCCAACCCCTTGAACCGTGTTGTTTCAATCCAGTTTACGCACGCCGCGCCTTCTTCCCTCACCTGCCCAGCTTCCTTTGTGAAACTTTCCGTCTGCTCTTCAAGACGGACTGGACGCCACAGCTACGCTGGCTGCGGCGACCGCGTCATGCCACTCCGCCAAAAAACATCGGCCGATCAGCTGCCGTGGCGGGCGAACAGGCGGCGGCCGCTGGGACCAAAGGCGACCACGTCATAGGCTTGCGCCTTGACGCCCGGCACTTCCATTCCTGGCGAGCCGAACGGCATGCCGCCGACCGCGAGGCCTCGCACGCCCTTGGGCCGGGTCGAAAGAGACCGCTTCATGTCGGCGATCGGCACGTGGCCCTCGAAAGCGATGCCATCGGCGATTGCGGTGTGGCAGGACGAGACGTCCGCGGGAACGCCCGCGCGCTTCTGCAGCGCCGGGCGGTTGGGATCATCGACGACGCGCACCTGACGGCCGAGCTGCTGCTGCACCTGCGCCGCCCACTTGGCGCAACAGCCGCAGCCGGGGTCGCGGTGCATAACGATCGGGGTAGCCGCGCTGGCGGCAACCGGAACCAACAAGGCTGCGGCAGTAAGCGCAAATCGCAACGCTGACTTCATGGAAAAATCTCCTTGGTCGTTCCTCCCGTCTCCTCGCTGGGGGCGGGAGGAACGAGGCTTATTACTGAGGACGCTTGCCCATCGACCGGAGCATCGCCTGGAGTTCACCGATGCTCTTGTTCTGCTCGGCAATCGATTTCTGGGCCATTTGCCGGGTCTTCGCATCGGGCGACTCCCGGAGAACGATCTGCGACATGGCGATCGCACCGCGGTGATGCTCGATCATCTTGCGGACCCACGTCTCGCTCGCATTAGCGCCCTTGGCCTTCATCATCTTTTCGTGCATCGCCATTTCGGCGGGCATGAAAGGCGTGTTCATGCCAGGCATGTTGTCGTGGTTCATGCCTTGCATTTTCGAATGGTCCATGCCCTGCATCTGCTGCTGAGCCAAAGCGGGGCTCGCCGACGTCGCGGCCAGAGCCAGAAGTGTTACTGTCTTGAACATCGACTTCTCCTTCTTGACCTCAGCCAACCCGACAAGACTAGTCGGCCTCAAAACCATGTGCGAATGCCCAGAACGAGGCTGGTGGATATCGCATCCTCGCCATCCTCGCGTGCAAAACGAGCAGAACGGCCCACTCTGCGCTCGTACGAAACACCTATATAGGGGGCGAACTCTCGCTTCACCTCGTAGCGCAGCCGCAAGCCAAGCTCGATATCCGACAAGCCCGAACCGATCCGGTCTGCCGGAACGTCCTGCGCCGCAAACTCAGCTTCGACACGAGGCTGGAGAATCAGCCGCTGGGTGATGCGCTGATCGTAATAGCCTTCAACGCGGCCCAGCACGTCTCCCTTGCTAGACAAGAACAGTGCGCCCTCGACATCGAAGAAACCCGGAGCCAGGCTCTCAAAACCGACTGTCGCGTAAACACGCGAGGGATTAGGCTTGAAGTCGTACCGGATCCCTGCCTGAAAATCGGTATAGGGTCCGATTGCCCGTGCGTAGAGCGCCTGCAGCTCCGCCCTTTCCAAGCTTCTCCCAAAGTTCCCTTCGCCCTCGGTTTTAAGAACCAGACGATTAACGTCGCCACCGTACCAGGCGCTGCCATCCCAACGATAAGCATCGCGACCATCCCGGATCTGGACTTCAGCCAGGTTGAATATGACCTGCGAGAAATTCTGCCCGCCGTGCATCGACCGCAGATGCTGCTGCGAATGCGCCATGGCAGCGGCAGAGTAGACCTGGTCCGCGGCACGATCCGTCGGAATGGGGGGCGGCGGAGCGGTGCCGGCCTGCAGGTTGGTGCCGATCATCGCCGCGCCCGTGCCTGAGGGCATGCTTCCCATGTCGTGTCCCGGCATGCCTTGCATCGCGCCCGAACTCTGGCCCATTCCCGGCATCGATCCATGGTCCATGCCTTGCCTGGTGCTTGGCTGGCCGGAGGCGGCACCGCCGGAGGCACTTGGCATGGCCGACATGTCGTGCGCGGTATTGGGGTTGGGGTTGGCTCCAGGCGTATTCATGCCCGGCATGGTCGTCATGTCATGACCGGCGTGAGGATCGGCAACGATCGTTGCAGGGGCCGGAGGCTTGGCGGGCTGATTCGCAGCGGGCTTGGCCCCCGATCCCGTTTTCGCGGGCGGTGTCGATCTAGCGGCGGGCTTTGGGGACGCTTTGCGCGCGACGGGCTTGGTCGCTGCGGGCTTCTTGGCGGCCGGCTTTTTAGCGGCCGGCTTTTTCACCGCTGGCGTATTTGACGGCGGCATCTTCATGCCCGGCATATTGGAATGGTCCATCTGCGCGGCCACCGGACTTGCGAGGCCAAGTGCCGCGCCGCCAGCGATCAAGAGGAACTTAGGCTGCATCGCGGTTCTCCTCGCCCATCGGGCGAACCGTCACGACACGCATCATCCCCGCGGTCATGTGATAAAGATTGTGGCAGTGGAACGCCCAGTCGCCGGGCGCATCGGCCGTTACGTCGAATGTCATCTTACCGCCGGGCGCCACATTCACCGTGTGCTTGCGAGGCGCGAAGTCGCCATGTCCGGTCACCAGCTCGAAGAAGTGGCCGTGCAAATGAATTGGGTGCGGCATCATCGTGTCATTGACCAGGGTGACGCGCGCGCGCTCGTCCTTGCGGAACGGGATGGGGTCGGCAGGGTCGCTCATCTTCTGGCCGTCAAAGCCCCACATGTAGCGCTCCATATTGCCCGTCAGGTGGATCTCCAACTGACGCGACGGGGCGCGAACGTCCGGGTTGCGGTCGAGCGCGACAAGATCGCGATAAGTGAGCACGCGATGATCCGCGTCCTCCAGCCCCTGCGGCGGCTCGCCCGTGCGGTCCTTCGGCATCGGCGAGATGGTCTGCACTCCCGGCCCCATCTTGACGCCGGGCGCGTTCTTGGGGTTGCGCATGTTCATGTCCATGCTGCCGCCTGACCCATGATCCATCCCGGCCATGCCGCCGCTGCTCATCTGACCATGGTCCATGCCCGCCATCCCGGCAGCGCCCGCCGCCATTTGGCTATGGTCCATCCCTGGCATAGCGCCGCTCATCTGGTCGCCCCCCATCCCAGCCATGCCGGCCATCGCAGCGCCTACCGCCTTCGTTCCGTGATCGGTGGGCTCTTTCCACCCGGTGAGCTTCCACAGGTTGCGCGAGGCATTCTGCATCAACGTGGGATCCGGCCCGCGCTTTGCGACCGGGTTCTCGTCCGCCATACCGGACATCCCCTCCATCCCGCTCATGTCCATGCCCATGTCGGTCATGGTCAGCAACGTGCGCGGGCGGAGCGGCGGGACCGGGGCGATCATGCCCTCGCGCGGGGCCAGTGTCGCGCGCCCCATGCCGGATCGGTCGATCGCCTCGGAAACGAAGCTGTAGGCGCGGTCCTCGGGCGTCACGATCACGTCGAAGGTTTCCGCGACGCCGATCTGGAATTCGTCCACGGTTACCGGCCGGACGTTCTGGCCGTCGGCCTGCACCACCGTCATCGGCAAGTCAGGGATGCGCACGTTGAAGTTGGTTTGCGCCGCAGCATTGACGATGCGCAGCCGAACCCGCTCGCCCGGTCGGAAGAGGCCCGTCCAGTTGTCGTAAGGGCCAAAGCCATTGACGAGGAAGGTGTAGGTCGACCCCGTAACATCCGCAATATCGGCCGGGTCCATGCGCATCTTGCCCCATTCCATCCGATCCTTGAGGCGCATCTCGCGGCCGGCGAGCAGCCCGCTCAGCGTCGGGCGCTGATAGTTGAAATAGGCGCCGCCCATCTGCTTGAGCTTGCGGAAAATTTCCTCGCCCGTCATTTCGCTATGGTCGGAGAGGACGATCACATGCTCGCGGTCGAACGCGATCGGGTCGGCACCGGCCGGATCAATCACGATGGGTCCGTAGAGCCCTGCCTGCTCCTGTTCGCCCGAATGGCTGTGATACCAGTAGGTGCCCGACTGCAAGATCGGGAATTCGTATACGAAGGTCGAACGCGCCTTGATGCCAGGGAAGCTGATGCCGGGCACGCCGTCCATTTGGAACGGCAGAATGAGCCCGTGCCAGTGAATCGAGCTATCCTCGTCGAGATTGTTGGTCACTGCGAGACGGACGTTCTGGCCCTCCTGGAGGCGGACGAGCGGTGCGGGCACGGTGCCGTTGACGCCGATTGCCGGCGTCGTGATCCCGTCCATGACGAGCTTCATCCTGTCGATCGTCAGCGCGATGTTTGTGCCCGACACGGTCGGCAGGGGCCTGGCGATGCCGCGCGACACAGGTTGCGCCCAAGCCGGCAGGTAGGCCGACATGGCCAGCGTGCCGCCAAGCATGGCGGTTCCGCGCATTACGTCGCGCCGGTTTAGATTGCGGCTCATGCCTTTCCTTCGCTCCAGTTCAATGCTTGCGGCCGGCGGCGGGGGGGGGGGAGGGCCGCCGACCTTACCTTTCACTACGCGCGAACCGGCCCATCCCCTCACACTAAGTCGAGATTTTTCGACAATCTTTCACGCGCGCGCCGGAGTCGCATCTCCACGGCCTTGCCGCTGATCCCCAGCGCGGCCGCGGTCTCCCCCTGGGACAGTCCTTCCACGGTCCGCAGCAAAAGCGTCTCCTTGAGCGTGGCCGGCAGCTCGGACACCGCGCGCGAAAGCCGCGCAAGCTCTGCGCGATCGAAGGTTACCGCGTCGGCACCTGGCGCCTCGTCCCGCCCACTCTCCATGGTCTCGGGCGGCAGCGAAGAGGCGAACGATAGTATCTGGCGTATGCGCCGCCGCCTGTGCCAGTCGCGGCTCTTGTTGATCGCCACGCGGGTCAGCCACGCAGCGAGCGGTCGCTCTCCGTCATACTTTCGCAAGTTCTGAAAGGCGGCCACGAAGCATTCCTGAGTGAGGTCAAGCGCCTCTTCGGCGTCGCCGATATGCGAGCGGATCAGGCGGTAGACCGGTTTTTGGTGCCGCCGCATGATCTCAGCGAACGCAGCCTGACGTCCGCCGAGCGTCAAGGCGGCGAGTTCGCCGTCCGTGCAGGCCGCGAGATCGAGGCTCACCGCGCGTCTGCGGTCAGCGCCTTCACCACCGCGCGGTCGAACGCCGTCGTCTGATCCGGCCGCAGGATCTGCCGCATCGCGAACATATGGTTCAACGTCTCCTTTTGGAGCTCACCCATCGCGCCGTGCGAACGATCGACGGCCGCCGCGACCTGCGGCCCGTTACCATGTTCGGCCTCGATGGCGGCGGCGAGCCGGGCGTTGTCGGCTCTGAGCTCCAGCTCCAAGGCACGCCTTCGAACGGCGAAGTGAGACTCCAGCGCCTGGAGCTTAGTCCGTTGAGCTTCGTCTAGCTCGAGCCCGTCGTGGAGCAAGCTGTGAAGCTCAACGCCCGGGCTTGGCGGGGACGGGAACAACTCACGTCCAGCCCAAACGCCTGCGACCGCCGCCACGAACGCGATGATGGCGATCAGCATCGCCCTCCGGGCGCCGCTCGTCACTGGAACGCGAGCAAGGTCGAAGGCGCTAGCGGCATGGCAGGCCCGAAGGGTGTTAGCGTCGGCACCTGCGCAGTCGCCGCTGTGGACGACAATCCGCCGCCCACCACTCCCAAGGCGACTGCGCCTAGCGCTGCCAGCATGCCGGATCGCAGCGCCACTACGCCACCCGCGCGGCGCTCCGCCGCGATCAGTCGCATGACTTCGCCTTCCAGTTCAGCGAGCCGGGGATCAAGCGGTTGCTCGCCAAGGCGGCGCAACGCGCTGTCTAAATCCATGTCCATGGTCATTCCTCCGCCGTCCTCACATCCATTACGCACGGCCGGCGAACACCCCTCCAATCTGAAGTGAACGAATGCCACACGCCCCTCGGCGCGACTGCGCACTCTTCCATTGCGTCCAATCGCTCGCAGCTGGCTACGCAGCCGACAATCCACGCGTCCCGCTGTTCAAATTCCTTGGCAACTCTGTTTGCAGGCCGAGCGCGCCACTGAGCGGACGCCGCGGCGTTAGAAATAGAGGAGCCGGGCGACACCGGTCGGCACGGCTCTTCCGCTGTTTACAAATGAATGTGCTATCTCTTGGAAACCCTCGATTGCGGGAGGATCGCGCCGATCGCGCCCGAAGCGGCGAGAACGGCCTGTTCAGCTTCCGAAAACAGTCTCTTGTTTCCTTCTCCGAAATCCGACTATGGCGAGTCGAGTTTTCGGAGAAAGTCTTTGCTCGTCGGCTATGCGCGCTGTAAACGCTCGCGCTAAGTGGCGGCATTCTGATCGCGCTATTTGTCGGCGAGCGTCGCTACGCGGCTACCGGCTTGGTCTCGGCCGATCGCACATAGGCGTAGAGTTTTGGCTTGGAGATGCCGAGCATCGAGCAAATCTTGGCGATCGGCATCGTGTTCTCGTGGTAGAGCCTGACGGGCAGGTCGCGCTTGTCCTTGCCGAGTGCGGCCGGCCGGCCACCCTTCTTGCCGCGAGCGCGGGCTGCGGTGAGACCGGCCTGGGTCCGCTCGCGGATCAGGTTGCGCTCGAACTCCGCCAATGCCCCGAACAGGTGGAAGGTAAGCTTGCCCGACGTGGTGGTCGTGTCGATCGCCTCGTGCAGGCTCAGCAGCCCGACCTTTTCCTCGTCGAGGTAGGTCATCCATCCGATCAGATCACGGAGCGAGCGGCCGAGCCTGTCGAGGCGCCAGACCACCAGTGTGTCGCCGGCGCGAAGCAGCTCCTTCACCTTTTCCAATCCAGGGCGAGCGGCAGTCGCCCCGGAGGCCTTGTCGGTGATGACCTTCTCGCAGCCGGCAGCCTTCAGCGCATCACGCTGGAGGTCCAGGTTCTGCTCGGCGGTCGATACGCGGGCGTAACCGATTTTCATGCGTAGGGCCGGTGGCGCCCCGATCGGGCGCGGTTTGGGAAGAAAGTCGTCATCGGCAGGTCTATGTTGCCCTAGTTTTCTTTACCGGGTAGATTTACGTCGAACAGGCCGGTTTGGCAACGCGAGCGGACTCGCATGGCGATGGGCAGGCAAATCTCCGTTTTCCTTACCTGCGACACGGACCGTCGGCGGTGACGCATCCGGCGCTTGTCCCGCCGCTGGCGATCGAGCGCTACCGCGTCCTTGAACCGCACCTCGCCGATGGCATCCCGCTCGCGGACCTCGCCCGCACCGGCACGCTGAGCGAGCGGACGTTGCAGCGCTGGCTCGGGCGCTACCGTGCCGAAGGACTTGCCGGTCTCGCGCGTCTGCCGCGCAACGATCGGGGCAGGCTGCACCTGCCGGAACATCTGGTCGAACTGACCCGCACTCTCGCCACCAAGCGCCCGCGACCCCCGGTCGCCGCCATTCACCGAAAGGTGCAGGAACTCGCCATCGCGCATGGACACCGAACCCCCAGCTATGCGGCCGTCGCGCGTGTCGTCAGGGCGATACCGGCAAGCCAGATCGCCGCAGCCTCCGATCCGGCCGTCTACCGCGACCAGCACGAGCTAGTGCATCGGCGCGAAGCCGCGACCTCGAACGAGATGTGGCAGGCCGATCATACCGTTCTCGACATTCTCGTGCTCGATGATGCCGGAACCCCGGTGCGTCCTTGGCTGACCGTCATCGTTGACGATCACAGCCGAGCCATCGCCGGTTACTTCCTCAGCCTCGATGCCCCCAGTGCCCTCAACACGGCGCTCGCCTTGCGGCAGGCGATCTGGCGCAAGCCCAATCCCGAATGGATCGTCAGCGGCATTCCCGAACAGCTTTACGTCGACAACGGCTCGGATTTCATCTCCGAGCATATCGAGCAGGCGTGCATCGCCCTCAAAATCCGCCTCATCCATTCGCTGCCGGGGCGTCCTCGCGGGCGCGGCAAGATCGAGCGGCTGTTCCGCACCATCAACGACATGTTCCTGCCCGACCTGCCCGGCCACCTGATCGCGGGCAAGCCGCTGTCGGCGCCAGTGCTCACGCTCGACGAGCTGCGCGCCCGCTTCGAGGCGTTCGTGTGCGGCGTCTATCATCGTCGCCCGCATGGCAGCACCGGCGAACCGCCGATCACGCGCTGGCAGAAGGGCGGGTTCCTGCCCGCAATGCCCGACAGCCTTGAACAGCTCGACATGCTGCTCGTGCACGTGCCCAAGCCCCGTAAAGTGCTGCGCGACGGCATCCGTCTGATGGGCAGGCGCTATGTCGAACCCACGCTCGCGGCCTTCGTCGGCGAGCAGGTCGAGGCGGTCTATGACCCCCGCGACCTGACCGAGATCCACGTCTACCACCAGGGCCGGTTCGTCTGCCGTGCGCTCAGCTCCGAGCACGCTGGGCACCCGTCGTTGCGCGCGATCCAGCGCGCCCGGCGCGGCGCGAAGGAGCGCGACAAGCAGGTGCCTGCCCCCACGGAGACCTTCGATGGCGACCAAGAGGATACGGCTTCCCGGCCCACCACCTACCGAGGGCTCCGGCTCTACGCCGCTGACGATTGAGTTCCTGGTCGAGCAGCCGTTCCTGGCGACCCGCGAACATGCCCGGTTCGTCGAGTTTGCCGAAGCCTGCGCGCACTACCGCTATATCGGCGTGTGTCATGGCCGGCCGGGCGTCGGAAAGACGCGATCGGCGCGCGAGTTTTCCAGCTTCCCCGACCTGGGGGAATATGCCGCGCTCCGTCCCATTGCCGCGCTCCTTGGCGAAAAGGTCGCTCGCTGCCGCGCCGTCTTCTACACCGTGTCGGTCAGCAACACGCCCAAGACGATCGACGCGGTGTTGGGCCTCAACCTCATTAAGCTGGGCTATGCCCGGCTGACGGTCGCGGGCGGCTCGCAGGACGAAATCACCCATGACGCCGCCCGCATCGCCTGCCCCCTCGTCATCGTCGACGAGGCCGACCGCCTGACCATAAAGTCGCTCGAACATCTCCGCGACATGGCCGATCGCCACGGCTTCGGGCTGATCCTGATGGGTATGCCGGGCTTGGAGAAGCGCCTCGCCCGCTATGCCCAGCTCTACTCGCGGATCGGCTTCGTCCACGAGTTCAACCCGCTTACCGAGACCGAAATGCGGCTGCTGCTCGCGACCCACGCCGGCGATTTCGGGATCAGCTTCGACCCGGCCCAACTCGACGCGATCGAAGCGCAGGCAGCCGTGATCCGCATCACGCGCGGCAACTTCCGGCTCATGGAGCGCCTGTTCGCGCAGATGCGGCGGATCATGACCCTCAACCGCGTCGAGGAGGTCACCGCTGACATCGTTCAGGCCGCGCGCGATTGCCTCGTCATCGGACCCGGCAACTGACAAATAGCGCGATCAGAACGCCGCCATTTAGCGCGAGCGTTTACAGGAGATGCCGAGAATCTCGGCGGTTTCGGCTTCCGATTTCTCATCGATCGTCCGCAAGACGAGCGTGTCCTTGAGCGATGCGGGCAGGGCGGCGATCGCTTTCATGGCCTCTGCCAGCTGCTGCTCGGCGCCGATCGCCTGGTCGGGTAGTGGCGCCTCGTCGACGACATGTTCGGCTTCCCCCAGCGCCAGCGCGTGGGAGAAGAAGTTGCGGACCGCGCGGCGGCGGCGCCAGTCATGGCATTTGTTGATGACGATCCGCGACATCCAGACCGGAAAAGGTCGCGCAGCGTCATAGCGGTTGAGTGCGGCGAAGGCGGCGACGAAGCTCGCCTGGGTCACGTCGAGCGCTTCGTCGCGGTTCCCGACATGGCTGCGCACGAGGCGGTGCACCCAGCCCTGATGCCGGCGGACCAGCTCGCCATAGGCCGCTTGCCGGCCTCCAAGCGCCAGAGCCGCGAGCTCCCCGTCCGAGCAGTCGGGGAGGCACGCGGTCATTTGGACTTGGCCGTCAGCGCTTTCACCACGGCGTCGTCGAACTTGTCCGTCTGATCCGGGCGCAGCACGGCCCGCATCGCGAAGATATGCTCGAGTGTTTCCTTCTGCAGCGCGCCCATCGCCTGGTGCGAGCGATCCACCGCCCCTGCAACCCGAGGACCATAGCCATGCTCCGCCTCGATCGCCTCGGCGAGCCGCGCGTTATCGGCGCGCAGTTCGGCCTCCAGTGCCTGACGCCGGATCGCATAGTTCTTCTCGATCGTCTCGAGACGGCTATGTTGCGCGGTGTCCAGCTTCAGATCGCGATGGAGCAGGTCGTGCAACTCATTTTCGACCGGGCGCACCGGAACCACATAGACGCGGCCGATGACCACACCGGCGATCGCCGCGGCAAAGGTCAGCAGGACGAGGAGCAGGAGCCGGCGGTCGCGCATCATTGTGAACTCAGCAGCGTCGAAGGAGCGAGCGCGAGCCGCGCGTTAAAGGGCGATATCGGCCCGGCTTCGGTCGACCGCACAGGCACGGCCGAGCCGGCAATTCCCAGGAACAAGGCTGCTGCCGCGGCGATACCGAATGTCGTGGCGCTCAGGCGGGGCATGGCCTGGAGCCGGGCGATCTCGGCCATGACGCGGCTGTCCAGCCCGGCAAGCCGGGGATCGAGCGGCGCTTCCCGCAACCGGCTGAGCATGTCGTCGAGGTGGTCCATGATGTTTCTCCGTCTTCTCTTCACAATACGCATTCTGGCCCACGACCCCTTGGCTCGGAACAGAAAAGAAATTTGAGAGGGGTGCAGGCTGCAGCTGCGTATTCTCTCATGTCACTGACAGGAGAATGTCCAAATGCGCTTCTTTTCGCCGCTCGCAGCCATCGCCGCCGTCGGCCTGAGTGTTTCGGCTCCGGCCTACGCCCATCCCAAGCTCGTGTCCTCGACGCCCGCCGCCAACGCCAGCGTCCCGGCGCCGTCGCGTATAACGCTCACCTTCAGTGAAGGTCTGATGCCGAAGCTGTCGGGCGCCGAGATCGTGATGACCGGCATGCCCGGCATGCCCAACCACCGCATGGCGGTAACCGGCTTCAAGACGTCCGTCGAAGGCGACAAGACGCTCGTGCTGACGCTCGCCAAGCCGCTCATGGCGGGCAGCTATCAGGTCGCCTGGCACGTCGTCTCGACCGACACGCACCGCATCCAGGGCAATCTCGCCTTTACCGTCAAGTGACGCCATGAACGACGTGGCACTCGTCGCCGTCCGCTGGGCGCTCTACGTCGATCTCGGCCTGTTGTTCGGCCTGCCGCTGTTCGCGCTCTATGCGCCCGGCGGCGGCCGGATGGTACAGCGGCATCTGCCGATGGTAGCAATGGTGGCCGGTCTCGCCTGTCTCGCCCTCCTGCTGTCGGCGCTGGGGTTCGCGTTGCAGGCAGCGGCCATGACCGGGCTGCCGCTCACCCAGCCTGATCTTTCCATGGTCGCAGAGCTGTTCAACGGCACGTCCATGGGAACGGCGCTGAAGGCGCGCCTCGTCGCGCTCCTCGTTCTTCTGCTCTCCATCCCCTTCTATCGCCGGCAATCCCGTCCTGCCTTCATCGCCTCCACTCTGGCAGGCGCGGTCGCACTCGCGACCCTCGCCTGGAGTGGGCATGGCGCGGCTGGCGAAGGCGAGGCGGGCTGGCTGCAACTGGGGGCCGATCTCATCCATCTGCTCGCCGCCGGCGCCTGGGTCGGCGCGCTTGCCGCATTCCTCGCGCTGGTACTTCCCAGGCTCGCAACCGACGATCTCGCCGCTCAAGACATGGACCGGGTCACGCTCGCCGAGGAAGCGTTGCGGGGCTTCTCCCTCGTCGGCACGATCATCGTCGCCCTGCTGATCCTGACCGGGACGGTGAACGGCTGGTTCCTCGTCGGTCCGGGCAACATCGCCTCGCTCGGGCAGTCGACCTACGGCCTGCTGCTCATCGCCAAGCTGCTGCTGTTCGCCGGCATGCTGGGCCTGGCCGCGCTCAACCGTTATCGCCTGACCCCGGCACTTGCGCAGGCGATCGAGGAAGAGGACGCGCCACGGGCGCAGGCGCTGCTGCGCGCGAGCCTCGTCGTCGAAGGCGGTCTTGCGATCGTCATTCTCGGGCTCGTCGCCTGGCTGGGGACACTATCGCCGCCCATGTCGATGTAGCTTATCGTTTCGGACGCCTCGCGTTGGGAGAAGCCAATGCAATCCTACACCCCGCCGCTCGGGACCGGATCGACGAAAGACTATGATCGCGCGATCCGCCTGTGGACGCGGGAGAAGCGGTGGCGTGCCGCCATGCTCGCCGCCCTGGCGCCCAAAGCCGGTGAGACGGTCGTCGACGTCGGCTGTGGCACCGGCAGCTTCGCGCTGATGCTCAAGCAAGCCGAGCCCAGGACGCAGGTGATCGGTCTCGATCCCGATGCCGAGGCGCTCGACATCGCGCGGCACAAGGCCGCTGTGCGGCGGGCCGATATCGACTGGCGTCAGGGATTTGCCAGGGACGTGGCCCCGGGTACCGCCGACGCTGTCGTGTCGAGTCTCGTGCTGCATCAGATGCCGGTCAGGGAGAAGGCGGCAACCCTGCGCGCCATCCTGCGCGCCATGTTCGCCATGCTGCGCCCGGGTGGGCGCCTGGTGATCGCCGATTATGGCCGCCAGCAGGGTTTCATGCGGCTTGCCTTCCGCCTGACCGTGCAGCGGCTCGATGGCATCGATGATACCCGGCCCAATGCCGACGGCGTGCTCCCCGGCCTGATCGCGGCGGCCGGCTTCAGGCATGTGGCCGAGACGTTTCGGCTTTTGACCATCACCGGCGCGATCGACTTGTTTACGGCGCATCGACCGGCGCAGGACCACGGCCTTACGGTTGCCAATGACCTTGGCTGATGGCGGCCAGGCGAACGGGCCCGCCGATTTGTCCGCTTAGGCGATTACGTATTGACCCTGACACGGTGTCAGACCCTAGATCGTCAGGCGTCGAAAGGAGCAAGGCGATGAACGAGACACATGGAGCGGCGCATGGCGGCGGTTGCTGCGGCGGCCACAGCGCCGCGAAAGCGGCGACCGGCGTCAAGGACCCGGTCTGCGGCATGACCGTCGACCCGGCGACCACGGCGCATCAAGCCGAGCATGGCGGTGAACGCTATCATTTCTGTAGCGCGGGCTGCCGGACCAAATTCATCGCCGATCCCGAACGCTATCTCGGCCCGCCAGCGCCGCCGGTCGCGGCGCCCGAAGGCACGATCTGGACCTGCCCGATGCATCCAGAGATCCGGCAGGACCATCCCGGATCCTGTCCGATCTGCGGCATGGCGCTCGAGCCCGCGACCGTGACTGCCGACAGCGGCCCCAGCCATGAGCTGGTCGATTTCACACGGCGCTTCCGGGTCGGCCTGATGCTGGCCCTCCCGGTGCTGATCCTCGAGATGGGCGCGCATCTCTTTCCCGCGATCCATCGCCTCGTGCCGATGTCGATCTCGGTATGGATCCAGTTCGTGCTGGCGACACCCGTCGTGCTCTGGGCGGGCTGGCCCTTCTTCGAGCGTGGCTGGGCCTCGCTCAAGACCCGCAACCTCAACATGTTCACCCTGATCGCGATGGGGACCGGGGTCGCCTGGATCTACAGCGTCGTCGCGACGCTCGCGCCCCAGCTGTTCCCGCCCGCCTTCCGCGGAGAGGACGGCATGGTTGCCGTCTATTTCGAGGCGGCCGCGGTGATCACTGTCCTCGTGCTGCTCGGCCAGATGCTCGAACTGCGCGCGCGCGAGCGGACCTCGGGCGCGATCAAGGCGCTGCTTAACCTTGCGCCAAAGACCGCGCGCCGGATCGGTTCCGATGGCAGTGAAGAGGAAATCAGCCTCGATCTCGTTGCGGTCGGCGACCGCCTGCGTGTGCGTCCCGGCGAGAAGGTGCCGGTCGATGGCGTGGTCGAGGACGGCCGTTCCTCGCTCGACGAGTCGATGGTCACCGGTGAGTCCATGCCCGTCACCAAGGCCAAGGCCGACACGGTGATCGGCGGCACGCTCAACCAGACCGGCGCGCTCGTTATCGTCGCCGACAAGGTTGGCCGGGACACCATGCTGGCGCGCATCGTCCAGATGGTCGCCGAGGCGCAGCGCTCGCGCGCGCCGATCCAGCGCATGGCCGATCAGGTGTCGGGCTGGTTCGTGCCCGTGGTCATCGCGGTCGCGGTGGTCGCGTTCATCGCCTGGGGCATCTGGGGCCCCGAGCCGCGCTTCGCCTACGGGCTGGTTGCGGCGGTCGCCGTGCTGATCATCGCCTGTCCCTGCGCACTGGGTCTCGCCACGCCGATGTCGATCATGGTCGGGGTTGGCCGCGGCGCCGGGCTCGGCGTCCTCATCAAGAATGCCGAAGCGCTCGAGCATATGGAAAAAGTCGACACGCTCGTCGTCGACAAGACCGGCACGCTGACCGAAGGCCGGCCTGCCGTCACCCAGATCGTGCCGGCGCCCGGCTTCGACGAAGCCGAACTGCTGCGGCTTGCCGCCTCGGTCGAGCGGGCCTCCGAGCATCCGCTCGCGCTGGCGATCGTCGAGGCCGCCAAGGATCGCGGCATCCCCACGAGCGACGTCACCGACTTCGATTCCCCCACCGGACGCGGCGCGCTCGGCACCGTCGACGGCCGCCGGATCGTGCTCGGTAATGCGCGGTTCCTCTCGGAAGAGGGCATAGCAACCGACGCGCTGGCGGAGCAGGCCGACGCCCTGCGCCGGGATGGCGCCACCGCGATCTTCATCGGCGTCGACGGCACCGTCGGCGGCGCCTTTGCAATCGCCGATCCCGTGAAGCAGACGACGCCGGAGGCCCTGGCCGCACTCAAGGCCGAAGGCATTCGCGTGGTGATGTTGACCGGCGACAACCGCACCACAGCAGAGGCGGTGGCAAGGCGGCTCGGCATTGACGATGTCGAAGCCGAGGTACTGCCCGACCAGAAGAGTGCCGTCGTCGCGCGGTTGAAAAGCGAGGGGCGCGTGGTGGCGATGGCCGGCGACGGGGTCAACGACGCCCCCGCACTGGCTGCCGCCGATGTCGGTATTGCCATGGGCTCGGGCACCGACGTCGCGATCGAGAGCGCGGGCGTGACGCTGCTCAAGGGCGATCTCATGGGCATCGTGCGGGCACGGCGGCTGAGCCAGGCGACCATGTCCAACATCCGCCAGAACCTGGTCTTCGCCTTCATCTACAATGTCGCCGGGGTGCCGGTGGCGGCGGGCGCGCTCTATCCGCTGTTCGGCATCCTGCTCTCGCCGATCATCGCGGCCGCCGCCATGGCGCTCTCCTCGGTCAGCGTGGTCACCAACGCGCTGCGCCTCAACCGGAAAGCGCTGTGAACATCGGGGAGGCGTCGAAGCAAAGCGGGGTCTCGGAGCGGATGATCCGCCATTATGAGAAGATCGGCCTCATCCCGGCGCCGCCGCGCCGGGGAGCGGGTTATCGCGACTATGGCGAGAGTGACCTCCATCGCCTGCGGTTCATCGCCAATGCCCGCGATCTCGGTTTTCCGATCGAGGAGATCCGGACCCTGCTCGGCCTGTGGGCCGACACGGGCCGCAGCAGCGCCGATGTAAAGCGGGTCGCGTTGGCGCGGGCGGAGGAATTGCAGCGCAAGGCCGAAGCGCTGACGACACTGCGCGAGACCCTCGTCGATCTCGCCGAGCGCTGTCATGGCGACGAGCGGCCAGATTGTCCCATCATCGCCGAACTGAGTCTCGACAGAAAATGTTAGCGCCGGCCGCCTCTCGGACCAGACCCGCTCTGGCGGCCGGGGTGCTGATCGCACTTGGCATTCTCACGACGGGCCTCGCGATATATTTCCTCGCAGTCCGCCCGCCACTGCTGGCGGAGGATCTTCGCCATATCGGCGGCAACCCGCAGACCCTTTCGCCGGTATTGCGGGACTGGTTCGGCGGGATAGCTGGCTCGCCCGTGCGACCGCACTGAGCCTCCTGATCGTATTTGGCCGCTTTTCATACAGCAATGTCGTGCTGAGCTCTGACTTCTGGGGCTGGCATATGCGAGGCAATCCCTCCGTAGGACTACGGAGTGCGCAGAGGCTTCCTGCGCTTCAGGGCTTGTTGCACCGCAGCAGGAGCGAAAATGTGCAGAGTCGAAGCAATATCCCTGACCCGTTGGACGGTCTGGCCACGACGCTGGATCGGTCGAGCTTCGCCGCCATCGCGCAGCTGACTTCAGGCCAGTCGCCCGCCACTTTGGCGCAGTCTTTTTCCGACTGGTGGACGCACATTCTCTGCTCGCCAGGCAGGCAGCTGCAGCTCGCCGCCAAGGGCGGGCGCAAGCTGATGCGGCTCGCCGACTATGCCATGCGCAGCGCATCCGGCAGCGATCCCGAGCCGGCGATCGATCCGCTGCCCCAGGATCGGCGCTTCGCCGACGCAGCCTGGAAGCGCCATCCGTTCGACCTGATCGAGCAGGCCTTCCTGCTCCAGCAGCAATGGTGGCATGCCGCGACGACCGGCGTGAGCGGCGTCACCGGGCACCACGAAGCGATCGTCGAGTTCGCGACCCGCCAGATGCTCGACATGGTGTCCCCGACCAATTTCATCCCGACCAACCCCGTGCTCCAGCAGCGCATCCTCGAAACCGGAGGACAATGCCTTGTCGAGGGTGCGCGATTTTTTTGCGACGACCTGGAACGCCTGGTACGCGGGGAGCCCGCAGCGGGCACGGAGGCCTATCGGGTCGGCGAGAAGGTCGCAGCCACGGCTGGCAAGGTCGTGTTTCGCAACAGGGTCATGGAACTGATCCAATATGCGCCCGCAACCGAGACGGTGCGTCCGGAGCCGATACTGATCGTGCCGGCATGGATCATGAAATATTACATCCTCGACCTCTCCCCGGAAAATTCGCTCATCCGCTGGCTGGTAGGGCAGGGCTACACCGTGTTCTGCATCTCCTGGCACAATCCCGACAGCGCCGACCGCGATCTCGACATGGAGGATTATCGCCTGCTTGGGCCGATGGCCGCCGTGGATGTCATCCAGGCGATTACCGGCACCGAGAAGATCCACGCGGCCGGCTATTGTATCGGCGGCACGCTGCTCGCCATCACCGCGGCCGCGATGGCGCGCGATGAAGATAAGCGTCTGGCGAGCGTCACGCTGTTCGCCGCCCAGACCGAGTTTAGCGAGCCGGGCGAACTTGGCCTGTTCATCGACGAGGCGGAAATCAACCTGATCGATGCGATGATGTGGGCGCGCGGCTTTCTCGACAGCAGTCAGATGGGCGGCGCCTTCCAGATGCTGCGATCCAACGATCTGGTCTGGTCGCGCATCCTCTCGACTTATCTCATGGGCGAGCGCGAGCCGATGACCGACCTCATTGCATGGAATGCCGACGGCACCCGCATGCCCTATGCCATGCACGCGCAATATCTGCGGCGCTTGTTCCTCGACAATGACTTGGCCGAAGGGCGCTACGAGGCCGGCGGCCACCCGGTCTCGCTCTCGGGGCTGCGCATGCCGATCTTCATGGTGGGCACGGAAACCGACCACGTCGCGCCGTGGCGCTCGACCCACAAGCTCCACATGCTGACGGGCGCGGAGATCCGCTTCGTGCTGACGAGCGGTGGCCACAATGCCGGGATCGTCTCCGAGCCCGGGCATCCTCATCGCCACTTTCGCGTCGCGACACGGATGCAGGATGGCCCGGCGCCAGGTCCCGATACCTGGCTGGAGCGGGCCGAGCTGCGCGAAGGGTCGTGGTGGCCGGAATGGAGTTCATGGCTTGGATCGCACTCGGGCAAGGCGGCCGCCCCACCGTCGATGGGCGCGCCCGAACGGAACTATCCGCCGCTCGGTGATGCCCCCGGGCGCTACGTGCTGGAGCGCTGAGCCATGGCCACCGCCAACCTCATCGAGAACCGCACGTTCGACGAGATCGCCGTCGGCGACACGGCCAGCCTCACCCGCACGCTGACCGCCGACGACATCCAGCTCTTCGCGGCGGTGTCAGGCGACGTGAATCCGGCGCATCTCGACCCTGTCTATGCCGAAACGGACATGTTCCACAGGGTCATCGCTCATGGCATGTGGGGCGCGGGGCTCATCTCGGCGATCCTGGGAACCGAGCTGCCAGGGCCCGGTGCGATCTATCTCGGCCAATCGCTTCGCTTCACCCGCCCGGTGGGCGTCGGCGACACCATCACGGCCTGCGTCACCGTCGCGCAGAAGCGCGCCGAGCATCATGTCATCGTTCTCGACTGCGCCTGCGTGAACCAAAAGGGCGAGACCGTCATCAGCGGCCAGGCCGAGGTCAAGGCGCCCACCGAGAAAGTCAGCCGGCCCCGCATGCCGCTTCCCGACGTGCGGATCGCCAGCCACGACCGCTTCCGCCAGTTGATGGAGCGCGCCAAGGACGGATCCGCGTGCGTCACGGCCGTGGTCCATCCGTGCAGCGCCGACGCCATGCGCGCGGTGGCTGAGGCCGCCGACGCCGGCATCGTCGTTCCAATTCTCATCGGACCTGCGGCGCGTATGACGAATGCGGCGAAGGACGCCGGTGTCGATATTGCCGCCTTCCGGGTGATCGGGGTCCCGCACAGCCACGCCGCCGCCGCCGAAGCCGTCGCGCGCGTACGGGCCGGCGAAGCCGCGCTGCTGATGAAGGGTTCGCTTCATACCGACGAGCTCATGGGCGCGGTCGTATCGTCCGACATGGGCCTTCGGACCGAACGCAGGATCAGCCACGCCTATGTGATGGATGTGCCCGGCTATCCGCGCCCGCTCATCATCACCGACGCCGCGATTAACATCGAGCCGACGCTTGAGGACAAGGCCGACATCGCGCGCAACGCGATCGACCTTGCCCATGTGATCGGGATCGAACAACCCAGGGTCGCGATCCTCGCCGCCGTCGAGACGGTCAATCCAAGGATGCGCACCACATTGGATGCCGCGGCGCTCTGCAAGATGGCGGACCGGGGCCAGATCGAAGGCGCGCTGCTCGATGGACCGCTCGCCCTCGATAATGCGATCAGCGAGGCGGCCGTGCGCGACAAAAGTATCGTCTCGCCGGTCGCCGGCCGGGCGGACATCCTGCTGGTGCCCAATCTGGAGGCCGGCAACATGCTCGCAAAGCAGCTGACCTTCCTGGGCGGCGCCGATGCCGCAGGCGTGGTGCTCGGCGGGCGCGTTCCGATCATCCTCACCAGCCGGGCAGACAGCGTGCGCACGCGCCTCGCCTCCTGCGCGCTCGCGGTGCTGCTGGCGCGGGCTGCAACCAAGGCGTCTCCCGGCGTTGCGGGACAGCGCCGCGATGGCTGAAATCCTGTGCCTCAACGCCGGTTCGTCGAGCCTTAAGTTCGCGCTCTACGCCGAGCCGGGCACTGATGAGCCCTCTTTGCTGGCGAGCGGCAAGATCGAGAATATCGGCCTTGAGCCGCACCTGATCGCGCGCGATGCGAAGGGGGATGTCCTTGCCGACCGGCGCTGGACGAAAGACGTCACGATCACGCATGAGACGCTGCTCAAGGATTTGCTGCGGGAGATCGAAGCTTCGGTCGGCGAGGATCTGATCGCGGTAGGACATCGGATCGTTCATGGGGGCGCCGACTATTCAGCGCCGGCGCGGGTCGACGCGCCACTCCTCGCCGCACTCGAGGCGCTTTGCCCACTGGCGCCATTGCATCAGCCCCATAATCTCGCCGCGGTCCGCGCCGTCTCCAGGCTGCGCCCCGCTCTGCTGCAAGTCGCCTGCTTCGACACCGGCTTCCATCATGGCCAGCCCCCGGTTGCGACGCGCCTCGCGCTGCCGCGCGCGCTCGGCGAAGAGGGCATGCGGCGCTACGGCTTTCACGGCATCTCCTACGAATATATCGCGCGGCAGCTGCGTTTGATCGATCCCGATACAGGCGGTGGCCGCACGATCGCCGCGCATCTCGGCAACGGGGCCAGCCTCTGTGCGATGGACGGGGGGCGCAGCATCGACACGACGATGGGGTTCACCGCACTCGACGGATTGGTGATGGGCACGCGGTGCGGAGCGCTCGACCCGGGCGCGGTGCTCTATCTTCTCCAGCAGAGGGGCATGACGGCGCGCGAAGTCGAGCATCTCCTCTACAGTGAGTCCGGCCTTTTGGGCGTGTCCGGCACATCGAGCGACATGCGCGCGCTTCTCGGCAGCGAAACGCCCGCCGCTGGGGAAGCGATCGACCTCTTCGTCTGGCAGATCGCGCGCCAGGCTGGCGCCCTCGCATCCTCGCTCGGGGGGCTCGATAGCTTCGTGTTTACCGCCGGGATCGGCGAGAATGCGCCTGAAATCCGCGCCCGCGTCGCCGATCGGCTCCGCTGGCTCGGCGTGGCGCTCGACACGGACGCGAATCTCCGCGGAGCGTCGGTCATCAGCGCGCCGTTCAGCCGTGTCACGGTGCGCATCATCCCGACCGACGAGGAGTGGATGATCGCCATCCACACCGCCGATCTTCTGCGTGAGGAGCCGAAACCATGAAACCTCTCGTCGATCTTACTGGCAAGCGCGGCCTGGTGATCGGCATCGCCAACGCGCAGAGCATCGCGGCGGGCTGCGCCCAGGCCTTCCACGACTGTGGCGCGAGACTGGCGGCGACCTATCTCAACGGAAAGGCCGAGCCGCTCGTGGCGCCCGTCGCGGAGACCCTGGGAGTCGAATGGCTCGCCGCGTGCGATGTCCGGGTGCCGGGCGAACTGGAGGCCCTGTTCGAGCGGGTGAAGTCCGAATAAGGCGGCCTCGATTTCCTGCTTCATTCGATCGCTTTCGCGCCGAACGAGGATTTGCACGGCCGCGTCGTCGACAGCTCGGCCGAAGGCCTCGCGCTGGCGATGGACGTCTCGTGCCACAGCTTCCTGCGCATGGCGCGTCTCGCCGAGCCGCTGATGTCGGATGGCGGCTGCCTGCTGTGCGTCACCTTCTACGGGTCGGAGCGGGTGGTCGAGCACTACAACCTGATGGGGCCGGTCAAAGCGGCCCTCGAAAGCGCGACCCGCTATGTCGCGGCTGAGCTTGGCCCCAAGGGCATTCGCGCCCATGCGATCTCGCCAGGCCCGATCGCGACCCGCGCTGCCAGCGGCATCGACCGCTTCGACGAGCTGCTCGAACGGGCCGCGGCGACGGTCCCGCAGCACCAGCTCGTGACCATCGAGGATGTCGGAGGGCTCGCCGCCTTCCTGGTGAGCGATGCCGGCCGCCATATCACCGGTACGATCATTCCGGTCGATGGCGGTCAGCACCTGCTCGGCTAGGGCGGCTCGCCGCGATCGGGGGCTATCCTATTTGTCGCTGGTGGCCTGCTTCTCGCCGTCGCCCGGGCTTTTCTGCCCGAACCATGGTCCGACAATGGCAGCAAAGGCATCCAGCGCCCCGGGAGCCGTCTGAGCGCTCGCGACGGCCTGCCAGGCCTGCTGCCATTCCTCGAACGCCGATCTTGTGCCGGCAATCATATGCTCGCGGACCGTGGCCATGTCCTCGAACAGTGCCCGCGGTCCGGCCGGGCTGACCGCGCCGGCGTCCGACGTCTTGTCCGTCGCGCCCGCAATCGAGGCACGCGCCTCTTCGGCGAAGCGGCCGGCGGCGCGGTTGCCGACCTCGAGCGACTCTTCGCCACCTTTCCGGGCGACTTCGGCGAGCTTCAGCATCAGGCCGACATTCGCTTTGGCGAGCGCGGCAAGTTGATCGACCGGATAGGGCATGGGACGATGAACCTTTCTCTTCGCGTCTAAGCTCCAGCGTATCGGGCATGCAGCCCTGGCCTGAGGCTCATCGCGTCGCGCCGCCGATATTCGGCGAGGCTGAATCAGAGAGAATCGGTAACTCTACGTATGCCGAATCTGCGGCTTGCCTGCGACGCTCAGCCAATGCACTTTTGGCTTGTCGTCCATGTCGTGCCCGCGGGCAGCGACTTCTACCCGTCCCGTCATGATCGCGGCACGGTCGGGCATGATTATGGTCTGACCCGGCAACCGGCATGGGCGTGATACCGTCCATAGCCAGGCTCGGCCGGATTGCGGCGCTCCGCGGTCCCGTCCTCGATGTCGAGTTCGACGAAGGGCCGCTGCCCGCAGTCAATGAAGCACTGCGCATCGATGCGGCGTCAGGCCCGCTGGTCGCGGAAGTGCAGAGCCATATTGATGATCGGACCGTCCGCGCCGTCGCGCTTCAGCCGACCTCCGGTCTGGCGCGCAATGTCGGCGTGGTGGCCTTAGGCGCACCCATCGCGGTTCCGGTCGGAGACAAGGTTCTTGGGCGGCTCCTTACGCCGACCGGGCAGGTGGGGGACGGCGGCGCGCCGCTCGGACCGGATGTGCCATTGAGGCCGATCCATCGCGCACCCCCACCGCTCGACGAGCAGAGCGCGGCGACGGCGATGTTCGAGACCGGCATCAAGGTCATCGATCTGCTCGCACCGCTTGCCCAGGGCGGCAAGGCCGCCATGTTCGGGGGCGCGGGGGTGGGCAAGACCGTGCTGGTGATGGAACTCATCAACGCGATGGTCGCCCGCTACGAGGGTGTCTCAGTGTTCGCGGGCATCGGCGAGCGATCGCGCGAGGGCCATGAGCTGCTCACCGACATGCGCGGCTCGGGTGTGATCGACAAGACCGTGCTCGTTTTCGGGCAGATGAACGAGCCGCCGGGCGCGCGCTGGCGGGTCGGGCTGACCGCGCTCACCATCGCCGAACATTTCCGCGACGAGCAGAAGCGCAACGTCCTGCTGCTCATGGATAATGTGTTCCGCTTCGTCCAGGCCGGCAGCGAGGTGTCGGGCCTGCTTGGACGCATGCCTTCGCGCGTCGGCTATCAGCCGACGCTGGCCAGCGAGGTGGCCGCGCTGCAGGAGCGCATCGCCTCTGTGCATGGGGCTGCGGTGACCGCGATCGAGGCGGTCTATGTGCCCGCCGACGATTTCACCGACCCGGCAGTCACCGCCATCTCCGCCCATCTCGACAGTTCCATTCTGCTCTCGCGCGCCATGGCGGCCGAAGGCATCTATCCCGCGGTCGATCCCTTGGGGTCCTCGTCGATCCTGCTCGATCCGCAGGTCGTGGGCGATCATCATTACGCGCTCGCCCAGCAGGCCCGCGAGACGATCGCGCATTATCGCGAGCTCCAGGACATCATCTCGCTGCTCGGCATCGAGGAACTGGGCCGCGAAGACCGGCTGATCGTCGGCAGGGCGCGGCGGCTCCAGCGCTTCCTGACCCAGCCTTTCATGGTGACCCAGGCCTTCACCGGACAGGCCGGCCGCTCGGTGGCGCTGGCTGATACCCTGAAGGGCGTCGCGGCCATCCTGTCGGGCGAGACCGACGACTGGCCCGAAAGCGCCTTCTACATGGTGGGCGATATTGAAGAGGCACGCTCTCGCGTGGGGCAGGGCGCATGAAGCTGCGCATCACCGATCCGACCGCGATCCTCGTCGACGCCGATGTCGCGTCGGTTCGCGCCGAGGATGCCAGCGGCAGTTTCGGCATCCTGTCGGGCCATGCCGATTTCCTGACCGCGCTTGGCGTCTCGATCGTCTCCTGGCGCGGCCCCGATGGCGCTCCCGGCTATTGCGCGGTGCGCAACGGCATTCTGACCGTGAGCCACGGCACGGAGGTCGCGGTCGCGACGCGCGAAGGCCATGTCGGCGATGACCTTGGAACGCTCGAGCATGACGTGCTCGCGCGCTACCGCGAGCGCGACGAGGGCGAACGATCCGAACGGACCGCGTCGGCGAAGCTCAGGATGCAGGCGATCCGCCATATGGTCGAGGCCCTGCAGGGTGGTGGCCGGGAGATCGGCCTGTGAGCACGGACAAGCCCGAGCAGCCGATCGTCGAAGCCATCCGGACCCGCGCGGAACGGCGGCGGCTTGCGCAGCGGCTTCCTTCCGTCGCCCGCAATCTCGGCCAGATCGGCGTGCTCGGCTGGCAGATCGTCCTGCCCGCGCTGGTCGGTCTCGCGATCGGCCGCTGGCTCGACCACCGGCTGGATAGCGGCATCTTCTGGACCGCGCCGCTCCTGCTCGTCGGGCTCGCCCTCGGCTGCTGGTCGGGCTGGCGCTGGATGCACCGGCAATGAGCCAGCTCTCCCCCATCCTGTTCCTGGCCCTCGGATTTGCGGTCGGCCTCGCCCATTTCGCGGCCATCGCCAGAGAAGCCGACCTCGTCACCCATGGCGGCCCGGCATCGCGCGCGATCCTGCTCAGGCTCGGGCGCCTCGCCGTCACTATTCTGGTTCTTGTCATCGCCAGCCGGCAAGGGTGGCCGGCGCTTCTTGCCGCAACAACCGGCTTCATGGGCGGGCGCCAGATCATGCTCCACCGGCTCGGAGGCGCCCGATGATATTCGCGTCACCACTTGAAAGCCATGTGCTGTTCGCGATCGGTCCGGTGCCGATCAGCCAGCCGGTCGCCACGACCTGGGGCATCATGGCCGTCCTTACAATCGGAAGCTGGCTGCTGACCCGCCGCCTTGCGTTACGCCCAACCCGAGCCCAAGCGGCGCTCGAGCTGGTCGTCGAGACCGTCGCCGGCCAGATCCGCGAGACGATGGAGGCGGAGCCGCGGCGTTATCTGCCGCTGATCGGCACGCTGTTCCTGTTCCTGCTGGTCGCCAACTGGTCGTCGCTGATCCCCGGCGTCGAGCCGCCGACCGCGACCCTCGAAACCGACGCGGCGCTGGCGCTGATCGTCTTCGGCGCGACGCTCTGGTTCGGCGTCCGCGCGCTCGGGCCCAGGGCCTATCTCGCGACCTTCGCGCGCCCCTCGATCCTGCTCGCCCCGCTCAATATCGTCGAGCTCTTCACCCGCAGCTTCTCGCTGATGGTGCGCCTGTTCGGCAACGTCATGAGCGGTGTCTTCATGATCGGCGTCGTGCTGAGCCTGGCCGGGCTGCTCGTCCCGATCCCGCTGATGGCGCTCGAAATGCTGACCGGCGCGGTCCAGGCCTACATTTTCGGCGCGCTCGCCATGGTCTTTATCGGCAGCGCTATCAGCGAGAACGGCGCCCGCCCGCCATCCAAACAGGAGTCCCCCGCATGAACTGGATCCATCTCGCCAGCATCCTCGGCGCCGCTTTCGCGATCTCGATCGGCGCAATCGCCCCGGCGCTCGGGCAGGGCAGGGCCGTCGCCGCCGCGATGGACGCGATCGCGCGCCAGCCCGAAGCCGCCAACACCATCTCGCGCACGCTGTTCGTGGGCCTCGCGATGATCGAGACGATGGCGATCTACTGCCTCGTGATTGCGCTGCTGCTGCTCTTCGCCAACCCGTTCGCCTGACATGCGGATCGACTGGTGGACGCTCGCGCTGCAGGCGGTCAATGTCCTCATCCTCGTGTGGCTGCTCGGACGCTTCCTGTTCCGTCCGGTGATGGATGCCATCGCTGCCCGCCAGGCATCGGCCCAGGCGCTGCTCGACGAAGCGCGGGAGGCAAAGGACCGGGCACAGGCCGAAGCGCAGGCGCTCAAGACGCAGAATGACGGCTTCGTCGCGGATGCGGCGGCTCGCCGCGCCGAGATCCGGACCGAGGCCGAAGCGGAGCGCCAGCGCCTCCTCGCGCAGGCCAGGCTCGAGGCGGACGCCGTCGTCGAGCAAGGCCATGCGGCGATCGATGCCGAACGCGGGCGGGTGGCGGCGCAGTGGCGGGAAAAGGCAGCGAGCCTCGCCGCCTCGATGGCAGGCACGTTGCTCGCTCGTCTCCCGCCCGAGCAGACGGTGCAGGCCATGGTCGACGCGCTCAAGGCGCGGCTCGGGGACCTTTCCGAGGCGGATCGCCTCAGCCTGGCGGCCGCCGGGCCCGTCACCGTCGCGACGCCCGCGCCGCTGACGGCCGATCTGCAGACGCAGGTAGCGCGCGCGCTTGGCGAAATCCTGCCGGATACCGCGACCCCGATTTTCGCGGTCGATCCAGATCTCATCGCCGGCGCGGAGCTTCGCACGCCCCACGCCGTCGTGCGCAACAGCTGGCGCGCCGATCTCGACGCCATGGTGGAGAGCCTCAATGAGGACAATCATGCCCGGATCGCCTGAAGACTGGCTGACGCAGGCCCAGAGCTGCATCGCGCGCGCCAATCTCGGGCCGCGTGTCGATGCAATTGGCCGGGTGGAATCGATCGGCGACGGCGTTGCCATGGTCTCGGGCCTTCCGGACTCGCGCCTCGACGAATTGCTCTATCTCGCCCGGGGCCAGACCGGATTCGTCCACACGCTCGACCGGGACCGGATTGGCTGCGTGCTGCTCGACGATGCCGCACAGGTGGAGGCAGGAGACACCGTAACCGGCTCGGGCGAGGTGGTGCGCGTGCCGGTTGGCGAGGCATTGCTTGGCCGAGTCGTCGATCCGCTCGGCCGTCCGCTCGATGGGGGCGCGCCGATCCGGGCCAGGCGCTTCGATCCTGTCGAACGGCCGGCGCCGGCGATCATCGAACGCGACCTCGTCGTCCAGCCGGTGCAGACCGGCACGCTCGCAATCGATGCGATGTTCGCCATCGGCCGGGGGCAGCGCGAACTCATTCTCGGTGACCGCGCCACCGGCAAGACGGCGCTCGCGGTCGACACGATCATCAACCAGCGCACCAGCGACATGATCTGCGTCTATGTCGCGATCGGCCAGAAAAGCTCGGCGGTCGCGCGCGTGGTCGATCAGGTGCGGCGGCATGGCGCGCCGGATCGCACCATCTTCGTCGTGGCGAGCCCCGCCGCGGCGCCGGGGCTGCAATGGATCGCGCCGTTCGCGGGCTTCACGATGGCCGAGTATTTTCGGGATGGTGGCGGCCATGCGGTGGTGGTGCTCGACGATCTCACCAAGCATGCCGCGACCCATCGCGAGATCGCCCTGCTGATCGGACAGCCGCCCGGGCGCGAGGCCTATCCAGGCGACGTCTTCTTCCTCCATTCCCGCCTGCTCGAACGTGCGGCGCGTCTCTCGACGGAGAAGGGGGGCGGTTCGCTCACGGCTCTGCCGATCGCGGAGACCGATGCCGGCAACGTCAGCGCCTATATTCCGACCAATCTGATCTCGATCACCGACGGTCAGATCATTCTCGACGCGAAGCTGTTCGCGCAGGGGCACAAGCCCGCCATCGACGTGGGCACGAGCGTGAGCCGGGTCGGCGGCAAGACGCAGCTTCGCGTCCTGCGCGACGCGAGCGGGACCATGCGCCTCGACTATGCGCAGTTCCTCGAGCTCGAGATGTTCACCCGCTTCGGCGAGCAGCCCGAGCCGCGTGTCCGCGCCCAGATCGAACGGGGCAAGCGCTTGCGCGCCTTGCTCGTGCAACCGCTGTCGAGTCCCCTACGGGTCGTCGACCAGGTGGCGCTGGCCGTGGCGCTCGGCGAAGGGTTGCTCGATGGCATGGTGGTCTCGGAGATACCGTCGCTCCGCGCGCGGCTGCCCGCCTGGATCGACGATCACGTCCCCGATCTATGCGCGCAGATCGAGCGGACTGGACAGATCGACACCGCGCAGCGGTCCGCTCTGATAACGACGGTGAAAGCGCTGATCGAAAGCCAGCCGGCCGGTTCTGCATCATGAGCGATCGCCTCGCCGAGATCGGCCACCGGATCGAGACCGTCCGCCAGCTCGGTGCGGTGGTCAACGCCATGCAGGGCATCGCCGCGCAGCGGGCGCAGCAGGCGCGCGCGCTGCTGCCCGCGGTGCGACGCTATGCGGAGACCGCCCGCACCGCCATTGGCCAGGCGCGCCGCCTTGACGAGCCACTGGCGCGTTTTCCGGCGCGGGCGGTCGGTGGTGCGAGAGGCGGCCTTATCCTGTTCGGTGCGGAGCAAGGCTTTGCCGGGGCCTTTCCGGAGCAGCTGCTCGACGGCGCCGCGGCCGACATGCAGGACAGGCATATTCTTCTGATTGGCGCGCGCACGGCCACGCTTGCGACCGAGCGCGGTCTGCGCATCGCATGGAGCGCGAGCATGCCGAGCAAGGCCGATGCGCTGCCCGCACTCGCGACAAGCATCATCGACGCGCTGTACGACTATCTGGACGAGACCGGCGCGGTGCCCATCACCATGGCTTATCCGGTCTGGAGCAGCGGCAAGGGCGTCTCGATCGTGCGCGCGAGCCTCCTGCCGCTCGACCTCGACACTTTCCCCGCGTCCACGGCGGATTTGCCGCCGCTCGTCAATATCAACGCGGCGGACCTTATCGGCGACCTGACCGCGGAATATGTCTTCGCCCAGATCTGCGCGGCTGCGGTCGAGACGTTCGTCGCCGAGAATGAGGCACGGCTGCGCACCATGGCGACCGCCCGCAGCCACATCGATCGCAAGGGCGAGGCCCTGCGCCTCGAGGAGCGCCTCACGCGTCAGGATCAGATCACCAGTGAAGTCGTCGAACTGAGCGGCGGGCGACATCGGCGAGAATGAATGCAGGGCAGGCACTTCTGCTGTTCAGCAAGAAACCGCAGAACCGCCATTGTCGTCGGGATCGAAGAGGGAGTTCGCCATGCACTATAGTAGCGGAAACTACGAAGCTTTCGTGCGCCCCCGCAAACCTGAGGGCGCTGACAGGAAGACGGCCTGGTTCGTCGGCTCGGGTCTTGCGGGACTAGCGGGCGCGGCGTTCCTGATCCGCGACGGCGGCGTCGCCGGCGAGCGTATTACCATCCTTGAGGAGCTGCATGTTCCCGGCGGCGCGCTCGACGGCCTCGACGTCCCCGAAAAGGGGTTCGTCATCCGCGGAGGGCGCGAGATGGAGGAGCATTTCGAATGCCTCTGGGATCTCTATCGCTCGATCCCTTCGCTGGAGATCGAGGATGCGAGTGTGCTCGACGAATTCTACCGGCTCAACAAGGACGATCCGAATTTTTCGCTGCAGCGCGTCACGCAGAACCAGGGCCAGGATGTGCCTGACAAGGCTTTGCTGACACTCAGCGATCGCGCGCGAAGAGATCTGATCTCCGTCTTCCTCGCGACGCGGGAGGAGATGGAGAACAAGCGGATCAACGAAGTCTTCGGCGATGATTTCCTCAGGAGCAACTTCTGGCTCTACTGGCGCACCATGTTCGCCTTCGAGGAATGGCATTCCGCGCTTGAGATGAAGCTCTATCTCCATCGCTTCATCCACCATATCGGCAGTCTGGCGGATTTCTCCTCACTCAAGTTCAACCGCTACAATCAATATGAATCGATGGTCCTGCCGCTGGTCAACTGGCTGCAGGATCGCGGCGTCAGGTTTCGCTACGGCGTCGAGGTCACCGACGTCGATTTCGACATCCGGCCCGGCCGCAAACAGGCGACCCGGATTGCCTGGATCGAAAACGGGGTCGAAGGCGGCGTCGATCTCGGCGCCGACGACCTCGTCTTCATCACCATCGGATCGCTGACCGAGAATTCCGACAATGGCGATCATCATACACCGGCCAGGCTGAATGAGGGGCCGGCGCCGGCCTGGGACCTGTGGCGCCGGATCGCGGCCAAGGACCCGGCCTTTGGTCGTCCCGACGTGTTTGGATCCCATATCCCGGAAACCAAATGGGCGTCGGCGACCATCACCACGCTCGACGCGCGCATTCCGGCGTACATTCGCAAGATCGCCAGGCGCGATCCGTTCAGCGGCACGGTGGTGACCGGCGGCATCATCACGGTCAAGGACTCGAGCTGGCTGCTGAGCTGGACGGTGAGCCGGCAACCCCACTTCAGGAAGCAGCCGAAGGACCAGATCGTCGCCTGGTTCTATGCCTTGTTCGTCGACCGACCCGGCGACTATGTGAAGAAGCCGATGCAGGACTGTACGGGCGAGGAGATCACGCAAGAATGGCTCTATCATCTCGGCGTGCCGGTCGAGGATATTCCTGGGCTCGCCGCGACGGGGGCGACGACCGTGCCGGTGATGATGCCCTACATCACCGCCTTCTTCATGCCGCGCCAGGCCGGCGACCGGCCGGACGTGGTGCCCGAGGGCGCGGTCAACTTCGCCTTTGTCGGCCAGTTTGCCGAGTCGAAGCAGCGTGATTGTATCTTCACGACGGAATATTCGGTGCGCACGCCGATGGAGGCCGTCTACACGCTGATGAAGGTCGAACGCGGCGTGCCGGAAGTGTTCAACTCAACCTATGATATCCGCACGCTTCTGGCCACAATCGGGCCGCTCAGGGATGGCAAAGGGATCGACATTCCCGGCCCGTCCTTCCTGCGCAAGCTGTTGATGAAGAAGCTTGAAGGCACAGAGATCGCCCAGCTGTTGGAAGAGTTTCATCTCCTTTCGCGATAGCAATCAAGCGCGACCCTTCGCCTGGGCTCACGAAAATTCCGCCAAAAGCTGATGAACAACGTCGATGCATCCCGGCAGGCACTATGTCCGCGCCATCAGGTGACACGCAGAGATTCAACCGCAGCAGCCCTGGCCGCCTTTACCTACAGCGGCCTTCCCATTCCAGCCGCAAAGGCGATCCGCAAGGTTTCGGCAAGGGTACGGACTCCAAGCTTGGACATGATGCTCGCGCGATGGACTTCGACCGTCCGTGAAGAAATGCCCAGATCATAGGCGATGGTCTTGTTCGGAAGGCCTTGCGCAAGGCCTTCGAGAACATCCCGTTCGCGCGGTGTCAGTAGATCGACCTGTCGGCATGCCTCGGCTTCTTCGAGAGCGCGCCCCTCGGCCGTGTCGATGCGCGCGAACGCTCGGTCTATCGCATCGAGCAGCAGCGCCCGTTCGATAGGTTTGGCCAGGAAATCGACAGCACCCGCCTTCATCGCTTGGACAGCAAGCGCAATGTCTCCGTTGCCGGTCAGCATCACGACTGGCATGCTTATATCCATCTGCGTCAGCGCTGCCTGAACCTGTAGACCGTTCATGTCCGGCATGTGCATGTCGAGAACGATGCTACCTCTTTCAGCTTCATCTGCAATTTTCAGAAAGTCGACTCCCGAGCCATAGGTCTCGACGGCAAATCCCGCTGTCCTTAATGTGAATCCTACAGCTTTCCTGATTGTTTCTTCGTCATCAATGACATGAACGACGCGCTTGCTCTCCATGGCCCCCCGGACGTGTTGGCATTGCTGCGCACCCCAGCGGGCACAGCTTCAAAGGGGAGACCTTCTACGGGTAGGACCATGGTCCAAGGTCAAGGCCGAAATACCGCCGCATCACAACAGGCAAGGCAGGTGCTCGGCGAGAGGGGGGTAAGCGACCCGGCATCATGTGCCGAACTTTGCGAGATGACCGCTCTTGCGAACGGGGCGGCGCTCCCTCTGGTCTCCCGGCGGCAAGGCGCCGCAAGACGCTGCCGCCGGGAGTGGGCACGCCTCTTGGGGGATGAGCGCGCTGGTTGCTCCTAAGCTCGACGCGTCATGTTGTCATGGCAAGAAGCTGATAATCGCTATTCTGTGTCAGCAGCGCGCCGTAACGCCGATGTCCGGGGCGGATCGCAGCTCCGCTCGCGCGCCGCTACGGCACGGCGAATCCGATTCAGCACGAACCGGTGATCATAGGGTTTTGAGATCGAAGGCTGATCATCGCAGAGATCGCCCGCCTTCCGTGTCGCAGTTTCGATATTCCCGGCGAGGATGGCACCGATACCGGGTTGTTCCTGACGAACCAAGGATGCCAGGCCCGCGCCGCGCTCAGCGCGATCGAGCCAGCGCAGCGCTGCCATCACATCGTCGACCGGCACCGGGATGCTGGCGGGCGACGGAGGGCCGGTTGGCCCTCGACGGCGGAGCGATCGGACGCCCAGGATGCAAGGATGGCGGGCTTCACTTCGGGCTCAAGCTGCGGGTCCGAGCAACGATGAAGGGATCAAGGAAAGAGCGTGTGTGCGACATGACATATCCTCCTTTCCTGCCGCGACTTTCTCCGAAAGCGAAGTTCCCGGAAGATTGGTTCGGGCTCGTGTAGGGTCAATGGATGGGAATGCGCCCGGCGTTTGCCGGGCGTTCGTTTTCATCGTGCATTGAGCATTGAGTACTGAAGAACTGACGCGCAGCGCACCGTTCAAATTCCGTGACGAACGGCCTCCGCAATCGCCGGCATCACGTCGATATCATTAGAGGTATGCGCAACAGCGTTCGTGCTCACGATCCTCTCGACGAGCCCACCCAGGACTTGCGCTGCATCGCCGGCGAAAAGCGGATGCACGACCACGCAATCCGGTCGCGCGAACCCCATGCCGACCAGCTGGCGCGCCGCCTCGGCGAGGGTCCGGCCGGATGAGGCGATATCGTCGACCAGCACCGGCTGGCGATCGAGAAACGCTGGGGCATTCGGAATCGAGATGGTGACGTCACGGTCGCCGGACCGGATTTTCTCGCACACGAGAAACGGAGCATCGGCATCGGCCGCCACCTGCGAGACCCACTGTTCGCTTTCCAGGTCCGGACCGATGATCAGCGGACGAGCGACATTGCGCTTGATCCACGAGGCCAGAAGCCGCGCAGCATGAACAACCTGGGTCGGGATGCGGTAGATTTCCGACAACGCATGATAGCGGTGGAGATGCGGATCGACCGTCACCAGCCAGTCGAGATGGCGGGACAGGATCGCGGCAAAGGTTCGCGACGTCACCGCCTCGCCGGCATGGAAGCGAATGTCCTGGCGCATGTAAGCGAGGTAGGGGGCGACGAGCCCGATCCTGCGAGCGCCCAGATCGCGCGCGGTGTCGGCTGCGAACAGCAGCGGCAACAGCTTGGCGTCCGGATGATCGAGACTGCACAGCAGGATGACGTCGCGGTCGCTGATGTCGCTTACGACCCTGAGATAGGTTTCCCCGTCGGGAAACTGACGATGCTCGATCGTGCCGACCTCTGCATCGAGTGCGGCGGATAGCGGCTGTGCCAGGGCCTCGCTGCCAGACAGCGCGAACAGCACGGGACGGTTCATAGCGCTTCAATCCCGAAGATCGGCCCGTCGCTCACCGCATAGGCCGCCGCATAATCGAGCTCGCCCGGGCTCTCGGCATGAATGGTGCTCAAGGGAGCCCCGGCATCCACCATCTGGTTCAGCCGACACTGCAGCGCGACGCCGGCGGCCTTGGCCATCGGCGCGCCGGCAAGCTTCGCGACCGTCGCGAGCTTGCGATTGTCGATACTCACCAGGCGGCCGCTATAGGGAGCGATCATATCCTGTTGGAACCGGGCGACCGGTGGAGCCCGCATGCCGCCCTGCGCTTCGCAGATACGTTGGAACTTGGCCCAGGCCCGGCCGCTTTCGAGGCACGCCCGCGCACGCGCATAGCCTTCGCCGGCCGGGGCCGCGTCCGCGAGCTCAAGCAGTCCTCCCGCCAGCTCGCAGGCCCGGTGGGCGAGATCCTCGGCGCCAGGCTGCCCCTGGAGCACGGCAAGGATATCCTGCGCCTCGAGCGCCGGACCGATGCCCCGTCCGATCGGCTCCGCGCCGGGGCCGCGCATCACGCGCGTGCGAAGCCCGAAGGCTTGGGCGACCGAGCTCAGCGCGCGCTCGAGGGTGTCGGCGGCAGCGGCTCCGCGGACCTTGGCGGTCGGCCCGACCGGGATGTCGATGACCAGATGGGTCGCACCGGCCGCGACTTTCTTGGACAGCACCGAGGCGACCATCTGCCCGACGGCATCGATATCGAGCACGCGCTCCACGCCGATGATCACGTCGTCGGCAGGGCTGAGATTGACGGCGCCGCCCCAGGCGATGCAGCCGCCTTCGCGCTCGACCACCTTGCGGATTGCGGAAACGTCGAGGTCGACAGGTGCCAGCACCTCCATCGTGTCCGCCGTGCCGGCCGGCGAGGTGATCGCCCGCGACGATGTCTTGGGCATGATCAGGCCCTCCGCGGCCATGATCGAGACGATGATCGGCGTGGTGCGATTGCCCGGCAATCCACCGACGCTATGCTTGTCGACGATGACCGTTCCGGGCCACTGCAATCGCTCGCCGACATCGACCATCGCCCTGGTCAGGCTGATCGTTTCGTCCGTATCGAGCGGGACCGCCGAGCAGGCCGTGACGAATGCCGAGAGATGGACATCGCTATAGCGTCGCTCGGCGATGTCGGTGATGATCGCTGAAAAAGCCCCGTCACTGAGACGATTGCCATAGATACGCCGACGCACTTCGGCGAGCGAGGCGAGAGGCTGGGCGTGCGCGATCTCGACCGGATCGCCCTCGCTGACGCCGAGCCGCTGCCATGCGGATTCCGAGAGGCCGATCTCGCCGGGCGCTGGAGCCTCCGCGGAACTGTGCAGCAGCGAGACGACGATTTCCCGCCCGCCGGCGCGCAGCGCGACCTGCGCGCGGGACGCAAGACCTTCCGAGCGGCAGACGGGACAGTCGTGGCGCATGACCGCAATCAGATCGCTACCGGCACCCGACAGGCCGATGCGGCGTGCCCGCAGCGTCGTCGCGACAGACTCTGCTTCGGCGTTCTCGATGATCCCGGGCTTCACGCGAGCATGCCCCAGCTACCCAGCGCCGGTACGCTGCATGCCCAGCCCAGTTCCTCCGAGACACGCTTCGCCAGGACGTGGGCGCCGGTCGGCTCGCCATGGGTGACATAGACGTGGCGCGGGGCCTCGTGCAGCGAGCCGAGCCAGCGCATGAGCTCGTCGCTGTCGGCATGCGCCGAGAGCATCGTCAGGTTGGCGACCTCGGCTTCGACCGGGATATACTCGCCGTGGATCTTGATCGTCCGGGCGCCGCCGATCATGGCGGCGCCGCGGGTGCCCGCCGCCTGGAAGCCCGAGAAGAGGATGAGGTTCTTCCCATCCGGCGCGAAGCGCTTGAGATGGTGGAGCACGCGGCCGCCCGTTGCCATTCCGCTGGCCGAGATGATGACCTTTGGGGCGGGGTTGGCGGTGAGTTCCTTGGATTCCTCCACTTCGCGCACATAGTGCGCGACGCTGCACGCCGCTTCGCACTCGGCGCGGGCCAGGCGATGCTCGTCCATGAAATCGCACATCAGCCCGCTCGCGTTGATCGCCATCGGGCTGTCGAGGAAGATCGGGATGTCGCGGAGGCGTCCCTGCGCGCGCAGACGCGAGAAATGATAGAGAAGCGACTGGACCCGTCCCACGGCGAAGGCCGGGATCACCACCGTCCCTCCTCTCTCGACGCATCGTTCGACATGATCTCCAAGCGTCTTTGTCGGATCGACCTGCTCGTGGCGCCGATCGCCATAGGTCGATTCCACCAGGACATAGTCGGCGCGCGCGGGCGGCTCGGGATCTTTCATCACCGAATCGCCGTAACGGCCGATGTCGCCTGAGAAGAGGATTGTCCGCCCCTTCCAGTCGATCTCGATCGACGCCGCGCCGAGGATGTGGCCGGCGCGATGATAGCGCACCCTGATGCCGTCCGTGACTGCATGCCACGCTCCGAACTCGATCGGCCGGAAGAGCTGCAATGCCAGACGCGCGTCAGCCTGGGTGTAGAGCGGCAGCGCCGGCTGGTGCCTGGAGAAGCCGTGCCGGTTGGCGAACTCCGCATCCTTTTCCTGCAGATGACCGCTGTCGGGAAGAAGGAGCTCGCACAGGGCCGCGGTCGCCCGGGTGGCAAGGACGGTACCGTCCCAGCCCAGGCGCGCCATGCGCGGTAGCGCGCCCGAGTGATCGAGATGAGCGTGGGTCAGCAGGACTTGGCCGACATCGGCGACTTCGGGTGGAATTGGCGCCCAATTAAGGCGGCGCAGATCCCTGGGTCCTTGAAACAGGCCGGAATCGACAACGATCTGAGTTTCACCATCGTCCACCAGATAACGCGACCCTGTGACCGTTCCCGATGCGCCGAGAAAGGCGACGCCGAGACCATCGGCCGGGCGCTTAGCCAGATCGATCCTTGCTTCGCGCTCGAGGACGGTCACGCCGGACTGGTTGCGGGAATGGTGCCGTTTCTTTCTCTTGTGCATGGACGCGGGCCTGCCTCTCACGATTATGTTCGTGAGCGCAGCTTTGATTCGCGGACGCCGCACGCCTATACGCAAAAGCCGCAGCACGACTGCTGCTCCCGACAGTTGCGTCGCGCGAACACCGGTGGCCGATCCGATCGATCACCTTACCCATGCTTGCGCGATGCCCTTCGGACTTCGCTCTCTACTTATACCTTGCTCCTTGGACTCGAGCCTATGCAGGCTGGAGGTTGACTAGAAGAGAACGGCATATGGGCGAACATGACCATCGCATGCGCAAGCGCGGCAAGATCGTTCTGATCGGCTTCCTGCTCGTCGCCAGCTTCTTCCTCATTACCGAGCATACCGCGCACTTCCTGGGTGTGCTGCCCTATCTCATCCTGCTCGCCTGCCCGCTCATGCACCTGTTCATGCACCACGGCCAAGGTGGGCATCAGCATGGCCATGAGCCCGGCCAGGCACCCGCCGGCTTGCCGGCCAATCCCAACGGCCGCATCGAAGGAGAGTCGCGATGACGCACGCCGACTATGGCTATGGTCTGTGGGGGCTCGCGCTGGTCAATGCCGCCGTTTTCATCCTCTTTGCGTTCAGCTTCTTCAAGCCGGCAACGCGGCGCGACTGGCGCAGCTTCGGCGCGTTCAGTGCGTTCATCGTCGCGCTCTTCGCCGAAATGTATGGCTTCCCGCTCACCATCTTCCTGCTGTCGGGGTGGCTCCAGTCGCATTTCCCCGGCGTCGACTGGTGGAGCCACGATGCTGGCCACATCCTGGAAATGATGTTCGGCTGGCGCATCAATCCGCATTTCGGCCCGTTCCACATCGCCAGCTTTGTGCTGATTGGTGTAGGCTTTTGGCTAATCTCGATCGCGTGGACGGCGCTTCACACGAGTCAGCGCAAAAACGAATTGGCAATGACGGGGGTCTACGCCCGGGTGCGGCACCCTCAATACGTAGGGTTCATCCTCGTCATGCTCGGTTTCTTGCTACAATGGCCGACGCTTCTGACGCTTGCCATGTTTCCGGTGCTGGTGGTGATGTACATTCGTTTGGCTAAGCATGAGGAGAGATACGCGCTCGCGACCTACGGCGATAGCTACCGCCAGTACATGGCCCATGTTCCCGCCTTCTTCCCCAGCTTGCGTTGGAAGCGGGAGATTGCAGGACTGGCCTTCACAGGAAATGCTCGAATGGCAGGCCATCAGACGGACGGGCCGGTTAGCGAGGGTTCTCGAGAACACGACAACATGCTGCCAGGAGGTTAGACGTTGTCCTCCTCCGCAAGATCATCACGAACATGACGAAATCGAGGGGGCGTATGTGACCATGCAGGTGACGATCCTTGCGATTGTAGTAAACGGCGTTCCCGTCCTGAGCCTCCATCAGACCCGATCCGCGGCCTGGAAGCGGCTCATGAGATTCATAGACGCGAAATGGCCGGAGCGCCTGGGAGCGATGCTTCCCCCTGCCGAAGACGAAGCGAAGGCGCGCATGTTCTTTCGCGAGGAAGATAAAGACCTGTACGCGATCATCGACGCCGACATATCAGAGCTGCACGATGCCTTGGGGTGGGTCAAAGATCCCGTCGTTGGTTAGCCCGTCACGCGATCGCCCTCGAAAAGCTGGGCCGCCCACCGATCGAGATCGCAGCCACGTCCTGAACGTCACCGAAGTTCAGGACGTGACCGAGCCCGGGCAGTGCGATCGGGCGCTATCTGTAAGCCGGACAAGCAACTGACCTGTTCGACCGCCGTGCCAGCGGGCTGATTGCCAAGGGCGCGGCCGGATTTTGCGTCGGCGCAACGGGTGTCAGTCGGTGTCGGCCTCTACGGAGAGATGTGCAGCGGCTGTCATCTATCGCCCCGGCGCGGAGGAATCGGAGGTGAGCCAAGGCCCTTAACGGCAAGCCCCGAACTGGCGAGGGGTGGCGCAACGCCTCACGCCCGCTCAGCAGCCCTGGATTATCAAGCATGGTGTAAGCTGACGGCCGAGCCGGCGGGGGGCAAGACGCACCGGATCCCCTGTCTGGGACACGGTGGCGTTCGTGCGCTAACTCTCGGGGATGACGGCTGAGCCGTACAAGCGCTGGTCGCGGGCGCACCTGTCGGCCACGCGGGATGATGAAGAATCTGGCAGGCACGAAATGAGACACGCAAGGATGGAGATTCGACCCTGAGAAGCACCAAACTTCGGCTGCACCTTCTCGCGAGCCGCACTCACAAGTGGCTCGCGATCATTGTCGGCGCGCAGCTTCTTTTGTGGTTCGCGAGCGGCGCGTTGATGAGCTTCTTGCCCATCGATCGAGTGCATGGCGATCACCTTGTGGACCGCAAAGCCGTGGCGCCCTTGCCTCGCGGCGTGGCGCTCGTCCCACCATCAGTGATCGTCGCGGCGACCGGGACGCGGATCGAGACCGTGAGCTATCGCATGTGGCTTGGCCGCCCGGTCGCTGAGGCGACAACGGCCCGAGGGACGCGGCTGTTCGACGCGAGAACGGGCGCACTGTTGCCCGCCCCAACTGCGGCGCAAGCCCAAGCGGTAGCGAGGGCCGCCTGGCGGAGCAACGATCACCCAAGTGTGAACGTGGAACTGATCGATCGCGCCAGTCCCGAATATCGCGGCACGCTTCCCGCCTGGCGTGTGACGTTCGCCGATCCGGACTCCACTCGGATCTTCGTGGCGGCCGATACCGGCCGGATTGCGGCGGTGAGGACAGGCACGTGGCGGCTTTATGACTTCTTCTGGAGCCTTCACATCATGGATTGGAAGAATCACGAGGACTTCAACACGCCATGGCTTCTAGGGTTTGCGCTCGGCGGCCTCGGACTTTGGCTTGGCGGGGCCGTGCTTCTTTGCATGCGTTGGCCGAAGCGGCGTCGGTCAAGCGCGTCAGGCTAGCGGACCGGCAGAAACCGGAGAAGCATGATGATAAAGAAAAGTGATAAGTCGCGCGGCGGGTTGGAACGCAGTTGAACAGGCGAGACTTCGTTTGGCAGCGATGGGGTAGACCATGGCGCATCTGAGCGATGCTGAAATGATCAACTGGATGGCGCTTTATACTGCGACCGCTCTGTGCTGCGCGATCGCAATGGCCTTGGCGATCCTTGTTCTCGCCTGTCGCCTCTGGCGCGAGAAGGCCTGGGCGCAGCTTCGCAGCGCCAAGGATGTGGCGCTGTTCCTCCCCAAATCCTGGTGGCGGTGGCAGAAGCTTTATCTGCTTTCGACGCCCGTGACGCTCGCGATCGTCAGTTCGTTCGGATTCACGTTGAGGTGGAGCTGATCGTTTAAAGGGCGAAGGCGTCTGAGAGTCGGGCTACCAGGTGCGCCGCGTTGCGGTCGGCCGGGGTGACAGTCAACAGTGGCGCTACTCGCCGAAGCCTTTCGCGTTGGTGGACCTCGGGCTCGCCGAACTCCAGCACCTCCAAGATCCATTGCCTGATCTCGCCGGTCGTGCCTGAACGCGCTTCGATCAGGAAGTCGGGGCGGCAGGGGCCGGCGGGAGTGAGGTGATCAAAGACGGGCTTCTCGACAAAGATATCAAGGCCCTCCTCGGCTAGCTCGCGCCTCGCTTCCAGAAGCGCGCGCAGAACGTCTCGCTCGAACTCGGAATTGACCGGGATGAAGCGACGGCCCGAATAAATCGGTTGGGCAAATGCGCGCAATGGTGCGTAGCCGTGCGCTTCCGGATACTCGCCTGCGACGATCATTACCAGGAACGGCCCCTTCACCGGTTTTCCGGCGAAAGAGAATGACTGCACCCGAGATCGCACCCAGTATAGAGCTAAGCCGCGCTTTCTGGACCCATGCCGATGCGCTGCACAGCCGCCGTGCGTATGCTGCACTTCGATTTCTCGGCGATGCTGATCTGCCGCAGAGCCTCGAGCGCGCGGATCAGCCGGGGGCCGGCGTAGCTCGGGTCGGGTTCGACCCGCGCGCCCAGGTCCTCGCGCCAGTGGCGCCGGGTGTTTCCGGCGAACTGGGCCTGCCATCTGGCGAAGCCTTCGAAGGGATCGTCGAGCGTCGCGATCCGTGGCCGGCCGGGGACGGGGAGGGCGCAGCCCCACGAAAAAACATCGATTTCGTCGATCTCGTGGCCCTGGAGCTGGAGCGCGGCGGCGTAGCCGGTCCAGGCGGCGCGCAATTGCCACGCGCGAGCACCCGAAGTGGCGGAAGTCCGCGCATCGAGCCGCCCGACGGCGGCGCTCGCCTGCTCGAGCGCCGCGGCGAGACCGTCGCTCCACGGCAGCGATGTCAGCGCGGAAGAGCGGCGAGCCATCCCCAAGCATATCCCGAGATCGCCCTTTGAGTATAGCGTGGAGTCACGCCTAGTGTTGATAATGAACCCTTATCAACACCCCATTGTTGAAGCTTCTATATGCCGGTAAGGAACAGGAGCTGGCTGTTCGGGCACCGGCGGGCCTCCGCACCGGGGCGCAACAGGAAAGACGAGGCGTGTACGAGCATCTGAGTGACCTTGCGCAGCGGCTCGGCCGCCACATGGCCGAGCACAGCCCCAAGGGCCTGCCGACGCATTTTGGCGACGAGCTGCTCGAGGCCTTCCCCCAGGAAAGCCGCAAGACCTTGGGAATGGCGCTGGCCGAGCTCGAGGCCGACGGGCTCGTGACGCTCTCGCATGTGCTGGGGCCGCACCTGCCGCGCGTGCGGACGACGGTAGAGCTGTTCATCGCCAGCGATCCCGCGATCACCGGGCACGACCCGGTCGAGGATTCGGTCGTGCTCGCCCGGTTGCTGCTCGACCAGCCCGAGCTGGGCGGGAACGCCAGGAAGCTCGAGGAGGCCGCGGGCTGGGAGCGCCGCCGCTTCAACCCCGCCTTCGCGCTGCTGATCCCATGCGTTCACGACGGCCGCGTGCGCAAGTCGCTGCAGGACGACTATCCGACGATGGGGATTCTGCTCGCCGACGAGGATCTGGTGGAGCTGCGCCGATACGTTCAGCGCCACAGCCAATGATCAAGTTCACCCACAATGGCCGGCCGTTCGACGCCAGCAGGTTTGCCGCCGACATCGAGGCCAAGGCGATCGCGCTCGGCATGCAGGCGCTCGAGGAGAAGGCGAGGGGAGCGGCCGCCTCGATCGTCGATCCCGAGACCGGCCATCATGCCGACGTCTTCGTCGACCGGCTGTCGGGCAATCGGGTGGCGATCCGCACCACCGGCTCGCCTGCTTTCGCGCGGCTTCTGGAAAAGCGTCTGGGTGTCGACCCGGGAAAGGTTCAGGTCATGAATGCCGCCGACGGCGCCCCGCACCCCAAAGTCTATCTGGCGCATGCGAGCGAGGACAAGGATCGGGTGCGTCCGATCGCGGAATATCTGATGGCGAACGGCGTCGACGTCTGGTTCGACGAATGGGAGATCGAGCCGGGCGATAGTCTTCGGCAGAAGATGGAGGAGGGCCTCGGCGCCATGACCCATTTCGTCGTGGTGCTGACCGAGAAGTCGATCGCCAAGCCGTGGGTCGCAAAGGAGATCGACGTCGGGCTCGTCCAGCAGGTCGGTGGCAAGAGCCGGTTCGTGCCGCTCGTCGTCGACCTCGATCCTGCAAAGCTCTCGCCCTTCCTGCAGGCGATGCTGTTCCTCAAGATCGATCCCGCGAGCGAGGCGGACCTCAAGGGGCTGGTGGACCGCCTGCACGGCGTGAGCCGCAAGCCGGCGCTCGGCGACGCCCCCCGCTATGTCCAGACCGCGCCCAGCGGGCTGGAGGGCTGGTCGCCGGCTGCGATCGCGGTGGGCAAGCACGTCGTCGAGACCAGCGCGCATGCGCTGGCCGTCGACCCGGTGGCGACCCTTGAGGACCTCACGGCCTCGCTCGACATAGCGACGGATGATCTCAGGATCGCGCTGCTCGATCTGAAGAACGGCGGTTACCTGCGCGAGATGAACGTGCCCGGACATTACGCGCCGCAGCCCGCGCTGTTCGTGGACTTTGACGAGGCGTTCATGCCGTTCAGCCCCAGCGAGGATGCGCGGACGCTGGCGAACCGGATGGTGACGGGCGAGGAGCGGGCCGCCGACACCAAGCGGCTTGCCGAGACGCTCGGATGGGAACCGCGCCGGATGAACAGCGCCATCTGCTATCTCGAGCGGGTCGGGGCGATCAAATCCCGGCATGCGCTGGCCTCGGCGCCCTGGCGGGCCGTGCAGCTTGTGCGCACGGACGAGACGTTGCGCTTCGCGCGCAATCATGACTGAACCTGCGCTCCACCGTGTCGAGGCGGCGCCGATCAGCGAGATCGTCTCGCAGGTCGAGGCGCTGGCGCCGGCCCGCCGGCTCGCCGATCCGCAGCTCGTCGCCGCGGCCGCGCGGGCCTGGTCGACGAACACGATCCGCGCCTTCCTGTCGGATCTGAAGATCTGGGACCAATGGTGTCGGCGGCGCGGACTTGCCACAGCCCGGGCCGATGCGGACGCGGTCGCTTGCTATCTGCGGGCCTTGTCGGGGATCGAGCAGGATCCGCGCAATCCGCTGAAGCGAAGGGCCCCGGCGACGATCGAGCGCTATCTGGTGAACATCGGCTGGGCTTATCGCATGGCCGGGCTTGATGATCCGACAGCGGCGCCGCTGGTGCGGCTCGAGCTCAAGGGCTTGCGCAAGCTATTGGGCACGCGCCAGCGCCAGGCGCGCGGCATCCGGTTCAAGGGTGAGGTGAGCGACCTCGACGATCCGGCGACCGGCATCTGCCTGGCGCATCTGCTCAAGGCCTCTCGCCGCGACATGCTCGGCGCGCGCGACCGCGCGCTGCTGCGGGTCGCCTATGACAGCGGCTGCCGGCGCTCCGAGCTGGTGGCGATCGTCTGTGACGCGGTCGAAGGGCCCGATTCCGACGGCTCGGGAACCCTGTTCATTGCGACCAGCAAGACCGACCGCGAGCGCGCGGGCGCCATCGCCTATCTCTCGCCCGCGACGATGCAGGCGATTGCGGAGTGGAAGCGGGCTGGCGGGATAGCGGGCGGACCGCTCTTTCGGCGCGTCGAGACCTATTTCGACGGCTCGGTGCGGTCGGTAGGGGAGGGGCCCCTGCACCCGAACACGATCACCTTGATCTACCGTCGGCTGATCCGCGCCGCGTTCGAGAAGAAGCTGCTCGGAGGGATGAGCGAGGCGGAGCTCGAACGCTGGGTGGCCGCCGTCTCGAGCCACTCGATCCGGGTTGGCGTCGCCCAAGACAATTTCGCCGCAGGCGAGAGCCTGCCGGCGATCATGCAGGCCTATCGCTGGCGGGATCCCAAGACGGTCATGCGCTATGGCGCCAAGCTCGCCGCGAAGAGCGGCGCGAGCGCGCGCTTGGCGAAGCGGTTCTCCCGATAGCAGAACCCTGCACCAAGCGTGCTGCTGCTCGACAAGATAGCCATCGGCCGAGCCAGGCCGGCCTCAACCGAGGCCCGTCTCATCCGTGGTTCAGATCAAGCCCTCGTCCGTCATCGCCTTCTGCACGGCCGGGCGCCCCATCATTCGGTCGCGGAAGCCGGCAAGCTTTTCGGGCACGTCGAGGCCCATCTTCTGTGCCCAAAGCAGCATGACGAACAGGTAGCAGTCGGCGACGCTGATGTCCGCGCCGAACAGGAACTCGCCTTTCATCGTGTCGGCGAGATAGGCCATCCGCTTGACGATCGCTTCACCAGCCCTGGTCTTCTCGTCGTCGCCGCCGCCGGCGAAAAAGGGCTTGAAGCTCTTGTGGATCTCGGTCGAGACGTAGGCTAGCGCCTCCAGCAGGCGCGTGTGCCCCATCTCGCCGGAGGGCTTCAGCGCCGGGTTCTGATGCGCGATCCAGTCGAGAATTGCGATGTTCTCGCTCAGGGTTTCGCCCGAGTCGAGAGTGAGCGCCGGGACATATCCCTTCGGATTGATCGAGGTGTAATCAGCGCCGCCTTCGGTGCGCTTGGTCTGCAGATCGACCTGTTCCCTTTCGAAAGGAAGTTGCGCTTCGTGGAGAGCGATATGGTCAGCCAGACTGCAAGCGCCAGGGGTGTAATATAGTTTCATCAAACTCTCTCCGCATTGTTTACTGTAACAGGTCGGCAATCAGGGCATGTGATCGTGCGCGGCTTCCATGATCGGTGATGAGGTCCTGGATCATGATCTCGTCCGGCCGGGTCTGCTCGATCATGCGCTCGAGCACCGAGGCGACGCGCGCGGGATCGCCGATCACGAAGCGCGGCCACTCATCATTCTCGGCACTGATAACTTTGCCGAAGTGAGCGATCGCCTGCTCTGGGGTAGACAATCTGCGCTCGAGCTTTCCGCTCGAAAGTGTCGCATACATGTGCCGGACCGGCATTGCGAGGCGCTCGGCTTCCTCGGTCGTGTCGGCACATACGACGTGGATCGCGAGGATTGCATGCGGCTTCTCGAGGCCCACCACCTGGGAAGGCCGGAAGCTTCGGCGGTAGCTCGCAAGGGCCGGGACGGCGCCTTGCGGAGAAATGAAGCCGGCAAAGACATAGGGAAGGCCCAATTGTCCAGCCAGATGCGGGCTCGATTGGCTCGACCCCAGAAGCAGCATCTCGGGCCAGCCGGGAACGTCCGGCGCGAGATCGAGAGAGGCAAAGGCGTGGCCAGGGGGCATCGTCCCCGTCAACCAGGAGAGCAGTTCGAAAACCTGATCGGCATGATCGTCGACGCGCCTGCCGTCGCGGTGCCTTTGCAGGGCGATGTCCGCGACGGGTCCGGCAAACGCACGCCCGACGCCAAGGTCGATGCGCCCCGGATGAAGCGCATGAAGCGTGCGGAATTGCTCGGCAACCTTCAGCGGGCTGTAGTGGTTCAGCAGCACGGCTCCCGATCCCACGCGGATCGTCTGCGTTGCCGAAGCGACGTGCTCGATAAGGATCTCAGGGGCGTGCGAGGCGACCGCAGCCGAGCCATGATGCTCGGCGAGCCAATAGTGCTTGATTCCGAGTGCCTCTGCCCGCTGGGCAAGATCGACTGCATTGCGGAAAGCGTCCGCCTGCGTGCCATTCGGGGGAGTGGGGCAGATATCGACGATACCGAGATCCATTGGGCACTCATACGCTCGTGGGCGACGGTTCTAGGTTGTCGCGGGGCGGGGTCTCAATCCGGAAACCCGCTCCGCAAGTACGAAGAGAGGCCAGAGACAAGTGGCATCTAATTATGAAAGGCAGCGATCTCAACGACTGTGACCTCAACGCGGATTGCAGGCCACGAGACTCGCGGTGCGCTGAAGGCTGTCTCTCGAGGGGAAGCTGACGAAACACGGATGCGACAGAGCGCGCGACTGAATGTTTGATCAGGAGGGTGCATGGCGCCAAACCCGCCTTCACGACGCGATCGCCCTCGAGAATCCGCAACATCCCAGGCAGGGTGCGAGGAAGCTATGCAGCATCGCCGCCCAGGCGTAGTCGTTGCTCGGCCTCCACCATATAGTCGCGTATTTCCGGCACGGCAGCGCGACTCTTCGCGAGTTGTACCTGATAATTGACCATACCTCCTGTGCGGAAGGCTTCCGCGGCGCCGGCGAGGTAGAAGGTCCATAGACGAAAGAAGCGCTCGTCATATAGCGCGATGATCTGGTCCTTCGCGGCGACTGTACGATCGTACCAATGATCGATCGTCCTCGAATAGTGACGTCGGAGGATCTCGATGTCGGTCGGAAACAGCTTCGTTCCTTCATAGCCGCGCACGATCTCAGACAGTGCAGGGTTGTACCCGCCCGGAAAGATGTATTTGGTCGTAAACGTGTCGGTGACCCCCGGGCCATCCATCCGGCCGATCGTATGCAGCAGCATCACTCCGTCATCAGAAAGCAACGCGCGGCACTTGCGGAAGAAGGTTCCATAATATGCTGGGCCGACATGCTCAAACATGCCCACAGAGACGATTCGGTCAAACCGGCCGGTTACAGCACGATAGTCGAGCAATTCGAAGCGGACCTTATCGGAGACGCCCGCCTCATCAGCGCGCCGTCGAGCGAACTTTAGCTGCTCCTCGGACAGCGTGATCCCCAGGACCTCGGCGCCCGTAGCTCTGTGCAGGTACAGCGCCATACCACCCCAGCCGCATCCGATATCGAGTACGCGCATACCTCGCTTGAGCAGGAGCTTGGCCGCGATATGGGCCTTCTTATCCGCTTGGGCTTGCTCCAGCGTATTCGCCGGGTCGGTGAAATATGCACAGCTATATTGGCGATCAGCATCGAGAAAGAGGTCATAAAGGCGGTCGGACAGATCGTAATGATGCGCAACGTTACGCTTGGAGCGACGCTTCATGTTGATACGGTCAATGCGATGCACGAATTGCTCCAGCAGCCGGATTGGAGCCAATGGTCTTAGCCGGTCTCCTTCCTCCCACGGGCTGTTGCCTTTCAACAGATTGATCAATCCACGGATATCACCTCTGTCTATCAACAGCCGTCCGTCCATATATGCTTCCGCCGCACCGAGTGCCGGATTGCGGACAATTCGCGCGGCGACCGCGGAATCGCTGAACCGTATTGCGATGTCAGGCATCATTGGGTCGGGTGTGCCAAAGGTTTGGACCCTGCCGTCGGCGTGGGTGACGGAAAGCTGTCCCCGCTTGACACGCGTGGCAAGAAAGCGATCGATGAGAGCCATGAGCCGCGGCTAACAAGGCTCAGCTCGCAGCACCATGAGGAAGATCAGCCTCTCGCCCCTGTCCTTGCGAAAGGCACGGCGCCGCCGAAACCCCGGGGCATCTACGCACAGGTGCAGCACGGCCTCTCTATAGCCGAAGGTCGGCGCCATCTATCGGCGGGACGGCCGGCGGAGTAGGCCACCGGGACAGCCGCGCGGAACGACGTGGCATAGCCGCCCCGAAGTTCGACCTCGACGGGGTGCGATCCCGCAATGGCCGTCGCCGCCGATGCTGACCACCCCGCGCCGGCACGGTCGGCGACCTCGCCGGCTCCGAGAGCGGCAGGAAGCCGCCCTTATCGACGCCGAACGCACTCTCGCGATCCTCGGCCAACACCTTGCCCGCAGGCCGCAGCTATTGCCGGGTCCGTGAGCAGCTATTCAAATCATGATGGCGTCGCCTATCTCTGCGCGTGATGGTCGCCGGCGCGGAAGTGCCTGATCAGGGCTCCCGTGTCGGCCTCCGCTGTTGAACTGGGAGAGATCATATGACCGCAATGTCTTTTGCCTCCCCCTTCTCCACGGGGAGTGCTTATGCCCGGGGTTCTGCGCTGTTGAGGCGGAACTGGGGTTGGATTGTGTTCCGTGGTGCCCTGGCCCTGTTGCTGGGCGTAGTCACTATCCTGTTTCCGCTGAATGCTCTGTTCGCTTTCACCCTCGTGTTTGCCGCTTATGCCGGCGCAGACGGCATCCTGTCGCTGATCGCGGGTGTACGGGGGGCGACGAAGAAGGAGGATCGCTGGTGGGCGATGGTCCTGCGCGGCGTCATCGGCATCGCGGCCGCGGTGGCCGTTGCGCTCATGCCTGAGGTCGCAACCCTAAGCTATGCGCTCGTAACGCTCGGCGTACTGATCGCCTGGGCGTTCCTCACCGGTGCCCTTGAGATCGCGGCCGCTATCCGGCTTCGCAAGGAGATCAAGGGCGAATGGCTGCTTGGAATCTCGGGCGCGCTGTCGATCCTGCTGGGCGTTTGGGTGTGGACCATGCTGTGGCTCTACCCCATCGCCAGCATCCTCTCGGTGGCGTGGGTGATCGCGGCCTGGGCGTTCTTTGCCGGCTTCACGCTGATCAGCCTCGGCATCCGCCTGAAGCGACTTCAGGCTGTTGAGAATGGTCTTGAAAGCCGTTCTGACGAAACCAAATAATCTCCTGCCGGGTGCCGAAAGGACCCGGCATGGAGAGTGCGTCCGCTCTCTCGGACGCTCTTCATACACTCGTTGCTCAAAGGAGGACTTGTTTATGAGGACCAACTATGACTTCACGCCGTTCCGGCGTTCGACTGTTGGCTTCGACCGGCTGTTCGACCTGCTCGAGAACGGTCTGACTTCGCAGGTTGCCGACAACTATCCGCCGTTCGACCTCGTGAGCGAAGGCGAGGACCGCTACCGCATCAACATGGCGGTGGCCGGCTTCCGCCCCGACGAGATCGAAGTGACCGCTCAGCAGAATCTGCTCGTGGTCTCTGGCCGCAAGCAGGAAAGCGAGGAAAGCCGCTACATCCACCGCGGCATCGCTGCGCGTGACTTCGAGCGCCGCTTCGGCCTGGCGGATTATGTTCAGGTGAAGAATGCGGAGCTCAAGGATGGCATGCTCTCGATCGAGCTGGTGCGCGAGATCCCCGAGGCGATGAAGCCGCGGAAGATCAGCATCGGCGCGGCTGGTGAAAATGCCCGCCGGATCGAGGACTCGTCCGCGAACAATAACGAGAAGGCCAACGACGGCGCCAAGCAGCGCGAAGCTGCCTGATGCCGAACCGGGCTCGCCGCGCCTTCCGGGGCGGCGAGCCCTCTTCGCCAGCAACCAAGGAGACGAATCATGTCGATGCGTGATTTGATTCCGTGGCGCCGGCAGGAGAACCCGGCGCCCGCGCTCTTCCGCGACGAAGAGCGCAGCCCCTATGTTCAGCTCCGCCGAGAGATGGATCGCCTGTTCGAGGACTTTTTCCGGGCACCGCTTGTGGGCGGCATCGGCCTCTCCAGCAATGTGCAGAGCTGGCCGTATCTGGAGGTTAAGGAGACCGATGATCAGGTGATCGTCACCGCCGAGCTTCCCGGCCTGACCGAGAAGGATGTGGACGTCACCGTGGACGATGGCGTGCTGACGCTCCGGGGCGAGAAGAAGTCCGAGCACCAGGACAAGGATCGCGGCTGGTCCGAACGCTACTATGGCCGTTTCGAACGCTCGATCGTGCTGCCCGATGGCGCCGACGAAGAGAACTGCCAGGGCGTGCTACGCGATGGCGTGCTGACGGTGCGGATGCCCAAGTCGCAGCGGACGACGCGCGGTCGCAGGATACCGCTCGGCGACGGCGCGACGCAGCACTGATCGATACCGCGCGCCGGCGCCGCCGGTGCGCGGCTTTCGAAACACACGCTCCCTGCGCCGGCTGGTGGAGGACGAAGCAGAGGGAACAGTCATGGTTCGATCCCACCGGCAATCCAGGGGCATCTGGGCAGCATGGGCTTTGGTGCTCACGTTCGTTGGCGCAACCCTTGGCGGCGCGGCCGTCGAGATGCTGACGAGCACCGCCCCGGCTGAAGCGACCGGGCAACGGGCGATATCGAGCGATGCCGTTCCCCTCAACCGGTTGACGCTGGCGCCACTGGTGGAGCGGGTTGCGCCGGCGGTGGTCAACATCGCCGTGCTGCAGAGTTCGCCCTATGCGCAGAACCCTCTGCTCCGCGATCCCTATTACCGCCTCTTTCTTGGTGTTCCTGACGAAGCCCTCGCGCCGCGCATATCGGCCGGGTCGGGGTTCGTGGTCGACGCCGAACGCGGGCTGGTGGTGACCAACCAGCATGTCGTCTCGCACGCGCGTGCAATTGCTGTCGGCATCGGCGATCGACAGGTCGAGGCGGAACTGCTCGGGAGCGATCCACTGACCGACATCGCCGTCTTGAGGATCCCCGCAAGAGGGCTGAAGGCCCTGCCGCTCGGCGAGTCAGCCAAGGCCCATGTCGGCGACTATGTCGTGGCGATCGGCAACCCCTTTGAGGTGGGCCAGACCGTCACCGCCGGCATCATCAGCGCGGTACGGGCGCCGTCCGCGGGGGGGCCGCCCTATGTTCAGACCGATGCCCCCATCAATCCAGGAAACTCGGGTGGGCCGCTGATCAACATGCGCGGCGAGGTCATCGGCATCAACAGCGCAATCATTGGTCCCAGCGGCGGCAATGTCGGTATCGGACTTGCCGTGCCGTCGGATATCGCGCGACGAGTGGTCGAGCGGATTGCGGGCTCGCGATTGGCTCCTGCAGAAAGCTGACCCATATCATCAGTCGCGGAATCGTGCCGCAGCAATGGGGGTCGTCGGGCAGGAGCCGATCGCAACTCGCTCGATGAGCCCCGGCTGAATTAGAAGGTAGACGTGCGGCCGCGCGTCGGGCGACAATTCACGTGGGGATAGGCCGGCACTTCAGCAGCCCGTTTGGAATGAGTGGATGGTTCAATTTAACGACTGGTGCGATGCGGCCGATACTCCTTTGGGCAATCACCATGTCCGCGTGATGACCGGACGCACAGCGGATGCCGCCATGGGCATCGAGCTGACGGCGATGGCGGTTCCCGCCCACTATGCGGCGGAGGAGCGTCTGGCAGCTGCGCTCGCGCGGCTGGGCAAGCCGGCGGCAGCCAAGATGGTTACCGATCTTCTTCCGCAAACACCGCAGATACGCTCCGGTGATCTGGGGGAGATCTACGCGACCGAATGGATTGATGCACACAGCGGCTACCGGGCTCCCATCAAGCGATTGCGGTGGAAGGACCACCGCGACATGGCGATGCGCGGCGACGATGTGATCGGCATGATCCTCGATCCTGCGACGCAGCGCCTACGGTTCCTCAAGACCGAGGCGAAGAGCCGCATCGATCTGCGGGCGCAGACCCTTCAGGAGGCGCGCGCCGGGCTCGACAAGGATGGCGGCCTTCCGTCGTCGCACGCCCTGTCGTTCATCTCGGCGCGGCTGATGGACCTCGGGACGGACGCGCCACTCCTCGACGCCATCGACGAGGCTCTCTATCGCCACGGCATCCCGCCCGATCATGTCCGGCATCTTCTCTTCACCTTCTCTGGCAACGCGCCGGAGGCACTGCTGACGCAGGCGCTGCAGGCCTATCCCGGCCCGATCGGACAGTGGGGCGTAGGGCTGCACGTGGACGGGCACGCCGCCTTTGTCGGCGCGGTCTACGCTCAGGTGATCGCCAATGCCAACCAGCCCTGAGGCGATCTCCGCCGCCATCACCGATGCAGCCGCCACCGGATTTCGCGGTCGTCTGATCGCGCGCGGCCAGGCACGGGCGATGATATGGCGGGAGGGCGTGCTCCCGGCGGGCGCACCGGCCTTTTCTGCGCAACTGAACTTCGACCTGCACAGCTACGGTTACGGGCTGCTCGGGCTTGGGCTGCGTCTTCTTGAGCTCGGTGGCGACCCAGCCCAGGCGCGTGTCGCCTTCGAGCAGGCCGCGACCGCCCTTGAGGCGGTCATGGCCAAGGGCAATCGCGCCGAAGCCGACCGGGACTTTCACTTCGTGATGGCGGCTGCGAGCTACCATCTCGCGCATCTCTCCGCCCGTGCCTACTCCCTCCTTGCGGTCGTGGCGGAGGAGGAGAACTTCTCGCTCATCGAGCAGGCGCTGGCGCTTCTCATGCGGCGGGATATCAACGAGCTGCGTGCCCGGGTCTATGCCTTTCGCCTCGATGGTCGGGGATCGGATGAGGCCATCACCGCGCTCTTCCAGCAGCGTCTTGCCGATCCGCTTGCCGGCGACGCGGCCGAGCGGGATGGCCACGATTTCCTGTTCGAGGGCCTCGACCTCGCTCTAACCGATGCCTTCTTCGGTGCCGTGTCGATGTTCCTGCTCGCGCTTGACCGCGGCGAGCGCGCTCTGATCGACCGTGCGATCGCCCAACTGCGCGAGAGTCTCGCCATTTGCGCTGAGCTGAACCTCTTGCCGCAATGGTGGGCGCACCGCGTCGCGATCCATCTGCTCTCCGACCTATGGTCGAACACGTTTCATGAGAGGGTGCCTCTCATTCCGGCTGGTGGGGAGGCGCCGCCGTGGCGGGGCTTGCGCGATCTCTTCATCGGACTGCTCGCCCGCCGTCCGAGGGCGGAAGTCGACTTGTGGCCGTCACAGATCGAGGCCGCCGCGCGCGCGGTCGATCAGGCTGACAATCTCGTGGTCTCGCTACCGACGAGCGCCGGGAAGACGAGGGTCGCCGAACTCTCGATCCTTCGCTGCCTGGCTGCCGGGCGCCGCGTGATGTTCGTCACGCCACTTCGTGCTCTGTCCGCGCAGACGGAAACGACGCTTCAGCGAACGTTCGGCCCGCTCGGCAAGACCATATCCGCCCTGTACGGTAGCATCGGCGTCTCTGCGTTCGACGAAGATGCGATCCGCGAGCGGGACATTGTCGTCGCAACTCCGGAGAAACTCGACTTCGCCTTAAGGAACGATCCGTCATTGCTCGACGATGTCGGTCTGCTCGTCTTCGACGAGGGCCACATGATCGGTCCGGGCGAGCGCGAAGTTCGCTACGAGGTCCAGATCCAGCGCCTTCTCCGCCGACCAGACGCGGAGCAGCGCCGGATCGTCTGCCTGTCGGCAATCCTGCCCGATGGCCCGCAGCTCGAGGATTTCTCGGCATGGTTGCGGCGTGATCAGCCAGGCGATCCCATCAAGGACGACTGGCGGCCGACACGCCTGCGGTTTGGCGAGGTGGTCTGGTCATCCCCCCGGGCACGCCTCAACCTGAGGGTCGGCGAAGAGCAGCCCTTCGTGCCCGGGTTCCTCACCGGCGTAGCACCGCCGCTCTTCCTACCGCCGAAGAAGCTGCGGACCCGGCTGTTTCCCGACAATCAGCAGGAGCTCAGCCTTGCCACCGCCTGGCGTCTGGTCGACGATGGACAGACCGTCCTGATCTATTGCCCGGAGCGGCGCAGCGTCGAGCCGTTCGCCAAGGTCATCGTCGACCTGCATACGCGAGGCGCGCTTGCGTCACTGCTCACGGTCGATCCGGTGCGGCTGCAGACCGCGATCGCGCTCGGTGAAGAATGGCTGGGCGCGGACAGCGATATCCTCAAATGCCTCCGCCTGGGCGTGGCCCTCCACCACGGTGCGCTTCCGACCGCCTATCGAAAAGAGGTTGAGAGGCTTCTGCGAGACGGCGTTCTGAAGGTGACGATCTCATCACCCACTCTCGCGCAGGGGCTCAACCTCTCGGCGACGGCGGTCGTCATGCATTCGCTCTATCGGCATGGCGAGAAGATCAAGGTCTCCGAGTTCAAGAACGTGATCGGACGCGCCGGCCGGGCCTATGTCGACGTCGAAGGCCTGGTGCTCTTCCCGATCTTCAGCGACACCCAGAACAAGAAGCATGACGAGTGGGTGGGCCTGATCGGGGATCTCGGCGCCCGCGAGATGGAAAGCGGCCTCGTTCAGCTCATCTTTGCGCTCCTGAAGAGGATGCATGCGCGGATCGGCGGCAATCTCGAGCAGCTCGTCGACTATGTGGTCAACAACGCCGCGGCCTGGACCTTCCCCGAAGTGGCGGGCGAGATCCCCGAAAAGCGCGAACGAGCGCTCAAGCAATGGGAGCGCTCCATGGCGACGCTCGATACGGCGATCCTCAGCCTGATCGGCGAAGACGATGTTCCCGATGACCAGATCGAAGCCGCGCTCGACACGGTTCTTCAGTCCTCTCTCTGGAACCGGCGCCTGGAGCGCCTCGATGCCGGGTCGCGCGCCGCTTACCGTGCGACGCTCCTCACCCGGAGCCGCTACATTTGGGCCAATTCGACTGCCGTCTCGCGCCGCGGCTATTTTCTTGCGGGGCTGGGTCTCGAGGCGGGTCACGCGCTCGACGCGGTGGCGCCGGTGGCCAACGACCTTCTGGTGCAGGCGAACGCTGCGCTGCTGGTTGGAGATCACGAGGCTGCGATTACGGCGATCACCGGCATCGCCGAGCGGGTCTTCTCCTTCTATCCGTTCGAGCCGGACCCATTTCCGGACAACTGGCGCGACATCCTTCGTTGCTGGCTGCTCGGGCAGCCACTCGCCTCCACCGTCGCGGGGCAGGAAGGCGATGCGCTGCAGTTCATCGAGGGCGGCCTCGTCTATCGCCTGCCGTGGGCGATGGAGGCGCTTCGTGTGCGTGCGGCCGCCAACGGTGATGTCGTTGGCGTCTTCGGCCTGGCCCTCGCCGATCATGAGCTGGGTCTAGCGGTCCCTGCCGTTGAGACCGGCACCATGAACCGATCGACTTCGATTCTCATCCAGGCGGGCTTCAACTCGCGTTTGGCAGCCATCAAGGCCGTCGTGGACACCGGCGCGACTTTCACGTCGGGTGCGGAATTGCGGACATGGCTGCGCTCGCCTGTCCTCGCGGCCTGGTCGGCTCAGCCGGACTGGCCTTCTCCCGAGACGCGAGCAATGTGGCTCGAGTTCGTCCAGGAAGCCGCGCCTGCGGCGAACCGGACCTGGGCACGACGGGACTATGTGGGGAATGTCGAGTGGTTCGCGGCGCCGGCTCCGCCCGGCTCTCCCGTGAGCTTGCACAACTGGAACGGCCAGCCGTTGGTGCTCTCTGCCGATGGGCGCGGCATCGGCCGCCTCCAGCATCCGCTCAACCATAATCGGCGTGGCCTTCTCCGCGCGACAGTCGCGCCGAACCCTGCGGAGCTCGACCTGAGCTATCTCGGACCCGATGACCTTTGGGCTGTGGCATAGCCGTGCCCATCTACCGAGCCACTGTATCGCATCGGGAAGATCATGATGACAATCTGCAAGACCGCCGAGACGCTTCGCGCCTTCTCTGATACCGAGGGGGGCCGCCAAATGGTGTCTGGGCGGTTCTAGGCCATGCTTGTCGCCCGCGCCCAGCTCGATTTCATTCGGGACCTCGTCGCCCGCTTTCAGCAGGACGACAGCATGATGCGGCCTGTTGCCGACTTCGAGTCGCAATATGTCGCGATCGTTGCGCTCCTGCGGTCGGTTGGACATGTGTTCGCCAATGTCGACTGTCACGATGCCGCTCGGCGCGAATACAGCCGCGAACAATGGCCGATCTGGCGGCGAGATCCGATTTTCAGCGAGTTCATCGAGCCGACGCGCAACGCCCTCCTGAAGGAATTCCAAGGCGGCCTTGAACTGCGCAGCGAGGGCTTCGGAACGATTGCCGTGGTGGTCGATCCGACGATGCCGGGCAACGTGGCTCACGTCGCTGCGTTCAACGCGCGAGAGGTGCGGGATCGTCTTGGCCGGCCGGTATTGCCGAACTTTCATGCCGCGATTGCCTTCTGGGACCGCTGCCTCTCGCAGGCAGAGACAGCTTTCGGCGAAGCGCCCACGTTGCGCAGTTGAGCCGTCGCGAAGGACCGAGCGGCTGCTTTACGGCTATCTCAAAAGGGCTTCGGCCACGTCCATATACCGGCTCGGGTGGACGCCGTCGCGGGAGCGGAAGCGGCCGAGATCCAAGGTCTCGTCACTAAAGCGAGCAGCGACGGCGCTGACGGTGTAGGCTTGGGGGCGGGCGTATGGCAGCAGCCAGATCACACGGTTGAAGCAGAACTGCGCACGTATCTCAGCGAGGCGGGCGGCGAGAGCCGGTCCGGCCATGTCATTGGAGCCCATCGAGAAGATGCAGGTATTGTAGCGTTTTCCCGGTCTTCGCCAGGAAAGGACCTGGGCGGCCGTGGCCCGCTCTGCGGCCTGAACGTCACAATGGCGCTCGTAGCGCGCGTTTATCGCCTGCGCGGTGCCGACGCCCGTGCTGTCCCCAAGGATCAGACACTCGAACATCAAAGCTTCCCTCGGCCTCCGGTCGGCGGCGGGGGTCCATCGCCACGGGCTCGATGTTGGCCCGACCCTCGCGGGTCGGGCCAACGCGTCAGTAGCAGCGCCACACGCGGAGATGCGGTGCTTCCCAGCGCCACCCGCAATGCCGGTACCACCGGCCGTGCCAGCGGTACCAACCATGACGAGGGCCTGGTTCGGCTATCCACACTGGGCCGCGCCATCCTGGCGCCCAGACCTGAGCCGCTGCGGGGGTAAGGGACGTGCCGAGGAGCGCCAGCAGACCGACGATTGCCGACGTCAGCACCTTCATCACGCGCGAGGGCCAGCGACGCGCCTCCGATCGAGAGGGTGGCGTCTGGCTCTCCCGATGGCGGAGCGGGTTGTTGTGGGAGCTATCGGCAGCACCGCGCCGGCGCCCACGGATCAGATCGCGAATAGTCCTCATATCCAAATCCTCTGCATGAGCAATTCGGGCATGAGATGCGCCGGAGAGAGAGCCGGCGCCCTCTAGTCCCAGCCGAACCCGCTATGGCGTTCGGCGTCAGTCGAGCTAGTATTCCTCGGCTCCCCGTCAAGGGTCTAAGGCCAGGCTTTGGCGGCCAGCAACGATTATAGAAACCGGAACGAGGGCAGGCACTTACCCGGATGGCGGTGCGAGTAGGTACGGTCGAAATGGCGCAGCTGACGCAACTCGAATTGGCGAACTGGGCAGCCCTCTATGCTGCTACGGCGCTGTGCTGTGCGATCGCCCTCGCCTTGTCGATTGTCGGCGCTGGAGTGCACGTCTTCCGCGAACGCGCCTGGAACGAAGTACGGAGCCTTCGACAAGCAATCCTCTTCGTGCCCAAGCTCTGGTGGCTGTGGCAACGGCTCTACTTTCGCGCGACGCCGGTTATCATCGCCATTGTGGGCGGGTTCGCGATGACGCTTCGCTGGAGCTGAGAGGCACGGGGCTCAACTCACAGGTCCAGGGCGGCGGCAATCTTTCGCGCTACCCGGCCCAGCACGAGGTCGCCGGAACTGAGGCAGAGCAGCGGAGCGATCTCGCACAGGCGAGAATGCCCGCTGGTGCTCGATCCGTCATGCTCGTCGTCACCGTGGTCGATGGCGTCGATCGCCAGACGCTTGATCTCCCCGGTGATCCGCGAGCGCGCCTCGATCAGGAAGTCCGGTCGCGCAGGGCCGAGCGGCGTCAGAATATCGAACACGGGCTTTTCGATCGCGGCATCGATGCCATGCCGGTGCAGGTTGCGCTGGATCGACAGCAATTCGCGCAGCAGGCTGCGCTCGAACTCGGAGTCGACCGGGATGAACCGCTGCCCCGAGTAGATCGGCTGCGCGTAGGCGCGAAGCGGAGCATAGCCACGCGCCTCGGGATATTGACCAGCGACGACGATCACGAGGAAGGGGCCACGGACCAGGTTGCCCCTCACCGACGGGGACTGCACCCGATTGGCGACGCGCACTGGCCGGTTGTCGGCGGTCTCGATGACATGGCCGGTGATCTGATGCGAGAAGAGCGCGAAGAACGCCTGCGGCGCGTGGCCGGGAGGCCAGTCTCGGGAGAGACGCCTCAGAACCGCATAGGCGCGCCGGCTGTGCAGGGCATCGGCGTGGGTCCAGAAGGCGCGGCTGAGCTCGATGCCGGGCGCGATCTCGATCCTGCTGCTCGCCTTCACCAGAACATCGAACTCCCGCTTGATCGAAGGCTCCTCCGCGCCATCCGACAAGGGAAAAGCTCGGGTCGTCCCTGCAACGTCGAGGAGGCGCCATAGCAACCGGGCGAGCCGAGGCACCGAGGCGTGGCGCGTACGATCGTCGCTGGCGTCGCTCTCGGGCTGTTGCGCGAGCTTGCTGGGGGCAGGCCGCAGGACCTCGAAGAAGCCCTCGGGAGGCGCCGCCGGCGTTTCGCGCGATCGTACCTCCGAGATGCGATGGGTGACCTGATCCCGGAAGAAGGGGCAGTCGGCGCGGTGGTCGGGTCGCTTCGCGCTGGTCAGCCGGCGGAGATAATAGGTCTCCGCCTCCGACAGGAAGGCGGGCGTGAGTATCGGCGGCGGATCGTCCGCGGCCAGGCAATCACAGGCGATCCACTTGGCGCCGATGCGGGCGTTCTGGACGAGCGTGATTCCTGCCTCTTCATCGCCAGGCGATCCCTGGCCGATGTACCAACGCACCAGCGCCTCGCGGAGCGGAGCGGGCAGCGCGATCCGAGGGCCGCGGCCATCCGTATCTCGGTCAATCAGCCACATGATCCAGTTTCGGGCGATCCAATGCAGCCATAGTTTGCCCGCTCCAGGGAATTGACAACTGCAAATCGCCTGATCTCAACTTCCTGAACCAGGGGTCAGGGAGGTTTGATATGCGTGCGTTGTTGCTCGCGAGCACACTTGTCATCGTTGATAGCGGGGCCGCGCTCGCGGCGACCCAACGCGCCGCTTCGCCGGTGCGCAGCGTCCAGCTGATCAGCATGACGGGGCGGTCGGACGTCGCCGCCGACGGTAAGGATGGGACGGCCGGGCCCAGCATGGAGGGTCCGGCCGAGGCCGTCGTAGCGGATGTGGAGGGCTTCCGGGTCCACGATCTGAGCCGTCGCTGGGTCGAGTATCAGATGGGTGAAAGACTCGCGGCAGAGGCCGGCGCAACGACGGCGGTCGCGGAGGAGGACCCCTTTGCCCCGGTCGGTGTTGCCCAGCTCGGCGCCCCGGCCAGTCAGACGGCGGCACTTGCTCCATTTTCCGCGATCGCCGTGCCGGCATGGATGCGCGGCGGCCCGGTATTCGCTGCGGCTGCCACGACCTTCGTCCCCGGGTGCTCGCCGACAGGATACCGGCGAAGCGGCTTCCTGCCCGCCGATGCCGAAGTCCGCCGCCAGACATATTTCTCGATGATGAGCAACGTCGCCTGCGAATACGGGATTCCGGTCGGGCTGTTCGATGCGATGATCATTCGGGAGAGCCGCTACAATGCCTCCGCGGTGTCCCCGAAAAGCGCATTTGGCCTCACGCAGCTGATGCCTGGGACGGCCGCGGGTCTTGGGGTGAACCGCTACGACGTGGAGCAGAATCTTCGTGGCGGAGCGCGGTATCTGCGTCAGCAGCTCGACCGGTTCGGTGCCTATCACCTGGCGTTGGCGGCCTACAATGCGGGGCCCGGGCGCGTCAGGAACGGGAGTGTGCCGCGGATCGTCGAGACCCAGGATTACGTCTCGAACGTCCTGCTCAACTGGTCTCGGCTCAGCGGCGTTTCGAGAGTTGCGACTATCCAGACGAGTGCATCGCCGGCACCGCGCCGTGAGCCTTTCGTTCGCGCCGCCACGGTGTCGAGCTTCTGAGAAGTCGTGCCGATCGCACGGGGTGCCCCGCGCTAGAGGAGTGGGTCGCGTCCCGATCCGAATTGCGAGCGACGCTGGAGGACTGCCGTGATCTCGGTGACCATCCGCTTGATGACCGCCGACTGGAAGTAGGTGCCCCACTCGCTGCGGATCTCGCTGCCGTCCATGCCCTCGAGCTCCTGAAGAGCCTCGACGAGCCGGTGGGGCAGACCTTTGAACAAGGTGCTCAGCATCGCCACGAGTGCGGTGAAGCGATCGTCCTGCACGAGCTCCATCTCGCGGGTCATCTCGACGCTGATGACTGCCTGCATGAGGTCGATGTTAAGGGCCCTGAGGATCGCCTGAAATTCCGGCAAGCTCATCGAGGCGCGCTTCTCCGGGTCCCGGTGAAGGATCGTGCCGAGCCTGCTCTTCTTGATACCTGAGCGCAGCGCCATGGTCCGGATGCCGATGTCGTTGGCCTCCATCGCGCGCATGATCATCGGCACATAGTCGGCCGCTGCTTCAGTTTCTGCCTCGAGGGGCAGCTCCTGCTCCATTCGATTCGTAAGCGATGACACTTTTCGCCCCCGCAGTCCTTTTTGCGGACAGAGCGACACAATCAAACCTTATCGGTCTTGGCAAGCCCTTCGAGAAAAGCCCGAGCACCCCTCACATCCGAATTTATCTAATGCGCACAACCTTTTCGCCCTCGTCACGACCACGCCCGCGCGCGGTTTTTGGCGGCTTATGCTCGTCGATTCCGATCTTGCTCAACAGCTTGGCGGTGCCCTGCTCAACCACATAATCGAACAGCAGCATGGAGATAGCGTCGCCGACCGTCAGGGCCGATCCGAGATGCTTTTCGAGTCGCCGCTTGGCCTCCGTCAGGCTTTCCGCGCTGGTCTTCGTGATGCTTAGATAGATGCGGATCGGGCCCTTGGTCGGCACCTTCTCGAGGTGCTTGCGCAGCGTTTCCACATCGTGCTGCTCGATCGCGCCTGCGGCGCCGGCGGTGGCCCGCGCGTTCACGAGGTTCCCGAGCGACTGGTAGCGCCGTGTCTGATTGGAGTGAATCCGCAGGCTCTCGGTGGTCAGCCGAAACAGATACTCGGATACGTCGAGGGTGTACCCCCGCATTGCCTGCCCGCCCATTCCCGCATGTCCCTGCTTGCCTGGCTTCGGCTGAAGTCGCCAAGGTGAAGTGACATCCCCCTATACGACTCGTCCGGGGCGAGCCAAGTGTACCCGCACAGGGACTTGCCCGCAAAGCCGGACCTGGGTCCGCAACCGCGGACAGCGCGCCTAAAAGCCGGGACAAGGTGTCCGCGAATCGAGATGAAGAATCGTTCTTCGCGGACGATGTTTGGCTCTGCCGAAGGTTCTTTAGGCACGGCCGCTAGATAAATCCGCCGAGAGCCCTGCGGTTCCAACAAAAGCCGGTTGTAGCGAAAGTCGTCGGGGACCCACCCTTCATTTGGGCGCGGAGGTGCCGCGTCTCCATCGAAGGGAAACTCTTATGCAGTCTCTGCTGAATCGGAGCGGGCGCATGGAGATGGCGATCCTCGCCCTCGCTGTGATGCTGTTCGCGCTCCTGTGGTTCGCCGGGCCGGCCTTTGCCGGTGCGGATACCACGTTCGACACGGCCCTTACGAAGTTCACCGACTTCCTCGAGGGGTCGGGCGGCAAGGTCATTACCGTGCTGTCGCTCGCCGGCGGCATCGTGGCGCTCGCCTCGGGCCGCTTCTCCATGGGTCAGATCGCCATTCCGGTCGGCGTCGGTGTCGGCGCCGGCACGGGCATTCCGATCGTCACCTCGACGGTGACGGCGACGATCTGACGCAACGAGCCTGGCGCGTCGGGGTGGCAGCCTCGGCGCCGCACAGGGGGAGGGTGGTGCAATGGCCGCAGACAAGTACGCGATCCCATCTCATCTGGACGATCCAGAACTGATCGGGCTGTGGACGCTGGATGAGTTCCTGGCGATGGTTACGCCATTCGTCTGGGGGATCATGACCCAGCACATCGTCATCGGAACGGCGTTGGCATTCGCCGGCTGGTGGGGATTGAAAAAGGCAAAAGCGGGTCGTGCCGCGTCTTGGCTGCTCCATCTGGCCTATTGGCATCTTCCGGCCGGCTTCACTGGCCTGAGGGCCACGCCACCCTCTTATCTCCGACTGATGGCGGGCTGAGATGGACCTCGCATTCAGCCACGCAAGCAACCAGCGGGTTCTTCGCCAGCGCAACTTCCTGGTCGTGGTCGCCGGCGCGCTCGCGGCGATAACAGCGCTGCTGCTCGCCTTCGGCATCTCGCGAGACCGCGAGATCGTCCTCCAGCCCGTACTGCGCTCGCCGGTCACAGTCAGCAGTGCCGGCGTCTCCCGCGAATATCTCGAGATGATCACGCGCGACGTGGTGGTGCTCACGCTCGACCGCAGTCCGCAAAACCTCGAATATTGGATGAACGCGGTGCTCGAGATCACATCGCCGCGCGTTCAGGGCAAGATCAAGGCCGACCTCCTCAAGATCGTCAACGAGCAGCGCGGCTCCTCGATCTCTCAGTTCTTCACGATCGAGTCGATGGACATCGATCCCAAGAACCTGCGGTCTGAGGTGACCGGCGAGCTCCACACCATCGTCGGCAACAAGGTGATCTCCAGGGAGCGCCGCACCTTCCGCTACGACTGGGAGTATGAGGGCTTGTCGCTCCGCCTGGTCGGCTTCGGGATGGTCCGCACCGGCAAGGAGCAAGACAAATGATGGCTTTCTATGCCGTCGGCAGCGCGGCTGCAGGCACCATCCTCATGTCCCGCATCTACTGCATCCTGAGCAGGGTGGCGGGCGCATGCCTGATCACGCTGGCGGTCTTCCTGTTCGCGCAGCCGGCATGGGCAGACCAGACGGTCGTGGCCGCCGACAGCGCCCAGGTCGACTGCCAGGCGTCGGCGAAGGACCTGACCCGGATCAGCCTGGTCGATGACGAGTTCGCGAGCGTGTCGAAGATCTCGACCGGCAACCCGCAGGACGATTTCTCGGTCGTCAACGAGCCGGTCCGGGGCGACATCTACCTGAGCGTGCCCGAAGGTTTCGGCCGCCCGGCGCTTTCCTTCTTCGGCACGAGCAAGCGCGGCTACGTCTACAAGTTCGTCTGCCGGATCGCCGGCGACCAGGCGGCGCAGGTGTTTGTGTCCAATCCGGCGATCGCCCGGGAAAAGGCAGCCGAGGGCTCGCCCCAGCAGGTCGCCGCGGGGCCGCAGGATGCCGCGGTCGAGCTCGTCCAGGCCATGTACGCCAACAGCGTCGCCGACGGCTATGAGATGCGGCAGCGCGCGCTGAAGCCGGTCTATGTCGGCAAGCTCAAGGTCCAGATGATCGCTGAATATCGCGGGCAGGACCTGACCGGCAAGGTGCTGCGCATCGAGAACACGGGCGATGCGCCGACCGAGCTGACCGAGCGCACGGTCGCTCCGGCAAGCGCGCTCGCCGTCTCCATCGCCGAGCCCAAGCTCGACCCGGGGAAGGTCACGACGGCCTACCTCGTCTCCCAGACTGTGAGGTAAGCCATGGCCTTCTCGGACATTTTCAATCGTAAGCGGAGGCCCCTCGACGAGGCGGAGGGCGAGGGGGTCTCGCCTGTCGGAGGCGAACTGGCGGGCAACGAAGCGGTGCGCCGCAAGCAGCGAATGCTGCTCGCCGGGGTCGCCGGCGTCGGGCTGGTTCTGTCCTCCATGTGGATCTTCAGCGGCGACGAAGGAGAGAAGGCCGCCGACGCCGATGGCGCCGAGAAGGTCGAGGTCTCGACCAAGGATCTGGTGAACCGCAACCTCTCGCAGCAGGAGTGGATGGCGCTCTCGGAAAACCGGTTCGAGTCCACCGAGAACCAGCTGAAGTCGGTGAACGGCCAGCAGGCGAGAATGGACAATCTCGCCGCTCAGATCGAAGCGCTGAAGGGGCAGAACTCGTCGATGCAGGCCGATGGCCAGCGAGTGCTGTCCGCTTACCAGGCGGAGAATGAGCAGCTCCGCAAGCAGCTGAACGAGCGGCCTTCGGCGCCGCCCCCGGCGCCTGGCCCGGCGGCACTGTACGGGCGAGGCGGCCCGCAAGCCTATCAGCGGCCGGACGCGCCGGGCGAAGCCGGCGCAGCGCCTCCGCTCAGCCGCGCCGCCGAGGTCAAAATGGTCAGCTTCTCGTCTTCCGACACGGGGACCGCGTCCAAGGTGGCGAAGGGCAGTACGGTCTATACCGACAGCCCGAACTATCTGCCGCCCAACAGCTTCGCCTCCGCCAAGGTCATCGTGGGCGTGGACGCGAGCGCTGGCGTGAACAGCCAGACCGACCCGCTGCCTGTCGTTCTGCGCGTTACCGGGCCGGCGCGCTCGGTGCTGCAAAACGGCAAGCTCCTCACGACCAAGATCCAGGGCTGCCTCATCAACGGCGCGGCGCGCGGCGACCTTTCCAGCGAGAAGGTCTACGTCAAGCTGCAGAAGATGACCTGCCCGCAGCCCGGCGGCCGCTACGCCGTCTCGGAGGTCAAGGGCTTCATCGCGTTCGGCGGCAAGACCGGCGTGCGCGGGCGGGTGGTCAGCCGCGAGGGTTCGCTTGCCATGCAGGCATTCCTCGCAGGCCTCGTCGGCGGTGCCGGCAACGCGCTGAACACGGCCTTTCAGCAGCCGCTGGCGACGATCAGCACCGATGGCGAGGGCGGCATCAACCGCACCCCCAGCCTCGGCAATGTCGGCCTGCGGGCGCTCGGCGGCGGTGCAGCGGAGTCGGGCAGGGACGTCTCGAAATATCTGATCGAGCGCGCCGAACAGTACCAGCCGGTCATCGAGATGCCGACCGGCGTCGATGTCGAAATCGTCTTCCTGGAGGGTGTTTATGTCCGCAATTGATCGCTTGCGCCGGAGCGCGTTCGCGCGCCCCTGGAAGCTGCTCACCGGCGTCGCGGCGCTTGGCGTTGCCAGCGTTGCCCTCGCGGCCCAGGTCGCGGGTCCGAGCAGCGTCGAGGTCACGAACCTGCTCAAGACGCGCCTGCCGAAGACGCCCCTGACCCAGGTCAATTGCGAGAAGGTGCGTGGCCTCTGCGAGGTGACGGCTGGGTCGAACCTCTTCTACGTCGACGCCGGCGCCCGCTACCTCATCATCGGCCGGGTCTATGACATGGAGACGCGCCAGGATCTCACCGCCGCCCGGCTGCTCGAGATCAACCCCGACATGCTCGTCGGCGGTGCGGCCAAGGCCAATGCTGCGGCTGCGGAAGGCGAGGGCCAGGGAATGGAAGCGGCTCCGGCGCAGGCCAGGGTCGAGAAGACCGCGCTCCCCGCGCGGCCGACCAGGCTGGCGCTGGAAGGACTTCCGAAGGACGGCGCGATCGTCTGGGGCAATCCGGCGGGGCAGACAGTCACGGTCTTCACCGACTTCCGGTGTGGCTATTGCCGCGCGCTGACGAACGTGCTGCGCAGCATGGATGTTCGGGTCGTCGAGCGGCCGATCTCCGTTCTCGGCAGCCGCGATATCGCCGACCGCGTCTATTGCGCCAAGAATCGCGAGGAGGCGCTGCATGCCGCCTATGCCGGCGAGCCGCTCAAGAGCGGCCCGTCGTGCGATACGTCGGGCCTCGATGCGAACGAGGCTTTCGCTCACAAGCACGGCCTGAGCGGGACGCCTGTGATCGTGCGCAGCGATGGGGCGATGCTCGAGGGCTATCGGCCCAGGGAGTTCCTGCAAAGCTGGCTCAAGGACGGACGCTCGTGAGCGCGCCGCGCCTCAGCCGTCGGGCCGCTGTCGCCGCGCTTGGCTTCGGCACGCTGATGAGCCTGAACGGCTGCACGACCTTCGGCGGCAACGTGAAGGGCAGCTTCACCTGCCAGGCGCCGGACGGCATCTGCGCGCCGTCCTCCACGATCGACGATCGCGCGCTGGCGATGATCTCCGGTGACGCCGGCGATGTCATGATCCCGGCAGGGCCCTATCCGACACCGGCACAACAGCCCCGCGCCCTGCGCACCGCTGTGGCAGCGCCGCCCTCAGACGCACATGGGCAGGTCGCGCCGCGAACCCGCGAGAAGGTGCTCCGCATTGTGTTTCAGCCCTATGTCGATGACCGGGGCCGGCTGCATGAATCGAGCGCCGTCCACGCGGTCGTCCAATCCGAGTGGCAGGCGCAGGCGCTTGCGGGTGCGACCCCCATCCCCGACAGCAGGTCGGCTGATGCACCTGTTCAGCTGAGCCTTGTCGATGCGGTCGAGCGCGAGGCTCCCGGTGTGGTGGACGTTGCCGCGTTCGACCCGAACATGCCGGACCCGAATGTGGTGGCGGCTGCCCGGGCCAGAAAGCCGGACCCGGTGGAAGCAATCAAGGCGGATGTCGCGAGCCGTCTGGCCACCAAGGTCAAGGCGGCGGGCGGCGCGCCGACGGTTGGCGCGGCCGCCCCGGCATCCTCTGCGTCGGGGTCGCAGCGGCCGACTGCTTCGGTCATGGCCACCAAGCGCGCAGCTGGCGGCGGCGAGACCGCCGCGGCGGGTGTGCCAGCCAGCCGGCGAAGCGAGGCGCCGGCTCAAGCCAAACAGCGATCGGAGGGTGCTCCCGCCACGAGCACTGCGTCCGGCCAGGAGGCAGCTGCGCGCGTGAAGGCGAGCCAGGAGTACCAGGAAGCGCGCGAGCGGGTCGAGGACAGCGCGCGCGGCGGCGCCGGAGCGACGCCCGGGGCGGGGCTCACGACCCTGACGAGCCCCACCGTCCGCGCTGCGAGCTTCCCCGCCGCGGTTCCGGAGGACAACTGACATGAGCGTAAAGCCCCGTTTCTACGACAACCTGCTCTCCGGTCTGTTCGGCGATAGCAAGCGACCAGAGGCCGAGCGTCCGGACTTGGCCGTGCCGATGCTCGCGCATTGGCTGCCCTATCGCAGCTACGACCCGAAGACGGGCATCTTCTACAACTCCGCCTCGCGCGGATTCGTGATCGAGGTCTCGCCGCTCGTCGGGGCGGATGAGCGTACCGGCGAGATCCTGACACAATTCTTGTCCGAGGGCATCCCGGTGCCCGGATGCCTGCAGTTCCACGACTGGATGAGCCCGCGGATCAGCGAGCGGCTCTCCAAATGGTATCTGCCCCGCTACTCGGCGAGCGGCGTCTACGAGCGGATGGCCAAGCATCGGGTCGACTTCCTCACGGACGGCGTGTGGAACTCGCTTTCGGCCGATGCGCCATTCTGTCTTCGCAACCACCGCGTCGCCATTTCCTATTCGACGCCGGAAAGCTCGCGTGTCTCGGCCGAGGAAATCGTCGCCGTGATGGACGGCCTCATCTCGGTGCTCGGCTCGATCGGGGTCTCCGCGCGCAAGATGGATCCGGTCGCGCTGATCGGGTGGATCGACGACATCACCTCGCCGACCACGGCCGCGGGCGACGACGTCATCAGCTACAATCCGCTCGACCCCATCGCTGACCAGGCGGTGCGCCGCGACATCGAGATGAAGGTCGACCCGGACCGCATCCTGCTGCGGACCGAACGGTTCCGTCCGACCGGCAAGGAGGTCAACGGCGCACCCGAGATCGGCGAGATCTATCCCGACGTATTCGACGTGCGCTCGTTCTCGGTCCGCAATCTTCCTCAGCGCTGGGCGCCCTGGGACTGCGCGCGGCTGATTGGCGACATGTTCGCCGACAAGCTGCGAATGCCGTGCCCGGTCTCCACGAACTTGTGCCTCGACTTTCCCGATCCCCAAGCCTCGAGCAACAAGGCCGGCTTCAAGTTCATGCGCACCACGAGCCTCGCCGACTCCAAGTCCGCGCGCTTCCTTCCCCAACTCCGCGACCAGTCCCAGGAGTGGAAGTTCGTCAATGACGAGATCCGCCAGGGGCGCAAGCTCGTGCGCCTGTTCTACAGCGTCACGTCATTCTCTCCCAAGGGGAAGGGAGACGCCAACGAGCGCGTCCTCAAGTCGGTCTACCGGGCCGCAGGCTGGGACCTGCTCGACGACCGCTACCTCCAGGTGATGGGCCTCTTGTGCGCGATGCCCATGACGATGGCGAACGGGCTGTCCCGCGACCTCGAGCGCATGAAGCGCATGCGGACCATGCTCAGCACGACCGCGGCGAACCTGGCTCCCATACAAGGCGAGTATCTCGGTGGTCACACGCCGCACCTGCTCCTGATCGGCCGACGGGGGCAGCCCTTCTTCTGGAGCCCGTTCGAGAACGCCGCAGGCAACCACAACGTGGCGGTGTTCGGCAAGTCGGGATCGGGCAAGTCGGTCGCCCTGCAGGAGCTGTGCGCCTCGTTGTGCGGCGCGGGATCCAAGGTTGTCGTGATCGACGACGGCCGCTCCTTCGAGCACTCGGCCAAGCTGCAGGGCGGTGCCTTCGTCGAGTTCACGATGTCGAGCGGCTTCTGCCTGAACCCGTTCTCGATGATCGACGCCGCCCAGGCGGCCGAGGACGAGGACTATCTCCTCGACTGCATGGCGATGCTCAAGGCCATCGTGAACCAGATGTCCCGCCACATCGACCGGCTGACCGACACCGAGCGCGGCCTGATCGACGGCGCGGTCAACCGCGTCTGGGAGGCCAAAGGCAGGAACGGCTCGATCGACGACGTGATCGCCGCGCTCAACGAGACTGGCAACGAGCTCGCCTCGCATCTCGCCATCGCGATGATGCCGTTCTCGAGCGCCGGCACCTACGGCAAGTTCTTCCAGGGTGAGGTCTCGTTCGAGCTGCAGGCACAGCTCACGGTGTTCGAGCTGTCCGACCTGTCCTCGCGCGAGGAACTCCGCAGCGTCGTCCTGACCGCGATCATGTTCATGTCGCAGCAGATGATGCGGAAGGTCGACCGCTCGATTCCCAAGGCGCTGCTCCTGGACGAGGCCTGGCAGATGCTTCGCGGTGGGGCGATGGCCGATTTCATCGAAACCTACGCCCGCACGTGCCGCAAGTATGGCGCCTCCTTGGTGACGGCCACGCAGTCGCTCAACGACTACTACAAGTCGGCCGGGTCCATCGCGGCCCTCGAGAACAGCGACTGGTTCGTGATCCTCCAGCAGAAGCCGGAAACGATCGCCGACTTCAAGAAGCACGATCGCTTCGAGATGGACGACTATACCGACGCACTGCTCCGCTCACTCAAGCGCAACGGCTTCGAATATTCCGACATCATGATCAAGGGGCCGGAGACGCTGGCGGTCGGCCGGCTGGTCCTCGATCCTTTCTCTGCCGCGCTGTTCTCGTCGAGTCCGCGCACCTTTGCTGCCATCGAGGCGATGGTTGCCGGCGGGCTCAGCATGGATGAGGCGATCGAGCGGATCGCGTTTCCCGAAAACCCCGAAAAATGGACGATGCCCGCCGGTGATACGGCGGCAATCGCTGCGGAGTGAACCCATGGCGACCATGCTCACAAAGCCGACCACGCCCAGCTCACGACGCCCATCGCGCGGGCTCGATGTCGGCTTTCTGCTTTACTTCTACCTCCACATGGCAGGGTTCCTCGCGTCGACCCTGCTCATCACCTGGGGCCTGTTCGTCCTCTTCTTCCTCGCCATCGGCGGCTTCTCATTCGACGGGATGATGCACCAGCTCGACAATCTTGCGAGCCGGTACGTCGCCGCCGACGCCGCTCGCATCACGTCATTCCGGCACGTCCTGATCGTCGCGCACATGCTTCTCGCGGCCGCGGTCATCTTCTTCCGCCGGCACAGCATCCTGCCTTCGCGCGATCCCAAGGGGAGCAACACCGATGTCTGATCAGCCCCAGCTCGACCTTCAAGCTCCTCCGGCGGCGCCGAAGGCCGCTGCGCCGGCCCGTTCGGGACGTGGTTTCGGCGGGTTCACGCGGGCTCAGCTGGTGATGGGCGCGATCCTGATCGTCGCACTGATCTGGGCGATGTGGGTGACCAAGGCCCTCGTCGAGCCCCGCGAGGAGCATATCGTCAAGGCGAGCCTCTCCAACATCGTTGGCGAATATGTGAGCGCGCAGGCGCGCTCCGCGTCGCCGCCCGGGCAGGTCGAGGCCGAGATGCGTGCCTTCATGTCCTCGCTCGACCACGAACTCCAGCGCCGCGGGGCGGGCGGGCAAGTGGTGCTGGTCGGCGAGGCGGTGCTGACGAAGAACGTGCCCGACATCACCGACAGCCTGCGGAAGGCTGTCTATGCGAGCGGCGTTCGCCAACCCCGGCCGGCGAGCGCTCAGGAGATGCAGCAGCTCCAGCAGCAGATGGCGCCGGGACTGGCGACGCCATCGACGCCCGGCGGGCCCGCTGCCGCTGCCGGCGCAACGCTCGAGCCGATGGCGGCCGTCCCGGCCGGAGCAGCCATGCCGCAGGCCGGCTCCGGTGCCGGCACTGCGCCTCCCGCGGCAATCCCCGGGGCAGCGATCACCACCTTTGGAGGTCCCGATGGCAGTGGCGGTCAGTAATGTGACGGCCGCCCGCTGGCGGCCGCGCAAACGACTTTGGGGCCTGTATGGCGGTCTCGTCGCGGGAAGCGTGGTGCTCGGCGCGATCAGCGACTGGCGCGACAATCACGCGCTCCTGATCAACACCACCGACTCGCTTCCGAACTGGGCGTTCGTCATCCACCGGAGCAAGGTGCCGGTCAGGGGCGAGTACGTCTTCTTCGATCCGCCCCCCAGCGACCTGGTGCGGCGCCATTTCGGCGACAAGCCGCAGATGTTCGGCAAGATCGTCTACGGCCTGCCGGGCGACGTTGTGGCGCACTGGCACCGCGCCGTGACGGTGAACGGACGGGTCGTGGGCTACACCAAGCCCACGACCAGAAGCGGCGAGCGGCTCGCGATCGGGCCGAGCGGCGTGATACCGGCGGGCTGCTACTATGTCGGCACCCCCCACAAGGATGGTTTCGACTCCCGCTACGCAGCGATCGGCTTTGTCTGTCGGCGCCAGATTGTCGGCACCGGCGAGGCGATCCTGTGATCCGCGCGGTCGCTGCCTCGCTCGCCGGTGCTGCCTGTCTGGGCGCCGGGGTCCTGGTCGCAGGATCGGAGCGCGGCGAAGCGCGGGACTTCGGCCAGCTCGGGCAGACGTTCCCTGTCATCGAAGCCGACCTGCTCTCCACGATCGAGGCTCGGTTACAACGCGCGCAGGCGACGGGAGAGATGGACCGCGTCAACGCAGCCTTCGCCAAGCGCGTGGAGGCCAAGGTGCGGCGCCCGGTGCCGGTGGCCGGCATCACGCCTGCCGAGGAGCCGCGGGCCTGGGACTATGACCCGAGCATCACGCTCGAGCGCGAGATCCGGGACCACAAAGGACAGGTGATCGCGCAAGCCGGGCAGAGGATCAATCCGCTCGACTTCGTCTCGATGCGGCAGAGCCTCGTCTTTGTCGACGGCGACGACACAGCGCAGGTCGCGTGGGCGACCCGACGGTTCACCGAGCTCAACGCGAAGATCATCTTCGTCAACGGCTCGCCGATCGAGTCGATGACGGCGCGCAAGCGCCGGTTCTTCTTCGATCAGGACGGTCGCCTGACCGCCAAGTTCGGCATCCGCCACACCCCGGCCGTGGTGTCGCAGACCGGCAGTCTGCTGCGCGTCTCGGAGACCGTCCTCAAGCCGGGAGCAAAGAGCTGATGCCGCTTTGGCTGGACCTTCTGCGGACCCCCATGGCCGCACCGGAAACCGGCGCCCTTCGCCGCATGCGGCTGGTGTGGCAGGGGCTGTGCCTGTCGGTCGCGTTGGTCGTGGGGTTCTTCGCGCGGTTCCATGCCGCCCTTGGCCGGGCTGCGCCGTGCCTCGCGGCCGCGCTGCTCGCCGCGGCGGCGCTGTACACCTGGCTCTATCTTCGCCGGAAGAATGTGGCCGACACCGCCTTCCTCCAGGAGACAGGGGAGGCGGGCTGATGCGCTGGCTGAGGGCCATCCTCGGCGTCTTGGGGCTGCTGCTCGTGGTGGTGGCCTTGGCGCCGCGCGCCGAGGCGGCACCGACGTGCACGGGCAAGTTCGTGAATCCCATCACGGACGTCTGCTGGTCGTGCCTCTTTCCGCTTTCGATCGGCGGGGCGAAGATCTGGCCGGGCAACCGCCCCGACACCAACAATCCTGCGTCGCCGGTCTGCGCGTGCGCCGACCCCTTACCCCGGATCGGCATCTCGGTTGGCTTCTGGGAGCCCGCGAGGCTGGCGGACGTAACGATGAAGCCGTGGTGCTTTTCCAATCTCGGGGGAACGCGGATCGCGCCGGGCTTCGACATCGGCCAAGGCTACCTAGCCGGGCCGTCGATGGTAGGCGGCCGATCACAGAGCACGGCGAAGTGGCACGTCCACTGGTACGTCTACCCGCTCCTATACTGGATGGAGATCCTGACCGACTTCATCTGCTTCGAGCAGGCATCGTTCGACATCGCCTATATGACCGAGGTCGATCCGCTGTGGCAGGATGACTCGCTGACCGCGATCATCAACCCCGAGGCGATCGTCTTCGCGAACCCGATCGCGAAGGCGGCGTGCGCGGGCGACTGCATTGCGGGAACCGCCGCGCTGCCGCTCGACGCGCTGTTCTGGTGCGCGGGGTGCCAGGGCAGCATGTATCCGCTCAACGGCAACATTCCCGCCTCGATCGGGCATGTCCAGTCGTCGCGGCTCGCGCTTTCCCGGTTCGCCTACAAGATGCACCGCGAAGGCCTCGCCTGGGGCACGATGGGCTCGCAGGGGCTCTGCAAGAAGTACCTGATGCCGATCATGCGGAAGCAGCAATACCGCTTCCAGATGGTCAATCCGATCCCGACGGTGAGCGGCCGGTTCGCCTGCTCGGCGATCGGCGCCTCGACCATGCCGCCCGATGCCGGACGCGCCTTTCCCGCCGGCGGCGAGGACATGGGCTACCTCGTCTGGCGCAAGCGCAACTGCTGCGTGTTCTGAGGAGAGAGACATGCGTCTTCTGACATCCGGCATCGTCGCGCTTCTCGGCACCGCTGGCCTTTCGGCATTGCTCGCGCAATCCGTCGAGGGGGTCGACGTTCAGGCCGTCAAGAAGCGCGCGGCCGACATGGCGGCAGAAGCGCAGGCCTTCGTCGACCAGGTGAAGGACCGCGGTGACGAATTCCGCGAGCAGGCGAGCGTCGTCCGTAAGTCGGGCATCGACAACATGCAGCGGGTTGCCGCGACCGATCTGCCAAAGGGACCGGAAGGTAAGATCGACTTTGACGAGCTGGTGCAGGGCGCGGCGACAAATGCCAATGTCCCAGGGGGCGATGCCCCGCAGTTCATCGCCTTCGCCAGCCTGTCGATGCCGCCGGCGTCGCTCAAGCAGTTGATCGCCGATACCGCGCGGGCAGGCGGCGTCGTCGTTTTCCGCGGCTTCCCCAACAACTCGGCCAAGGAGTTCGTCAGCCGTCTCGGCCAGGTCGTGCAGAAGGGCGACATGCCGAATATCGGCATCGACCCGCGGCTTTTCCGCGCCTTCGACGTGCAGGCGGTACCGACATATGTGGCGGTCTCGTCGACCTTCGACTTGTGCGCCGGATTTCACTGCCAGACCAAGGTTCCGCCCCATGATCGCATCGAGGGCAACGTCACGGTCGACTATGCCCTCAACACCTTCGCGGAGGCCAACGGACCGGGCGCGCGCATCGCATCTGTGGCGCTCGGCAACCTGGCGCGGAGCCGGCGCCAATGAAGCTTCGCGCCATCGTGACCGTGCTTGCCGGCGTCTGCCTGACGATCAGCTCTGCTGGCGCGCAGCAGATGACGATCGAGCAGGCGCGCGAAGAGGGCAAAGCGTTTGGCAATGCGAAGCGGGGAGATGAGAGCCTTGTTCCCAGCTCGGAGGCGCAGGCCCAGGCCGTGCCGGGCTATTCCGGGACCAATCAGCCGCAGAGCACCTACTTCGACGATCCGGACGCGCTCATCGCAGCGGGGACGGCCCAGCGCTCGACCAACGAGTCCTACCGGACCGTCACCGATGCGGACCGCACGCGGCCCGCCTTCAGCAACGCGGAGATCCTTGCGACGACTTCGCGCGCGACGTCGATCGAGAACGATCCGTCGGCTTACCTTGCCGATGAGAATATCGGCTCGACCACCGGCCAGTGCCAACCGCTCCCGCCAGGTTCCGGCGCGGGAGGATATTACGAGGCGACGTGCAACCAGGGAACGAAGCTCGACGAAGTGCCGAGGTCCTGTTCCATCAGGATGGCGCCTGAGATCACGAAAATCGATGCGTACAAATATTTCGTCGTTCCCGACAGCGCCTACGGTACGCCGTTCGCACGCTATTCCTCGATGGCGCCGCACGTCGCGGCCGGAACCTGCAAGCCCACGGGCGTGGCCATGCAGGCCTGCGCCGCGCACCGGATCTATGGCGTGTCCACCAACAAGTTCTGCGATGACTACTATGCGACGGAGTATGTCTGCTCGCAGAACCTGAGGGATATCGCCCTCTTGCCGAGCCCCATCACTGGCGAGGGCTGGCACGAGAAGACCGTCCAGACCAGCGTGACGGTGAAGCGGGTCGACGGCTGCGCCGAAATGGCAGCCGATGCGATGTGCACCGCTGCCGCGGCCGGCGAGGTCTGCACCGAAGGACCTGAGACCCGGATCATCGACGGCGTGCCGGTCACGCAGGCCTGTTGGGCGTGGAAGCGCGACTTCACCTGCAATGTCATGAGCGCAGGTAACGACTGCGGCGATCTCGACGCGAACCGACAGTGCACGTTTCTGCGCGAGGACTGCCTGGACGACCCGCAGCAGGGTGCGTGCAAGGTCAAGGAGAAGGTCTATCGTTGCACGACACCGGACACCCCGACCTCAAACGCACCGCAGTACATCTGTGGTGACGACGTCTACTGCATCAACGGGGACTGCGAGCCGATCACCCGCGAAGCCTCGACCGAGTTCAAGGACGCCTTGGTCGCGTTGCACGCGATCGACGACGCTTCAAAGGGCTTCGACCCGAACAACCTCACCGTCTTCTCGGGGACGCGGGACACCTGCCACAAGCCGGTCTTCGGCCTCATCAACTGCTGCGCGGGCAAGGTATCCGGCGCGCTGACGGTCGCCGCAGGCGGCGCAGCGCTCGCCGGCGGGCCCGTCGCGATCGCCGCGCTCGCGACCCCGTTCCTCGCGCTGTTCGCCTGCTCCCAGGACGAGATGAAGCTCGACATCAAGGACCGCATGGGGTTCTGCCACAAGGTCGGGACCTGGTGCTCGTCCAGCTTCCTCGGCATCTGCAAGACGAAGAAGACTGCCTATTGCTGCTTCGAAAGCAAGCTGAGCCGTGTCCTTCAGGAGCAGGGCCGCGTCCAGCTCAACAAACCGTGGGGCAAGCCCAAGAACGAGCAGTGCAAGGGCTTCAGCATTGCCGAGTTCCAGCGGCTCGATCTCTCGAAAATGGACTTCACGGAAGTGTACGCCGACTTCCTCGACGCGGCCAAGCTGCCGGACGAGGTCCAGACCATGACCGAGATCCAGTCCAAGATTCAGAATTACTACGACCTGCATGGAGGCAAGCCATGACCAGCCACGAGCCAGGGGATCGACATGACGGCCACGGCGAATGACCTGCTCTCTGCCGGCGCTCCAGGGTGTGACTGGAAGATGACCGTGTTCGAGCTGGCGATTTTCATGTGCCTGTATCGCGCCGGGCAGCCGCGGCGCGTCGAGGACATCTGCAAGGTGATCGGCGGCTGGTTCGAATGCGTGGTCGACCCGCCGGCCGCAGCCGCGCCGATCGAGCACATGCTGGCCAATCGATGGGTCGCGGAAAAAGGCCATGGCCTTTGCGCAACCGAGGAAGGCCGTCGTGCGGCGCGACCGCTGATGAGCGGCATGGTGCGGATGCTCGATCACGGGACGCGGCTGATCGATGTCGCCCTGATGATGTCCGTGCTGCGCTTGTCGAAAGGAGAACTGGACCATGGCATTCGCGATCTTTGAGCCAGCGATCCTGGCGGTGCTGCTCGCCGGCGCCGGCCAGCTAGCGCCTGCAGCGCCTATGTCCGCGCCCGCGTCGCCGTGCAGCCGTCACGCAACCATCACCCCCGCCTTCGACTGCTGCCTCGACCTCGCGCTGTGGAAGGCGCCGCCCACCGCATCGCTCAACCACCCCGCGCCATCCCTGGACGGTGCGGCCGATCAGAAGGAAGGACGATAAGCATGTCGAAAGTCGCGAAGCTGGCGATGCTCCTGCTGGCGGTCGCGCCCCTGGCAGCGCCGCTGCGGGCGCAGGACGCCGAGCGCCGGGACGACAGCGTCGAGGCGTCCGACCGCGGCGACGATTTCTACTGCGGCGAGCGCAGGCTCGGGCAATGGTTCTACTGCACCAAGCCGAAACCGCCCGAGACCGCGAAGGCGCAGCCACAGACGCCCGAGCGGAGCGCGGCGGAGCGCCTAGCCGCCATCACGCGGGAGCTGGATGAGCTGAAGGCACGGGCGATCCTCGATCCATCGGAGGAGAATGTCATTGCCTATGTCCGTTTCCAGCGCGAGCAGCTGGACCGCGCGTCGACCTTCTCGGACACCTGGCAGCGCGCCCTCTGGCAGAACCCGGACATCGACTACACGCTGCAGCGGCCGGTCAACACGGTGGCCAAACGCGCGTGGCTCGACAACCGGAAGGCCGACCGCGACCAGGTCCTGACCAACCTCGGTCAGCGCTACGGTCTGTTCTACTTCTACGCGCAGAGCTGCGGCGCGTGCGAGGTCTTCTCGCCGATCCTGCGATCGGTCGCGGACGGTCACCGCATGGCGGTGATGGCCGTCTCGATGGACGGCGGGCCGAGCCGCGACTTCCCCAACTATGTGGTCGACTCCGGCCAGCGCGCGCGGATGGGGATACCCGGCAACGAGACGCCGGCGCTCGTCCTGTTCGACACCGCGACGAAGCGCACCATCCCCGTCGGCTACGGCATCCTCAGTGCCGATGAGATCATGGATCGCATCTTCATGCTCACCAACACCAAGGTCGGGAGCGACTACTGATGTCCATTCAACGGCAGAAGGGCCGGCTGAGAAGGCTGGCTCACCGGGCCGGCGCCGCCCTGACCATGGTCGCCGCCTCGCACTTCGCGCTCATCGGTGTCGCACGGGCCGACGTCGCCTCGGAGATGAACGGGTTCTTCAACGACGCCGGCGGCGCGGCGAACGTCACCGGGCCAACAGCGTTCCAGGGGCAGTCGGCTGGCTATTACTCGCTCGGCAACGTCTGGACGCGCTTCCCGCAGAAGAGCGTGTCGCCGTTCAATCTGCAGCTCCCAAGCGCGCGGGCCGGATGCGGGGGTATCGACCTGTTCTCCGGCTCCTTCAGCTTCATCAACGCGAGCGAGATCGTCGCGATGCTGAAGGCGACGGCGAACAACGCGCTGGGCTTCGCCTTCAAGCTGGCGATCGACAGCGTCTCACCCGAGATCGGCAAGGTCATGGACGAGTTCAGCCAAAAAGCTCAGCTCCTCAACCAGATGAACATCTCAAGCTGCGAGACCGCGCAGGCGCTGGTGGGCGGGATCTGGCCACAGATGGAAACCACCCGATCGACCATCTGCGAGGCTGTCGGCAACAGCCAAGGCGTCTTCTCGGACTGGGCCGCGTCCCGCCAAGGCTGCAACAACGGGGGCCAGAGGGACGCGACGCTCGCTGGCAACACCGATCCGGCGATGAAGGAGCAGATCATCGGCGACCCGCACAATTATACGTGGGAGGCGCTGAAGAAGTCGTCGAAGTTCGGAGCGTTCGACCAGGCCTTCTCCGAATATGTGATGACGCTGGTTGGGACGATCGTCACGACCCCGCCGACAGGCAGCGAGCATGGCCCGAAGGTGGTGATCTACGGACCGGCCGAGGAGGCGGTCGTGACGGCATTGCTCGACGGCACCGCGAACGCGCCGGCAGTGAAAATCCTGAAGTGCAACAACGACCCGTGCACTGATGTCTCGGACCAGACGCTCAGCGTGCCTGCGTCAAGCGCGCTGCGGCCCCGGATCGCGACGATGATCAAGAGCATGAGCTCCAAGATTCGCAGCGACAGCGCGCTCGACGCAGCCGAGAAGCAGCTGCTGAACATGGCGACTGTTCCGATCTACAAGATCCTCGCGGTTCAGGCCTACGCCCACTACGCGCTCACCGACGGCGAAATTCAGACGCTCTCCGAGATCGTCGCGGTCGATCTGCTGAACGCCATGCTCGACAACATGCTCGACAGGGTGGAGCAGGCGAAGGTCTTCTACCAGACCGCGGATCAGGAGACGGCCTCGCAGTGGCGCCAGCAGATCGCGGCGACCCGCGCCAAGTTCGCGCAGCGGGACGTGAAGCTCAGCAACAAGCTCCAGGTGACGATGCAGATCATCAACCGGAGCATCATGCTCGAATCGACGCTGCAGAACACCATGACGCCCGGCATGTCCTCAGCGCTCAACTTCTCGCGAGGATTGAACGCGCAGGGCTTGCTCTAGGCGCGCAACAGAGAGGTAGCGGCGTGCTCGAGGTCTACACCGTCGGCGGGGGCGAGTATCTCGTCAATACCTTCAACGCGGTCGCCGCGTGGGCGGGGGGAGGGGGCTATCGCTCTCTCCTGCGGGTCGTGATGGTGATGGGGCTGATCTATTCGCTGCTCGTCGTGGCCTTCACCCTCAACTTCCGCGCGTGGTTGAACTGGTTCCTTCAAGCGACGGGCATTTACCTGTGCCTCATGGTCCCGACGATCGACGTGAAGGTGACCGACCGCCTCAATCCAAGCCTCTCGCCCGCGACGGTGGCGAATGTACCTCTCGGCCTGGGGGTCCTCGCGAGCTTCACCACCCAGATTGGCGACTGGCTCACCCGGACGGCCGAGACCGTCTTCGTCATGCCCGGAGAGCTCAACTACACTACGAACGGCATGGTGTACGGCGCCCGGCTATTCGACGCGACCCGCAATTTCACTATCCGTGACGCGGAATTCTCGACCAACCTCGAGAACCACTTCAAAAACTGCCTCTTCGGCGATGTGATGCTCTACCAGAAGTCGCTCACCAACTTGGCGAAAGCGCCGGACCTATGGGCGGCGATCGGGCCGGGCTCGGAAGCGCGGTCGCAGGAGTGGCTGGAGCGGCAAGGCGACGGCTCGGTCCAGAACTTCATTGTCACGTGCCGACAGGCCTATGACACGCTGAACGGCCAATGGGCGAGCATGATCGAGGCGAGCGCGGAGCCTTGGGCGAAGGAGGTCTATCCCAAGCTCAGCAATGCTGTCGCCGCGGCGAAGCTCAAGCACGACGTCCCGATCGTGAATGCGGCCTTTACAGGCTCGGGTGACGACTTCACCGGCGTCATGAGGCAGAACACCGCCATCAACGCCTTCATGCAGGCGCGAAACTCGATGTCCGGCGGGAGCGGGGCGGCGTCGATCGACACCTTCGCGCAGACCCGCGCGGACATTCAGGCCCGCAACACCTACAATTCGATCGCGCAGCAGGCGATGGCGTGGGTGCCGATCCTGAACATTGTCCTGACCGTCGTCTTCTTCGCGATGTTCCCTGTGATCTTCCCGCTCTTCCTGCTCCCCCAGACCGGGCTGAGTTCGTTGAAGGGCTACGCGATGGGGTTCTTCTATCTGGCGGCCTGGGGACCGCTCTACGTGATCCTCCACATGATCTGCATGACCCGGGCCGAGGCAGCCTCGAACGGCGTCGCTGCAGGAGGGATGTCGCTCGGAAGCTATGCCGGCATCGGCGCGGTGAACGGCGAAACGGCGACGATCGCCGGCTTCATGCTGATGAGCATCCCGTTTTTGGCGGGCGGGCTTGCACGGGGCGCGATGTCGATCGCGGGACAGGCGACGTCGATGCTGGCGCCGGCGCAGAATGCCGCGGAAGCTGCTGCGCTGGAGCAGACCACCGGCAACTACTCCTACGGAAATGTAAGTTGGGCGAACTCGACCTCGAACATGCGGCAAGCCGACCAGTGGCAGACGGCGCCGAGCTTCATGGGTGGCGCGGCGAGCGTCGGCTGGCGCCAGGACAACGGCGCTGTGATCAGCGGTTTCGGCAATGGCCAGGAAGTGTTCGACACCGGTGGCGCGATCTCGCGGCTCTCATTCACCCCAACCGTGACCACCGGCACCGTGGCGGAATGGCGGGAGATGGCGACCGAGGCGCACCGTCAATCGCAAGCCTACGACAACGCGGCTCAGGAGATGCTCACCTGGACCAAGACCGACCGGAGTGCGCACGGGACGTCCAGCGAGCGCTCGTCAGGCTGGGATTCGAGCAGCGGTCGGTCGTCGAACACCTCTGTTGAGCAGTTCGATCGAACGACCGGCAGCAGCTCGCAAGGGTTGGAGGATCGGTCGTCAACGGGGCAGAGTCTGACGGTAACAAATGGCCACGACCGATCGGCAGGCACCCTCAACCAGGTGACGGGATCGTTGTCAGCGGGTCTGGGCGGCGGAGGTCAGAGCGGAACTGGCAAAGCGTCGTCCCGCCTCCCAGGTGTGGGCGGCAGCGTTTCGGCACAGGGCCAGCAGAATGACTTCCTGCGCCATGGTACATCAGACACGAGATCTTCGGACAGCTCTAGCTCTGCTAGCAGTGGGGTGCGGGACGAGCACGCTAATGGCACAGGCGCAACGTCGTCAGATGGCACCTATGACCGCTCGGGCGTGTTCAGCCGCGCGTCGACTACGTCCAGTTCGTCACTCACTCACGAGCAGGCGCTGGCGCGCGCGCGGTCGTATACGGAGACGGCTCGGCAGCTCGAAGAATTGTCGCAGCAGCTCTCCCGCGACGCCAGCTACGCCGAAACGCACGGCATGCAGCTAAGCGAGAACATGAGCCAGGATCTAGCGCAGTGGTACCGGGCGCAACAGGCTTCAAACCCGGGTCTGGATGCTCCGGAGCTGTGGGCGACCGATCTCAGCGACCACCAGCGCGCCGTTCGGCAGGAGATGGTCACTCGCTGGATGCGCGAGAAGCAGGACGACATTCGCGAGGAGATTGCCGGCAAGCTTCAAGAGCCCGACCTCGTTGAGGTAAGCAGGCCGAGCATCGATAGCGCGGCGGACGTCGCGGGCTCGTATCGCCCACAGGGCACATCTGGCATTCCGTCTGGCCCTGCCGGCGGCGACCCTCGGACCGCACAGTCAATCATCGAGGCCGGCGCGGACCGGCTTGAGAGCGATCGTGGCGCGGCGCGGGCTGCTCGGACTAACGCCGCGCAGGGATCGGTTGACGTACAGCAGGAGGTTCACCGCGATCACAACCGCGGCTTCTTCAACGACCCGAAGCTGCGTGAGTAATCGTGTACTCTAGATTGCGACAAACAAGTAGCCGACGAAGCCAGCTAGAAGAGCATACGCCAGCAGGTAGGCAGCTGCGCCTGCCTTGCTAACATTGCCTTCGGCATCAGTGACTGGGCCGTGGGGTTCGACGCCGTCGTCTACGAGAAGCATTATCGGACCGCCAGGATTGTCCTTGGTCGCCGCGAATGTCGCTGTATCGAGCGTCAGCATGAGAACCTCCGAACCTACCCAACATACAAGGTTCGAGGTTCGATCACAAGCAATGGAGACGCGAAGCCGAGATGAAGGCGTTCCTCACCCGCGCGGTTACGCCGTCCCGCCACGATGCAGGCTGCATCGATTACGAACCGCACGAGGTGGACGGGCAGCCCGGCACCTTCGTCTTCTACGAGCGCTGGATCGGCCGGGAAGCGCTCGATGCCCATCTCCACGCGCCACGCATGCAGGAACTGGTGCCGCAGCTCCTGGAGCTGATGGAAGGCTCGATCGAGGACGGGATCAGGCTCCTGCAACCGTTCCGCCCGGCCTGAGTTCGAGCGCCGTCAGCGAAGGAGGATCAGCGCGGAGCTCGAGTCTTTGTAGCGGATTGGGCCTGTGCAGCGTGGGAGGAGCGACGGTGCTCACCGTTGCCGTCAGCCGGCCGCCGGTCATTCCTTGCAAACTCATGACCAGGATAGAGCGCGCGCCGCACCTCGTCAGTGATCGTGTAGACGGCCTGGCGCTGGGCACCGCGATTATGATGATCGACGCGGTAGCCCTGATAGTGACGCTGCATGAGGCCGGCCTTGACGAGCTCCGAGACCGCGCGGCTCACGTTCGTGCGTCCGGAGAGACGGATCCGCTTTTGGACTTCGGCTGTGATCAGCCGTGCGGCGACCGCCGCGTCGGCGGGAAGCTCATTGCGCTGCTCGAGTTCCGCTCGAACCTTGTCGGCGATCGCAAGGCGACGGGGGTCGCGCCGGGCCACGGGCACCAGGGCATCGCATAGCCAGTCCCGCACCGGCACTAGGCGGTCACCTTCACGGACGTAAGGGCCGGCCGAACCACTTTGGGCGCTCGCCTGTGCAATCAGATTGAGTACCATGAAGCTATAGCGGGGCCGCTCGCAGACTGACGTCAAGCGATCCAGAAGGCCCGGCAGGTCCAACGCAGGTGCGGCCTGCGGCGCTGCTCGTTCCGCATTGCCTTCGGCGGCGAAGAAGTCCGGTTGGAACATGAGAACGAATCAAGCACATCTCGATTCTCATGTGAATCCCTCTTGTTGTGGCGCGTCCATTTTATCGAGGTGTCGCGTGCCTGGCTCGCAAGCCGGCACAGCCGCCAAACGTTTGGGCGCCCGGACCTCAGCGCGATGTGGGCTCATGGCTGTCGGGGTCGTCGAGCCACGTCGGAATATCGCGTCGTGCGTCGAGCACGCGCCATATGTCGATGTGATCGTCGCGTTCGACGTAGAAGACGAGCCACGGAAAGCGAGCGAGACGACGATGTCGCAGACCCGGCAACATAAGCTCGTGCGCGTAACGCGGAGAGCCGATGCCCGGTTGCTCTGCGATCGCGCGGTAGGCTGCTTCTAGCGAGGTCACGAAGCCGAGCGCGATGTCCGGCCCAGCCTCGTGAGCATAGTGGTCGATGGCGTTCTCGACGTCGCGATGGGCCTGCTCGCGGGGCACGACCCGCTTCATGGTCATGCCGTGCGGCGAGCCCGCACGCGCAGTCCTTCGAAATAGGTGTCGTCTGCTGGGGCGCCCGGGGCGGATTCAGCGCCGTCGAGCAGCAGCCGGCGCAATCTCTGGCGGTCCTGGTCCTTGCGGATGAGCTCGCGGACATACTCGCTGCTCGTGCCGTAGCCGCGGCCGGCAACCTGCTCGTCCACGAAAGCCTTCAGCGTATCGGGCAGCGAGATGTTCATCGTGCTCATGGCCGCGATAGTTAAGGGGTTTGGCAAAATTTGGCAAGGGGAGCCGCCCGTCCTGCGCCTTCTGACGACTAGTCCGAAGCTTTGCCGATCCGGCGAGGCTCGGGAGGGAATGAACAGCTGTGGCACTTTACCGGCGGGGTAAAGTGCCACGAGCGGTTGTCTTCGCGGCGAGAAACTGTGGGGGAGGTGATCGGCTCAGTGGGGAACAGGCGGGCGGGTAAAGCTCGCCAGGCTCCTCGAGTCGGGTAGCGGCTGACCGGCACCTGCATGACAGACTGATATAGCTCAGGGACGATTACATCTCTGATCCGGCACCCTTTCTGGCGGGGCGCCGTGGGGCAGCAATCCAGGCTTCGCTGGGTGCTTTGTCGGCATGTTCAACGAGGGTCGCTCCTGCCCCGCGATACGTCGTCAGGCGGCGCGGGGCGCGCAGAACGGTCGGGGGAACCCGTGCTCGAAGGGGGCAAGTTGTACGGTGAATAGCGAAGAGCCTGCTGGAACGGGAGTGCCGGGCCTTGATGACATCCTCGGTGGAGGGTTGAGCCGCGGCAGAGTCTTTCTCCTCGAGGGCCTGCCGGGAACGGGCAAGACCACGGTCGCGATGCAGTTCCTGCTCGAAGGGGCCCGGAACGGAGAGAAGGTGCTGTATCTGACGCTCTCCGAAAGCGAGGAAGAGCTGCGCGCCGCCGCCGCAGCGCACGGGTGGGCGCTCGACGGCGTCGAGATCGTCGAGTTGATCTCCCCCGATAGCCTCGTTGACGAGAAGCAGCAGCAGAGCTTGCTCTACTCGTCGGACCTCGAGCTGGTGGAGACGACCCGGAGAATATTCGAAGCCTTCACGCGATCGAAGCCCGACCGGCTGGTCCTTGACAGCCTCTCGGAAATAAGACTGCTGTCGCAGAGCTCGCTCCGCTACCGGCGACAGGTCCTCGCGTTAAAGCACTATTTCGCGGGCCAGGGCACGATCGTGCTGATGCTCGACGACATGACGACGGAGACCGAAGACAAGACCGTTCACAGCGTCGCGCATGGTGTGGTCTGCCTGGAGGAGCTCGCAAGAGAATACGGTCCGGAGCGCCGGCGGATCAGGGTCGCCAAATATCGCGGGCGAGGCTTTCGCGGCGGCTATCACGACTTCGTCATCGAACGAGGCGGCGCCCGCGTATTTCCGCGCCTGATCTCGGCCGAGCACCGGTCCAGCTTCGAGCGCGACAAGGTCACGACCGAGATCACCGAACTGGACGCGCTGACGGGGGGTGGTCTGGAGCGTGGATCGAGCGTGCTGATCCTGGGCCCTGCAGGAACGGGGAAGTCTCTTCTCGTGCTGACGTTCGTCGCCGCGGCCGTGAAGAAAGGAGAGAAGGCGGCGTTGTTCGTGTTCGACGAGGAGGTCGGGCTCCTTGCCGAACGCGCAAGAGGGCTCGGAATCGACATCATCGCGATGATGGACGCCGGTGCCTTGCAGGTCGAGCAGATCGACGCCGCCGAGCTCACCCCCGGAGAGCTTTCAGCGCGGGTCCGGAAATGCGTCGAGGAGAATGGCGCGAGGACGGTGGTGGTGGATAGCCTTAATGGTTACCAGGCCGCGATGCCGGGCGAGAACGCCCTGGTGCTGCACATGCACGAGCTGCTGCAGTATCTGAACCGCCAGGGCGCAACGACGTTCGTGACCATCGCGCAGCACGGGCTGGTCGGCGATACGCGAACCCCCGTCGATGTCACCTATCTCGCCGACACGGTGATCCTGCTGCGCTACTTCGAGACGCGCGGCCGTCTCCGCCGGGCGATCTCGGTCGTGAAAAAGCGAACCGGTGCGCATGAAGACACCATCCGCGAATATAGCATTGGCGCCGACGGGGTCCGGATCGGCGAAGCGCTGGTCTCGTTCCAGGGAATGGCGCGCGGCGTGCGCAGCCTCTTCGGGGATGCACCTGAGCTGATCGAAGAACGCCATTGATGCCCGAACTTTCGGAGCGCGCGCTGATACTCGCGCCCTTCGGCCGGGATGCAGACGTCGCCGCAACCGTTCTGGCGAACGCCGGCATCACCGCGCTCGAATGCCCCTCGGTCGAACGGCTGGTCGAGGAGATCCGGGCAGGCGCAGGGCTCGCGGTCGTTACCTCGGAGGCGCTGATCGGTGCCGACACCGGCTCGCTGCAAGCATGGATCGCGGACCAGCCAGAATGGTCCGACTTTCCGTTCGTGCTGCTCGTGCACCAGGGCAGCGGGCTCGAACGCAACCCCGAGGCTGCCCGCTTGCTGGAGCGGCTCGGGAACGTCAGCTTCCTCGAACGCCCCTTCCATCCGACTACCCTCATGAGCCTGGCGCGCGCGGCGCTGCGCGCCCGCCGCCGGCAATATGAGGCACGCGCGCGCCTCGAGGAGCTGCGTAGCCTCGCTGGCTCCCTTGAGCGCAAGGTCGAGGAGCGGACCGCCGAGCTAACGTTGGGCGAAGCGCGGATGCGGGCGATCTTCCAGACCAACAATCAATATCAGCTGCTCATCGATCTCGATGGGACCGTCCTGGACGCGAACGCCACGGCGCTGGCGGGGATCGAGGCGCGGCTCGAGGATGTGGTCGGCAAGCCCCTATGGGAGACTCCGTGGTTCGCGCATTCGCCCGACCTTCACAACGCCGTGAAGGCTGGTGTGCTGCGGGTCGCAGCGGGCGTGACCTTGCAAAAAGAATTGACCATCCATCTTCCGATCGGCCCGCGCTCATTCGACGTGGGCATGCGGCCGATGCGTGGTCCGCAAGGCGATACGCTGGCACTCATCGTGGAAGCGCTCGACATCACCGACCGCAAGCGGGCCGAGGAGGCGCTCCGTCAGGCGCAGAAGCTCGAGGCGATGGGTCAGCTTACCGGCGGCGTCGCGCACGACTTCAACAACCTCCTGACGCCGATCGTGGGCGGGCTGGACATCCTGAGCCGCAGCGGACTTGGGACGGAGCGCCAGCGCCGCCTCATCGAGGGTGCCATACAGTCGGCCGAGCGGGCGAGGGCGCTCGTGCAGCGGCTGCTGGCCTTCGCGCGGCAGCAGCCGTTGCAGCTCCGCGCGATCGATATCGGCACGCTGGTGCGCGGCATGGTCGAGCTGGTCGGATCGACGATCGGGCCGAAGATCAGCTTGTTGATCGAGGTGCCGGAAGGGCTGCCTGCCGCGCGCGCCGATCACAACCAGGTCGAAATGGCGCTCCTCAACCTTTGCGTGAATGCGAGGGACGCGATGCCCGAAGGGGGCACGCTCCGCATCTCGGCATCCGAGCGGCATTTCAGCGCGGAAAATGACGAGGGCCTGAGCCCAGGCAGCTATATCAGCCTCGCGGTCGCGGATACCGGGATCGGTATGGATGAGGAGACAGCCAGGCGAGCCGTCGAGCCGTTCTTCTCGACCAAGGGGCTGGGCAAGGGAACAGGGCTTGGCCTTTCGATGGCGCATGGCCTGGCGCGGCAACTCGGCGGAACCCTCACGATCACGACCGTTCCCGATGCTGGGACCCGGGTGGACATCCTCCTTCCCGTGTCGACGGAGACCCCGCAGCGCGCGGCGCCAAAGGTCGAGGGAACGCTGCCCCAGGAGGGAACCGCCCTTCTTGTCGACGATGACGATCTCGTCCGTTCGAGCGTCAGTCAGATGCTCTCCGCGATCGGCTATGAGGTGACCGAGGCGAAATCGGCGGAGGACGCGCTGGAGCTGGTGAACAGCGGCATGAACCCGAGCGTCGTGGTCACCGATCATCTGATGACAGGGATGTCGGGCGCGGCCCTCGGCCGCGCGCTGCGGGCGCGCACGCCCGTCCTGATCGTCTCGGGCTATGCCGAGAGCAGCGAGATCACTCCGGACTTTCCGCGCCTCATGAAGCCCTTTCGACAGGACGAACTGGCCGCCAAACTGGCCGAGATCCGGGCGGCGGCGAGCGCGACCGGTGACTCCGCCTAGGAGAAATGCACTCAGTGTTCGGATGGGGGCCTTGCGGCCCCCAATCCTTTAATAGTCCATCGCGGGAACCGGCGCCGGCTTTTCGTCCTTCGGCAGCTCCGCGATCAGCGCCTCGGTTGTGATGAGCAACCCTGCAACCGACGCCGCATCCTGAAGCGCGGTGCGCACGACCTTGGCCGGGTCGATCACGCCGGCCCGGACGAGATCTTCATACTCACCGGTGGCAGCGTTGAAGCCCCAGTTGTAGTCCGATCCCTCGCCGAGCTTCCCGACCACGTAGGCGCCGTCCTCGCCGGCATTGTCGACGATCTGGCGCGCCGGCGCCTTCAAGGCCCGGCGGACGATCTCGATGCCGGCCTTCTGGTCGTCGTTGGCCGCGGAGAGGCTTTCCAGCGCCTTGACCGCGCGGAGCAGCGGGATGCCGCCCCCGGGCAGGATACCCTCCTCGACCGCAGCGCGCGTGGCGTGGAACGCATCGTCCACCCGGTCCTTCTTCTCCTTCACCTCGACCTCGGTGGCGCCGCCGACACGGATCACGGCGACGCCGCCGGCGAGCTTGGCGAGCCGCTCCTGCAGCTTCTCGCGATCATAGTCGGAGGTGGTCGTCTCGATCTGCTGGCGGATCTGCGCGGCGCGGCCGTCGATGTCCGACTTCTGGCCGGCGCCATCGATGATCGTCGTGTCGTCCTTGTCGATCACCACCTTCTTGGCGCGACCGAGCATGTTGACGGTGACGTTCTCGAGCTTGATGCCGAGGTCCTCGCTGACGACATTGCCGCCGGTGAGGACGGCGATGTCCTCGAGCATCGCCTTGCGCCGATCGCCAAAGCCCGGCGCCTTGACGGCCGCGACCTGGAGGCCGCCGCGCAGCTTGTTGACGACCAGGGTAGCCAGGGCGTCACCCTCGACGTCCTCTGCGATGATCAGCAGCGGGCGGCCCGACTGGATCACCTTTTCGAGCAGGGGCACCAGCGCCTGCAGGTTCGAGAGCTTCTTCTCGTGGATCAGGATGTACGGATCTTCCAGCTCGACCCGCAGCTTCTCGGGGTTGGTGATGAAATAGGGCGAGAGATAACCGCGGTCGAACTGCATGCCCTCCACGACTTCGAGTTCGGTCGCGAGGCTCTTTGCCTCCTCGACGGTGATGACACCTTCGTTGCCGACCTTTTCCATCGCCTCGGCAAGGATCTGGCCGACCTCGGTGTCGCCGTTCGCGGAGATCGTGGCGACCTGGGCGATTTCGCTGTTCGCGCTGATCCTGCGCGCATGCGCCTTGAGATCGTCGACCACGGCTCCGACGGCGAGATCGATGCCCCGCTTCAGGTCCATCGGGTTCATGCCGGCGGCGACCGACTTGGCGCCCTCGCGGACGATCGCCTGGGCGAGGACGGTCGCGGTCGTGGTCCCGTCGCCGGCGAGATCATTGGTCTTGGACGCGACCTCTCGGATCAGTTGCGCGCCCATGTTCTCGAACTTGTCCTTCAGTTCGATCTCCTTCGCGACCGTGACACCGTCCTTGGTGATTCGCGGCGCGCCGAAGCTCTTGTCGATCACGACGTTGCGGCCCTTCGGTCCGAGGGTCACCTTGACCGCGTCTGCGAGCGTGTCCACGCCCCGCAGCATGCGGTCACGCGCGTCGGTCGAGAAACGGACTTCCTTTGCAGCCATTGTATCGTTTCCTCCTATGTTCGCGTGGATTTCTGTGGGTGCGCCGCCCTATTTCGACGACGCTTCGGTTTCTACGATCCCGAGGATGTCGCTCTCCTTCATGATGAGCAGTTCCTCGCCGTCGATCTTGACCTCGCTGCCGGACCATTTGCCGAAGAGGACGCGATCGCCGGCCTTAACGGACAGCTCGACCAGCTTGCCGGTCTCGTCGCGGGCGCCGGGGCCGACGGCGACGACCTCGCCCTCCTGTGGCTTCTCCTTGGCAGTATCCGGGATGATGATGCCGCCGGCCGTCTTTTCCTCGGCTTCGATGCGACGCACGGCGACACGGTCGTGCAGGGGACGGAAATGCATGCATTACCTCCAAAGCAGATCATGATGTGATGACCCTCCCGTTCGCGGGGAACGGTCGGTTTCGGCAGAGCTAGGAAGACGATTTTCGACCATCAAGAGATCTGCCGCACTTTCCTGGCGCTTCACCCATGTGAGTGCCAATGCGCATGCGCGGTCGCGCAGCGCACGAGCGGACACTGCCTCGAGAGTCGCGGCGACGAGGTGATGTAGATCAGCGGGCGATTGCGGTTGATTCGCTACGGGACTGCCCAAGAGGACCGGAAGACTTCGGCAAGGACGGACAGCCCGTGATCTCGCTTGGTTCAGTGCTCCAAAGGTGGGTCGCGCGATGGCCCTTGCAGATCGTGAACGCGGGCGCTGTGCAGCGCTCGACGAGCCTTCATAGATCCGGAACGCTTCGAACGGCTTCCAGGCCCAGTCGGGAAGGCGCGCAAGGCCGGAACGGCACGTGCTTCCTCGATCGCTGCACCTTCCGTTGGAGATTTGCAGATGAACACGCCATTTGAAACTTCTGGCGCGGATTTGCACGGCGCCTCCGGGCGAGCGGTAGCTTACGACCCCGGTCTTCGCCGTTACATGCTTGGCATCTATCGCACGATGGCCCTGGGACTGGTCCTTACCGGGCTTGTCGCCTTCCTCGTCGCCGGCACCCCAGCTCTCTATCAACCGATCTTCAACACGCCCCTCAAATGGGTCGTGATGCTGGCGCCGCTCGCCTTCGTCCTGTTCTTCTCCTTCCGCGTCGAGCAGATGAGCGCCAACACTGCGCGGATCGCTTTTTATTCATTCGCGACCATCATGGGGCTGTCGCTGGCCAGCGTCTTCCTGGTGTTCACCGGCACCAGCATCGCGCTGGCGTTCTTCTCGGCCGCCGCCCTGTTCGCGACGATGTGCCTGTGGGGCTATACGACCAATGTCGACCTCTCGCGCTGGTCGACCTTCCTCATGGTCGGGCTCGTCGGCGTCATCATCGCAAGCCTGATCAACCTGTTCCTCGCCTCCGACACGCTGCAGTTCGCCGTCTCGATCATCGCCGTGCTGGTCTTCACCGGCCTTACCGCCTGGGATAGCCAGCGCTTGAAGAATCAATATTTCGCCTATGCGGGGACAGAATCAGCCGAGAAGCTCGCGGTGATGGGGGCGCTATCCCTTTATCTGGATCTCATAAACCTGTTCCAGCTCCTGCTCAACCTCATGGGGGAGCGTGAACGAGCATAGCGACGTCACGTCATGCGCCCTTTAGGGTGCCAAAAGAGGAGGCCTTATGGTTGGAGTCAAAGTCGATGCCGTTTCCGGCGTGTCCGACGCGGTCGGTCAGCAGATGTTAGGGACACTGCGCCGCAACTGGGGATGGATCGTCTTTCGCGGTGTCCTCGCGCTCGCGCTTGGCGTGGTATCCTTCCTGTTCCCGCTCAGCGCCCTGTTCGCCTTTGCGATGGTATTCGCCGCCTATGCCGGTGCCGATGGAATCCTTTCCATGGTCGCGGCGGTGCGCGGCGCCCGGCGTAAGGAGGAGCGCTGGTGGGCCTACGTGATCCGCGGGATCATCGGCATCGCGACTGCGGTCCTGTTCGTGCTGATGCCCGAGGTCATGACGGTCGGCTACGCTCTGGTCACGCTGGTCATGCTGGCGATCTGGGCTATTGTGACCGGCGCCCTCGAAATCGTGGCCGCAACGAGCCTGCGCAAGGAGATCAGCGGCGAGTGGTTGATGGGGCTCTCAGGTGCCCTCTCGGTCGTTCTTGGGATCGTGATCATCATCCTGCTGGTCCTCGATCCCCTCACAACTTTGCCTTCGGCCGCGTGGGTGATCGGTTCGTACGCGATCTTCGCTGGCGTTGTTCTTCTCGGGCTCGGGTTCAAGCTTCGCCGGGCTTAATGGCTCGCCCGTTGCGACTGGCCCAGGCCCCAACAATTTCGCTAGCGCGGCAGGGAAGTATTTGGAATTCCCTGCCGACCGGCTCCAGCAGCAGGGCCGTGCCGCTCACCAGACACTCACATTGCATGGGCTCGGTCGCCAGGCCTGGCTAGGGAGCGTCCAGCGCCTGTGCGCTGGCGATCCGCCCCGACGAACCTTCTACCGTTATCGCTTTCTGGTGGCGCGGACTGGAAGCGGCGTGCCCGCCCGGGCATCAGTTTCGGATAGCAGGAGTATATGGGTTCAATGATCGGCGTGCTTGAACGGCGACGAAAGTGGCTCGCCTTTTGTCTTACCGGGCTGGCGGGCTACGTCGACGGGCTCGGCTTCCTGGCCGCAGGCGGGATGTTTGTGTCGTTCATGAGCGGCAACTCCACACGGCTCGCCATCGGGGCGGCCGAACGGTCGGTGACGGCGTTGATCGCGCTGGGATTGATTGGTGCGTTCCTCACGGGGGTGATCGCAGCCACGCTCGTGGCCACCCTGGTTCAGAAGCGCCGGAAGTCCGCTGTCTTGGGACTCGTGTCATTGCTCCTCGCCTCGAGCGCGACGCTCGCGCACGCCGGCGCGGGCGCATTCGCACCGCTGCTCATGGCTGCTGCGATGGGAGCGGAGAATCTTGTTTTCCAGCGCGATGGCGAAGTGAGCATCGGCCTCACCTATATGACCGGTGCGGTCGTGAAGGCGGGGCAGCGGATCGGCATGGCGCTGCTTGGCGGACCCAGATGGGATTGGCTCCCACACTTGTTGCTGTGGTCGAGCCTCGTCACAGGGGCGATCATAGGCGCGCTTAGCTTCCACCGGTTGGGCGTCGACGGCCTCTGGTTCACAGCGCTGGCCGCGCTTCTCCTCGCCGTCTGGGCAGGCCTCATCGAAAGGACGGGCGAACCGGCGTAATCGCTGCAGGCGTTCTATCCGCGGCCTTGAGGCTGTGGCCGTCGCCTTTTCGGAAGGACGCGCGCACGTCTTTGCCGGCGACCGCCTGAGACAAGCCAAGCGGAGCTGATCTGAGTCAGGGCCTGGTCCATCCTGACAGGCAGAATGTGCAGTCGGTTCGCGCGGATGCAGAGGTGCAGCGCTCACTTTGCTGGAGAATGAAAGGATGACGGACCCCAAAGCGTCGGTGAATCCCGACAAGGACAGGAAGCCGGAACTGGCACCTGATGAGAGCGTGGCCGAGGAAGGTCAGGAGGGGACGGATCTCGACCCGGTCGACGAAGCGATCGAAGAGTCTTTCCCCGCGAGCGATCCGCCGAGCTGGACGCTTTGAAGGTTGGCAGCAGGCCTTTCGCGCCGGAGATCCGAGCCGGAAAGGAGAACGTGCAACGCCGACGATCTCGACGGTTTAGTTGGACATTGCCACAAGCTGCCTTCGCCGACGTTTTCTGATGGCGGCTGCACGCGATGCTTCTAGTAACTGGATGGATCGAGCGAAGCGAAGGACTGGGCATGGCAAAGTTCCTGGCGTTGTACATTGGATCAGCAACAGACGCGGAAAAAGTCGCGTCACCGATAAGTCCTGACAAGCAGTCAGAGGGGATGGCTGCTTGGGGGGCATGGATGGGCAAGAACGCTGACAACATAAAAGATGCTGGCGGCCCGCTCGGCCGGACCCTGCGGGTTTCCTCGTCGGGCGTCGAGGCAGGGCGAAACAGCCTCACCGGCTACATCATCGTCGAAGCGGACACGCACGAGGCTGCCGCGCGCCTTTTCGAGAGCCATCCTCATTTCACGATCTTTCCGGGCGAAGCGGTCGAAGTCGTCGAGTGCCTCGAGATACCCGGAGCAGAGTGAAGCGAGCAGCCCCGACCCGCCGCCCTTGGCGGAAAGCACTTGATCCCCGCGAGAGGCGTCCGGTTCATGCTTCACCACTTTCTCGTCGATGCGGTGATCCTGATTTTCGCCTCCCTGGCGTTCGTCGCGCTCTTCACAAAGTTCCGCCTCTCTTCGATTGCAGGATATCTCGTCGCCGGATCGGTCGTAGGGCCCTACGGGCTTCACCTCGTTTCCGCGAATGAGGGAACCCGTTTCCTCGGTGAGCTCGGCATCGCCGCGCTGATGTTTGTCATTGGCTTTGAATTCTCCTGGCCACGCATTGTCGCGGCCCGTCGCTTGGTTTTCGTGCTGGGCACGCTTCAGGTCGTTGTCACCGCATTGCTCGTAGCCGGGGTCGCCCTCCTCGGGGGACTGTCCCTGACCGCATCATTGATCCTGGGCTTTGCACTCGCGCACTCGTCGAGCGCCATCGTCCACAAGCAGCTACTGGATCAGGACGAGGTGACGACCAGTCATGGCATAGCAACGACGGGTATCCTCCTCTTCCAGGATCTCGCGGCCCTCCCTGTCCTGCTCTTGGTTGGCGCGGTTGCCTCGGGCGCTGAGCAGGACCTCGCCGGCCTGATGTTGCGGTTGGGCGCTGCCGTGCTCGTCTTCACGGGTGCCGCGCTCTTCGCGCGCAAGACGATCGGCCGCATCTTCGATTGGATCGCTCGGAGTGGATCCAACGAGCCGCTGATGCTTGCCGGGCTGGCGTTGGTTGCAGGCGTCGCGCTTCTCGCCGAGATGATCGGTCTCTCCCTGGCGGTAGCAGCCTTCATCGTCGGCATGGTCGTCGCCGAGAGCAACTACCGCCATCACCTCGCAGACGAGCTCCGGCCGCTGCGGGACATCTTCCTCGGTCTGTTCTTCCTGACGATCGGTATGAGCGTTGATTGGTCGATCGTTCTCACCGAGCCGGCGGCGACGGTCGGCGCGGTGGCTATCCTCGTCCTCGTGAAGCTCGCGATCATCTTCGCTCTCGCGCGGTTCAGCGGACTTGCGACCAATGCGGCATTGCAGACCGCGCTGGTCCTGGCGCACGGCGGCGAGATCTCCCTGCTCATCCTGACCCAGGCGATCGGTGGCGGCTTGCTGCCGGAGGTTGTGGCGCAAACGGCACTCGCAGGGACGGCCGTGAGCATTTTCCTGGCTCCGTTCCTCATCCAGTTCAATCGGCGCATCTCGGCCGAGGTCCTGTCGACGCCGCAGCTGGTCGCTGAGCCAGACGTCATGATCGGCGGCTCGGCGGGCGATCTACGCGGTCACGTCATCCTGGCGGGGTGCGGCCCGGTCGGACGGCTGGTGGGTACGGTTCTGAAGGCGAGCGGGATACCTTATATCGCGATCGAGCGCGACGTTGACCGGCTTCGGATTGCCCATCGCGAGGGGCATCAGGTCATTTTCGGTGACGCAACACGCCGCGGCGTGCTTGAGGCAGCCAACATCGATACGGCCGCAGTGGTGGTCGCCCTTCTGAACAGCCAGCCAAGGCTAGAGCAGCTGGTACGCCAGGTTCGGCAACTCAATCCGGCGTTGCCAGTCCTTGTCAGCACGAGAGACAATCGAGGTCTGACATCCATCGCCAAGGCCGGCGCGACCTACATCTTTCCGGAGAACTTGGCTGCGGGCTTGGGGCTGGCAGTGCAGACCTTCGTCGCGCTTGGTGTCTCTCCGGAAGAGGCGCTCGCCCGCGTCCGGGCGGTCCGCCTCCGCCTCAATCCTGAGCTTCGAGCGTTGCGGACGATCTGACCCGTCGCTGGAAACTGCCCTTGCATGAAGGCGGCGCTCAGCGACGGAATCATTGCCGATTAGCTCTCCACCAGGTGAGCGAGTCCGTCGACATCCTCGGACTCCGCTTCTGAGACCAGCGCCGCCATCTTGGCTGCTGCTGCCTTCTCCGCCAGGACGATTGCGTCAGCACCCATCGCCTTCAGGTGGTCCACCTCCGCCTCCGAATGGGCACGCGCGATGATGCGCAGGTCCGGGTTCATGGCGCGGGCACGCTTCGCGATGATCGCGGCTTCGAACCCCTCAGGGATCGCGATCAGCAGCGTCGATGCCCCGGTGATGCCGGCCCGCGTGAGGATGGAAGCTTCGGTGGCGTTACCCTGGACGGCGCGCAGCCCTTCCGCTTGCGCTGCTTGCACGGCCTCTCTGCTGTCCTCGACTATGCTCAGCGCGTATCCCGAGGCCCCGAGCGTTGCAGCGATGAAGCGGCCGACTCGGCCATAGCCCACGATGATCACATGCCCAGGGGGCGGGCCCTGCTCGGGCGCCGGCTCTTCTGAAGATCCTTCCGCAGGGCCGGCGTGCCGAAGTGGACGAACCCCCTGCCTGGTTACGAATGAAAAGAGCAGGGGATTAAGGAAGATCGAGATGATAGCGGCCGCGAGGATCAGGTCCCGGCCTTGGGGAGGCAGAAGGCCGGCGCTGACGCCAAGGCCGGCAAGAATGAACGAGAACTCGCCGATCTGTGCCAGGCTTGCCGAGATCGTGATCGCGGTTTGGTCACGATATCCGAACGATCGGACGATGGCATAGGCAGCCGCGGACTTGCCGACCAGGATGATGGCGAGCGTCGCCAGAAGCGCAATCGGCTGATTGAGGATCACCGCTGGGTCGAACAGCATGCCGGCCGAAACGAAGAACAGGACGGAAAAGGCGTCTCGGAACGGGAGGATCTCCTCGGTCGCGAGCCGACTGAGCTGGGTTTCACCCAGGATCATGCCGGCGAAGAAGGCGCCGAGAGCGAACGAGACGTCGAAGACGAGCGCGGCGCCGAAGGCAACCCCAAGGGCGATCGCGAGTACTGCCAGACGGAACAACTCGCGGGAACCGGTATCGGCCACCCAGTGAAGGATTGCCGGCATCGCGCGGCGGCCCACGAGGAGCATCAGCGCAATGAAGCCCGCCACCTTCATCAGCGTAGTGGTCACGGCGCTCGCGGCAGCGGCGCCCGCGTTCGCCGATGTGCCCGACAGGATGGCGGCTACGGACGGCAGAAGCACCAGCGCCAGCACCATCACCAGGTCCTCGACTACCAGCCAGCCCACCGCGATGCGGCCTTGATCGGTCTGGACGAGGTTGTGCACCTGAAGAGCCCGCACTAGGACGACAGTGCTCGCAACGGATAGCGCGAGACCGAAGACTAGGCCCTGGCCAGCGCGCCACCCGAGCGCCCAGGCCAGCGCCATGCCGAATAGCGTTGCGACAACGATCTGGATCAACGCTCCAGGGACCGCGATCTTTTTCACTGACAGGAGATCCCGCAGCGAGAAGTGCAGGCCGACGCCGAACATCAGGAGAATGACACCGATCTCGGCAAGCTGCGATGCGATTTCCGGGTGCGCCGCGAAGCCGGGCATCGACGGCCCGACGAAGGCGCCAGCGAGCAGATAGCCCGCGATCGGGGATATCTTGAGCCGGTGCGCCACGGTCCCTGCGATGAAAGCAGCGACCAGGCCGGCGACAATCGTGGCGATTAATGGTGCGTCATGGTGCATGGTCATTCCATCAATAGCAAAGTCTCGTTCTCACTCCGGCTCAGCTGGTCCGAGCAGATCACAACAACGGGCTGAAGAGCCGCGCTACGTTCTCGGCACACTTGCGCGCGAGATTGCGGCGCTCCCAGTCGCTTGCTCTCAGTGGAACGGATTGTTCCAGCCTTGAGCGCTCGATCTGGCGCAAGGTAAGTGTCGCCTCGCGGTCGTAAAGGACGAGGTTGATCTCCGAATTCAGGGCAAATGATCGCATGTCGACGTTGCTCGATCCGACGACGGCGACTGCCTCATCGATGCTCATATGCTTGGCGTGCAGGAAGCCCGGCTGGAACAGGTGGATCACCGCACCGGCCGACAGCAGCTCGGAATAATAGGACTGCTGGGCGAGGTGTACGAGCGGATGATCAGAGCGGCCGGACAACAGCAGGTGGACCTCGGCTCCCTTAAGGATCGCCACCTGCAACGCTTGCAAGAGGGGCTCGCTCGGGACGAAGTAGGGCGTGGAGATCAGGACACGCTCTCGAGCTGAGTGGATGAGGGCAACGAAAAGCTCGTCGATGCCCCCATGCTCGAGATCGGGCCCGCTCGGCAGAACTTGCCCGAGGCTGCTGCCCGCGTCCTCCGCCGGGGGGTAGAGATGTCCGTCGGCGAGCTCCTTCTCCGTCTCGAGGAACCAGTCCGCCACGAAGACCGCCTGCAATTCGCCGACAACCGGCCCTCGGACCCGAACCATCACCTCTCGGTTTGGCCAGCCCCATCCCTGATCGGAGTCGATGATGTTCTGGGACCCGGTGTAACCGGTCCGTCCGTCGATTACGGCGATCTTGCGGTGATTGCGCAGGTCGAAGCGCGTGGTGCGGCCGAGGACGCGGATCGGCAGCATTTCGTGAACCTCGACGCCTGCGGGCCGCAGCTCCCGCTCGATGCGGGCGGCCCACGTGCGCGATCCGATCGCATCGACCAGCACCCTGCACCTGACGCCACGCAGCGCCGCCTGGCGCAGCGCGGCGATCACTTTCTGGCCGGTGGCGTCCGTGGCGAAGATGTAGAAGAGAAGGTGGACATGGTCCTCGGCGTGCCCGATATCCTCAACGAGGAGATCGATCGTCGCGTCGTAGTCCGTCAGGAAGTCGACCTCATTGCCTTGTAAGAGCGGCATGCGACCGATCCCGCTAACGAGGGAAGCCGCTGACGCCTGGACGGGCGGCAGCTCGGCCGGCCGGGCGACCCGGTCGATGCAGGAAACCGCCCGGTCAATGATCGGCCAGAGTTGCGCGACGCGCTGGCGACGCCATCGAGGGTGGGATGGCCGGCCGATCGCCAGATAGAGGACGAGGCCGAGCCACGGCGCCACGAAGAAGAGGAGCAGCCAGCTTTGCGTCGCAGCCGGCGACCGGCGAAAGGGAACAACGATCAGCGCGCCGATACGGATCGCCCAAGGCGCTGCGGCGGCCAGCCACTCGAGAGCGACGCCCAGGTTCACCTCATCGCCTTTGGCGATGAGGAAGCCGTGTTGCGAAGTGATCCGATCCCGGCGTCGCGGCCGCGGGTGAACGCCTTTTGTGGAGCGTGCCTCCCGACGCATTCTTTGTGGAGGTCCAGAGAGGCTAAAGTCGTGTGGGAGGCGATCGGCTCGGTTCGGTCCATGGGCGTTTGGTCGATCAGCATGCTGGGCTGGGAGACCACTTGGCGCGTTGCGCACGGTGCCGCCTCATGCCGGCGGGCCGGCGTCCTCGTACACGAACCGCTGCTGCCGCTTCCGGATGACGCGAGCCGCGCCCGTTAAGATCAACTCGCACATAATCACCTCCTGGAAGGAGCGAGCTTCCCACCGGCAAGGTGGCGCGGCCCTGACATAGCTCAGGACGAGCTCGACGAGAGTTAAGGTATGAGCTGCGCGCCGGACCTTCCGGAACCAGGTGATGCCCAGACGAAGGGTAGAATGGCGTAGCGCGTGCCGCCGTGCGTGACGGCCGAAGGGCCAGGTGGGCGCTCGGGCTCGGCGCCTTGCGTCGCCCCGACGTTCAGCTCGTGCGGCAGATGTGCTCGCGCCATGCGCCGGCGTCGCGGTGGGGATCAGGTCGGCGTGGCCGTGAGGCCAACACGAGACAGATCGGGGTGGGCACACATGGATAAGCCACTTGTCATCATCACCGGCGCGACGGGCAATCTTGGACGTTCGGTGGCGGCTGTGCTTTCGGCGGATTACCGGATCGTCGGCCTCGATCTCAAAGCAGAGGCGCTAACCTTCCCGGTGATCAAGGTCGATCTTGCTTCGGACCAATCTGTGCTCGATGCCCTGGCGCAGATTCGCGCAAGCCATGGTGGACGCGTGGCGTCGGTGATCCACCTCGCTGCCTACTTCGACTTCACGGGCAAGGAACATCCGCTCTACCGGTCGGTCAATGTAGAGGGCACGCGCCGGCTCCTGCGAGCGTTGCAGGGCTTCGAAGTCGAACAGTTCGTCTATTCAAGCACGATGCTCGTGCACGCGCCGTGCGCGCCGGGCGAACAAATCGACGAAAGCTGGCCGATCGATCCCCGTTGGGCCTATCCGAAGTCGAAGGCGCTGGCCGAAGAGGTAATCCGCGAAGAACACGGCTCCATCCCCTATGCGATCTTGCGCTTCGCCGGCGTGTACGACGAGGAGTCGGCGGTGCCTACGCTGTCCAATCAGATAGCCCGGATCTACGAGCGCGAGTTCGAGAGCTTCTTCTATTCGGGCTCGCCGCTAGTGGGCCAGTCCATGGTCCATCGCGAGGATCTTGTCGAAGCTGTCCGTCTCGCCGTTCAACGCCGGGATACGCTGCCGCCCGATGCGGAGATCCTGGTCGGCGAGCCCGAAGCGCTGGGGTATGATGCGCTGCAAGACGAGATCGGATATCTCATCCACGGCATCGAGGACTGGCCGACGTTGCGAATACCAAAGCCGGTGGCGGCAGTCGGTGTCTGGGCTCAGGATAAGCTCGAGCCCGTCGTCCCCGACGCAATCGACGAGGGTGAGAAGCCGTTCATCAAGCCCTTCATGATCCGGCTTGCGGATGACCATTACGCGCTGGATATCGGCCGCGCCGAGAAACTGCTGGGCTGGCGACCCCATCATCGCCTCAAGGATGAGCTCCCGAAGATGATCGCGGCGCTGAAGCGCGATCCTCTGGCTTGGTACAAGAGAAACGGTCTCCGGCCGCCGCACGATCTCGCCGAGGCCGCCGCGCTGGGCAAACATCCTGAGGAGGTCAGGAGGGCGAGCGACGAGCGCTACCGGATGGAGCATTCCGAGACGCGCTGGGCGCATTTCGTAAACTTCATGCTCGGAACCTGGCTGCTCACTCAGCCGCCGCTGATCGGAGTAGCCGAGCCTCTGCTCCGATGGACCGAGATCGTCTCCGGCGCGCTGCTGATCGTCTTCGCATCGCTGTCGCTGAGCTGGCACGCGCCCTGGGCGCGATGGATATCGGCCGCGATAGGCGCTATCGTGATGGCAGCGCCGTTTGTCTTTTGGACCGACAATCCAACAGCATACCTTTCCGACACGCTGGTGGGTATGTTGATCTTCGGCTTTGCCGTCGGGACAAAGCCCGAAGTGGGGCCGTCACCCCTGGCGCGAGTGACCGGTCCGCAGGTGCCTCAGGGGTGGACGTATAATCCGTCGAGCTGGACCCAGCGCGTCCCGATCATCGCCCTTGCACTGATCGGCCTCTATGTCTCCCGTTACCTCGCAGCATATCAGCTCGGCTATGTGTCCGACGTCTGGGAGCCCTTCTTTCAGGGGAGCCTCGAAGACCCGCGCAATGGCACCGAGGAGATCATCACCAGCGAAGTCTCGGAAGCATGGCCTGTTTCCGATGCCGCGCTCGGCGGCTACACCTACGGCCTCGAGATCCTCACCGGGATCGTCGGGTCGCGCGCGCGCTGGCGGACCATGCCGTGGCTCGTGCTTCTGTTCGGACTGATGATCGCCCCGCTCGGCATTGTCTCGATCTTTTTCATCATCATCCAACCGATCTGGATCGGCACCTGGAGCACGCTGGCGCTGATCGGCGCCGCGGCGATGCTGATCCAGATACCCTACTCGCTGGACGAACTGGTGGCGGTCGGCCAGTTCCTTCGCCGCCGCGCACGGGCAGGCAAGAATGTGCTTCGGGTCTTCCTGTTCGGAGACACGGACGAGGGCGGCGCCGGTGATGTGCCTGACGAGTTCGACCGGCCGGCCCGCGCGATCATGAAGGACGTGGCGATCGGTGGCGTGAGCCTGCCCTGGAACCTGTCCATTGCGGCCGTGCTGGCGGCATCGCTCTTGTTCACGCGGGTCACGTTCGGCGCGGCTCCGCCGATCGCAGATTGGGATCATCTGCTTGGATCGCTGGCGCTGACCGTGATCTCGGTAGCCGCCGCCGAGGTCGCACGCTCCGTCCGCTTCCTGCTCATCCCCATTGGCGCGGCGCTCTGTGTCACGCCATTCGCTTTCGGCGCAGAGGCTCTGCATGCGGCATATAATGTGCTGCTAGGTCTTGCGTTGATCGGTCTCGCCATCCGGAGAGGCGAGGTGTCAGCGCAGTACGGGTCGTGGAACCGCCTGATTGCCTGACCATGGCAGGCGCGGCGGGACTCGTGACACGCGGCCGCAGCGCGGCTGAGACGCGAAGGGTGCCGCGTTCTTTCGCGGTGGTATCGGGTCAGGACCTGCCCGGCGCTGCTCGCGGCAGGTGCAGGATGACTCGGGTTCCCGCGCCCTGGTCGCTCTCGACTGCGACATCACCGCCAAATTGGGTCGCGAACCTTCGGACCTGGCCCAACCCGAGCCCGGTTCTCTTGAGCGACTGCCGCGTCGTGAAGAACGGATCGAAAACGCGGGTCAGAACGTCGGGCGCGATGCCTTCGCCGGAATCGACCATTTCAAGCCGAACGAAGTCGCCCGCTGCGCCTATAGGGCTCGCCGTGCTTCGGAACGTGTTGAAGGCTCGCAGGACCAGCACGCCACCCTTTGGCATCGCGTCGGCGGCGTTCGCCAGGAGATTGAAGAGCGCAAACTGGAGATAATTGGGGAGGACGCGGACCGGCCAGAGGTCACGCGCGATCTCTGTCCGAAAGTCCACGCCGTCTCCCAGAATGGTGCTGGCCCGCGCTTCCAGCCCGCGGATCAGCGCTTCAACCGAAATCCGCTCGGTCGTGACGCCGCGATCGGTACTGAGCTCCGCAATATCGTCAACCAGGGAAGCGGCATTCCGGATCGCGTGCTTCATTCCGGCTACGAGGCGCGCCAGCTGCTGCTGATCCGCTCCGCGCTCGATCGAGACCAGACCGGAGGCGATCACCGCCAGCATATTGTCGAGGTCGTGCGCCATTCCACGCATCAGCATGTCGGGTTGGCGAACGACCCGATCGGCCGGGCTGCTCAACACAGTCGTGATGTCCATGACCACTCCTTCGGTCGACGGATGCCAGGCTTCGGTCGCCATGCCATGCCGGAGCATATCGCGACCGGCGCCAATCCGGGGCTGAGCTAAATCAGTGTTAGCCTGCCCGGAGCGCTTACCGATGAAGCTCGCCACCGGCCGCCTCGGCGGGATTGACTGGAAGTACCAAAGTAGCGTGGAGAGCTTTGTGCCTTAGCCGGCGAAACGGCGCAATCACGCGCCGGCGCGTTCAGCCTGAGGCGACCGGCCACCCAGCTTCTAGTCAGCGTGCCAGGCATGTCGGCGGCTCCGCGATGACGCTGTTCGAAGAAGGAGTTAGATGCCATGTCCATTCGTGATCTGATCCCCTGGAGCCGTCAGGAGAACAAGGTTCCTGCTCAGGTCAGCGCTGCGGGCGCTGCGAGCGACCCGGTGCTCTCGCTGCACCGGGAAGTGAACCGCCTGTTCGAGGATTTCTTCCGCGGCTTCGGTGTGCCGGCGCTCGCCGGCGTCGAGCGAGGGCTCCTCGCCCCGAGCGTCGAGCTTGCCGAAACCGACAAGGAAATCCGAGTCATGGCCGAACTCCCCGGACTCGACGAAAAGGACGTGGAAGTGACCGTCGAGGAAGGCGTCCTCACGCTCCGTGGCGAGAAGAAGTCGGAGGTCGAGGACAAGGACCGGGGTTATTCCGAGCGGAGCTACGGGCGATTCGAGCGCCGCATCGGCCTTCCCAATGGTATCGAGCAGGACAAGGCGAGTGCCACGTTCAAGAAGGGTGTTCTCACCGTCACGGTGCCGAAATCGGCGTCTGCCGCCGAGAGCGTCCGCCGCATCGCCGTCAATTCGGGTCAGGCATGATAGTGACCGCCCGTGGGCCGCGTGCCCACGGGCGGGGCCATCTCAGTGATTGCGCCCGTTCTGGTGAAGTTGTCCCACTCCCGGCAACGGCATATCACACATGATCAGAGCAGAAGGCGAGGGTGCTCCCGAGTTGACAGTGTATAGCCCGAAAGGTTGATCATGAGCTGCCGGTTGCGGATCACGAGCGAGTTCGCTGCGATCGCTGCCAGATCGCCGCGGCGAAGTTGCTGCATCGAGCGGCTGACATGGGTCTCAGATAAGCCGAGGAGGTCAGCCAGATGGCGACGCTGCAATGGGAAATACGACATCGCATCGTGCCCGAGGTCCAACGCAACGAGGCGATCTACAAGCTCAAGGAGGAAGTAGGCTAGGCGTTCAGCGCCATTCTGCTTCGCGACAAGCGCAATGCGGCGATCGGCGCGGCGCTGGTCCTCCATGAGCGCGAAGACCATCGCCTCGGAGAGCTGGCTCTGCCGCTGAAACAGCTCGTCGATATTGCGCCCTGTCAACACGCACAGCGTCACGGGGGTTAGGCTTTCGACACCGCTCTCCGAATCACCCAGCATCAACTGTTGAAGACCGATCAGGCTACCCGGCAGCAGAATGTCGATGATCTGTCGTTGCCCGGTTGGTGTAAGCTTGTAGCGATATGCCCATCCCGCATACAGCGTGTACAGCTTTCCGGCGAACCGCCCAGGCTCGATGATCACGCGGCGCGCAGGAACATCTATCTGATTATTCTTGAGGGCGCGCACAAAGCTGAGCTCGGGCGCTGTAAACTTCTTGAACAGCGCCAACCGGCGAAGCGCGCAGTCCTCACACGGTATGAAGTTCATTCGAGTCCGAACCCGTTCCCATAACCAGTGCGCTATAGCAGAGGTGGGCCCACATGTCACACGGCCGCTGCGTGGGCCCGGCGCCGTCAGATCGTGACCACCGCCGCCGCGAGACGCGCAAGCCCGATAGGATCAAGGATTTCCAGGTTGCGCCCATTCACCTGCACATAGTTATGCCGTTGCAGCAGAGTGAATGTACGGGTCACGGTCTCGCTGGTTAACCCGAGATGGTCGCCGATGTCGGCTCTCGACATGAGCAGATGGAAGTGGCGACGCCCCTCCAGCCTCTGCATGAGATCGAGAAGAAAGAACGCTAGCCGCTCGATGGCATTCGACCGCCCGAGCAGGAAGCCGGTGCGTAGCGCGATCCGATAGGTCCGCAGAAACCAGGTCGTGATCGTGGCGCATGTGAAGTGATCGAACTGCGACAGGCCCTCAAGCACGCTGCGATCCGTCATGATGAGCGAGGTCGGGCACAGGGCCTGGGCGAACTGGCTGCGCACCTCGTCGCGTTCGAGCAGAATGAATTCCCCCGGCAGGTAGAAGCCGCCGATCCACCGGCGACCATCCTCGGAGATGATGCTGGTTTGGATGGCGCCCGAGAGGATCCAGTAGAGGCCATCCGACTCGGGCCGCGCAGGGAGTTCCTGGCGGTCCTTCAACATGATGAGTTTGGAGTTGAAGCCATTTCCTAGAGGCGGAGGAACGACCTTTCGCCCGCGATTCATCGCGGGCGTCTCCGTCTCAAATAAGCAGCCGAGCCGTTCCACATGTCACGACGCGTAACATATGTCACGGCATTGGGCAATCTCTATGGCCGAGTCGTGCCACAGTTCGACCGCCAGAAAGCTGAGCTATGTCAGGGCGGCAGAGGGCCGGGCCTGCAATTCCAGGCGCGACCTGGAGAATATCGATGAGCGCGTTGAGCTGGATATCGGCCAAGATCGCGATCTCGCCGCCCGCGCCGGTCCCGCCAGCGGACGGCCGGGTGGATCAAGATCCGATGTTCAGGATGTCGGGAAGCGGCTCGGGAAACTGTGGCCAAAACCTTCAAAGGCATTCCGCAATTCGCAGCTCTTCAGGAGGAAGCGCTGCGGCAAACCGCGCCCCGCGGACCGGGGGCTCGATGCGGGACGGCCGATATCCTTTCTCGACGAGAAACCCCGGCGAGCGGTCCCTCGCCCTTTGTGAAGGAGTCGAACCGTGAACGTCGTTCCTAAGGCGGAATGGCCACAATATCTGAACCGCGTGTCCCGCGGCCTGACCGGGCTTCGAGCCGAAATCGAAGTCGCATCGCTCGAACTCGGCGATCAGATCGAAGCGCAATACCTGCCGATCACCGGAATCTTCTATGACCACAAGGATGACTTGGTCGGTGTGACGCTCGAGGGGCTGGATCACATGATCCGCCACCCGCAGTCGATCTATGTCGAAGAATCCGGCGATGGCGTTGCGGCGATCGCGGTGATCGATCGCGACGGAACGAATCACCTCATCAAGCTGAGGCGGCCGCTAGCGCTGCCCGCTCCCGACCAATGAGCCCGTATCCTCAACAACCAAAGGGAAGATCATGAAACGCAGTCTTTTCGCCGCGACCGCAGCCTCCGCCCTCATCTTGACGGCGGGCTGTTCCAAGCAGGACGCCGACAACCAGGCCGCCGAGAACACGACCACGGCGGCGAACAACGCCACCGCGCAGGCGACGCCGGCCCCGCCGGTCGATCGCGAAGAGCTGCTCCAGGACGCCGTTTCGGCGCTGCAGGAGACGGAGAATGCTCTTGCCGCGCTCGACAAGAAGGATGCCAAGGCCGCGACCGCCGCTCTCGAGCGCGCGACCGGCAAGCTGGAAATCGTGCTCGCGCGCAACCCTAACCTTGCTCTCGCCCCGGTCGACGTCAGCGTCGTCAGCTACGACGTCCTGGGTTCGGTGGACGCCGTGAATGCGCTGCGGAAATCGGCCGAGGATGCGCTCGAGGATGGGCGGCTGCAGGAAGCACGCCATCTCATCGACGGGCTGGCGAGCGAGACCGTCGTGCGGGTCAGCAATCTCCCGCTCGCGACCTACCCGGACGCGATTAAGGCGGCCGCGGTCCTGGTCGCGCAGAACAAGCTCGATGAAGCGAAGGCGGCGCTCGAAGCGGCGCTCAGCACGATCGTGATCCGCGACGTGATCCACCCGCTGCCGCTGACGCGGGCAAGCGCGGCAATCGAAGAGGCGCGCAAGCTGGCCGCGAACGCCCAGCGGGGCGCCGGAGACGAAGCGAGGATTCAGCGGCTGCTGACCACTGCACGCGAGCAGCTCCGGCTCGGTCAGGCGCTCGGCTATGCGACAAAGGACGAAATGAAGGATCTGCTGAAGACGGTCGACGAAATCGAGGACGGCACCAAGAACAAGGGCGCGGCGACCAGCATCTTCGACAAAATCCGCGAGCGCTTCAAGAAAGCAACGGAGTCGAGTCAGCCTGCGGAAAAGAAGTGAGCTTTTGCACTCTCTAGGCAGTGCGGCAGGCGCGGACGCCCTCGGGTTCGACGGTTCCGCCGGTCGGCAATGAGGGGAAACATAGGAAGATGAGTGCGGACGTTCCGATCCTGCGAAGTCCGCACTTCATCAAACCCGACCATCGAAGAACGGTTATACGAACGTTCATGCCCGGCGACTCGCCGAATGCCTTGGAGCAGGGTCAGACCCGGGCCGAGCGCATTGTCGAGCGGATCCTCGGCCTGCCTGAGGATGAATTGGCGGACGAGTACGCACGGCTGCTGAGTGTTCTTTGCGGCCGCCACCGCGACGTGGAAAAGGTCTTTCTCCAGCGCTACGAGAACGCCAGAGAACTGCTCCGCGGGAGCTTCTCGGCGAGTGGCGCTCGCGCAAAGCTGATCGGCGCCTATTTCAGCGAGGAATATGCCTACCAGTCGGCTGCCCTGTTCAACCCGAGCATTGTCAGGCATCCGGATCAGTCGGGTTGTCCGCCAGGCGCGCTGCGGTTCATCCTATCGCTACGGGCGATCGGCGAAGGGCATCTTTCGTCCATCGCCTTCAGAACGGGCACCTGGCAGCCAGGGAGAGACATCGTCCTAGATGCGGCGAGCCCGCTGGCGGCCACGCCCCGAATCGAATATCCCGAAAGCGATGATGCTGCTGTGCATCTTCATTGCGACGACAGCCGCGACCTTTCAGAAACCGTCCTGTTCCCGATCCTCGAGCGGCAGCGTGGCGGCATTGAGGATCTTCGGCTCACGAGCCTCGAAATGGAGGACGGGTCGACACTGTTTGCAGGGACGTACACGGCGGTCGGGGGACGAGGAATCGCCCAGGAGCTGCTCGCCACCCGAAACTTCATCGACTTCAAGATGCACCGGCTCGAGGGACTGATCGCCGCCTCGAAGGGAATGGCGCTGTTTCCCCGCCTGATCGAGGGCCGTTACGCGATGCTCGGTCGGCACGACAATGAGAATATTTGGCTTCTGCTGTCCGAAAACCTGCATCACTGGGACGGCGGCATCAGGATCGTAAACCCGCGATGGACATGGGAGTTCACACAGCTCGGCAACTGTGGATCGCCGATCGAAACTGCCGATGGTTGGCTCGTCTTCACGCATGGCGTCGGAGCGATGCGGGAATATTGCATCGGTGCGTGCCTTCTCGATCGATCGGAGCCCAGCCGTGTGATCGCCCGCACACGCCGGCCGCTGCTGCGCCCGTCCCCGGAGGAGCGATACGGCTACGTTCCGAACGTCGTTTATAGCTGCGGCGCGCTGCTGAGCGGGAACGACATATTGCTCCCATATGGCGTCGCGGACAGCTTCACTGCCTTTTCGACCTTGAGTCTTGATGCTCTGTTGGCCGCGATGGACTAGGCGGTAGCGCAGGGTGACGGCCGTCGCAGCCCTCCGGCTGACATGGGTCAGCCAGCCAGACGGCTTCACCGTTTACAAAGCACCACGTTTTCGGCGCCGCCGACGCGCGATCTCGTGGAGCTGCCTGCGTGCCGCACACCTTGCCCCTTTGCCTGCTCCGGTCAGCACTTCTGATTGCGCTTCCGCTTAGCGGTGCTGGCGCGCTTGCGCAGGACGGGAAGCCTCAGCAGCCGGTCGGGGAGATGTTGGACCGCGCGGGCAAGATTGTCGTGCAGCCCGCCCACGATGTGGGTGTCGCCAGGACCGAGATTCCGCCGGTGCTCCTCAAGGCCGCAGAGGATCCATATAGCGTGGAGAAGCTTGGAACCTGCCGCGAGCTCACAGAGGCGATCAAGGAACTGAGCAACGTCCTGGGCCCTGATTTCACCACTGCGCGCCAAAGGCGAGAAAATCGGGCCGGGAGAATAGCCGAAGCCGGCGGCAGGTCCGTGGTCAATGCCTTGATCCCCTTCCGCGGCATCGTCCGGGAGATAACAGGCGCCGCTCCCGCGCAGCGGCGCCTGAATGCCGCAATTGACGCGGGCTACGCCCGGCGTGGCTTCCTCAGAGGGCTCCATTACGCCCGCCACTGCCGCTCGAACTTCTAGAAGGGGAGGGGACGCCTTGCCGGTTTTCCGATTGGTGACAAAAACGGTCAGAAAACCCTGGGGCCGGCGGTCGCTTGGATCTGGGTTCGACGACGTAAGCGCGGGCGAGGAGCCCATCGGCGAGATCTGGTTTGAGGTTCCGCACGGGAGCGGCCTTGGTGAACCAGAGCTGCTGGTCAAGCACTTGTTCACAAGCGAGCGGCTCTCTGTCCAGGTTCATCCTGATGACGCCGCCGCGAAGGCGCACGGGCTCCCCCGGGGCAAGAGCGAAGCCTGGCAGATCCTCGAGGCAGAGCCAGGGGCGAGCATTGCCATGGGATTGCGCGAGCCGATTACGAAAGACCGGCTGCGCGCCGCGGCCAAGGACGGCTCGATCGTAGCTCTGCTCGATTGGAAGCCGGTAAGAGCGGGTGACTTCTGGTACGCGCCGGCAGGCACGATCCACGCTATAGGCGCAGGGCTCAGCCTGATCGAAATTCAGCAGAATGTGGACGTCACCTATCGGCTCTACGACTATGGTAGCAATCGCGAGCTCCATCTTGACGAGGCGGTGGAGGCTGCCTGCCCGGCGCCCTACGAGGCTCCATTCGCCCCATTCGAACTGGCGCGGGGCAGGCGCGTGCTTGCCGCCGGAGGGTCGTTCGTGGTGGAACGCTGGGCCGACACTTGTACCGGCATTCTGGCGCCGCGGCGAGGCGAGCCGGTTTGGTTGATACCCCTCCGGGGCGAAGCGGTCGTGGGATCGGAGCCGATTGAGCCCGGCGGCGTGTGGATCGTCGCTGGCGATGCCGGCGTCAACTTCACCGGCTCGTGCGAACTTCTCGTCGCCTATTCCGGCGGAGCGGTGCACGAGGCGCTCATCAGCTGATCCTGGAATGGACCGGCAGTCCTGAGGCGGGCTCCCCATCGAACCGAAAATGGCTTGGTGAAATGAGCTAGATCAGTGCCGGACGGAGGCCCTGCGCATAGCGAAGCCGATGATCCCGCCTCGGTGGGCTTCTCCAAGGATGGGCTTTGAAATGCCTGCTAGCCCGCTTCGCCGCGCCACAATCCTGACATTGCTTCTCGCGTGCGGGAATCCCGCGATTGCCCAGACTTCCACCGCTTCGTCTTCAAGCCGGACCGAAGGCCGCAGTGAGCAGTACAATGTGCCCCCGCCGCCTGGCTACAAGCCGTCTCCTGGCCGGTTCGTGCAGTCGGACCGCGAGCGTGAGGAGGATGATCGCTACAGCCGCGAAGCCGAACGGTGGGCGGCAGAAAATTGCATAGCGGACCGTCGGAGCAACGTCGCGGCAGGCGCGGTGATCGGCGGGCTGATTGGAGCGCTTGCCGGTTCAGGGCTCGCGGGTCGCTACGATAGAGCCCCGGCAACCGTCCTTGGCGCGGGTGCAGGCGCGGTCGCGGGCAGCGCCATCGCGAGGAACGCCAGCCCCGACTGTCCGCCCGGGTTCGTGGTCAAGGCAACGCCCGAGCCTTTCTATCCGCCACCCGTCTATCCGCACGTCTATGTGGCGCCGCCGTGGTATGATCCCTGGATTTGGTACGGGGGCCACTGGATCTACAGGCCCTATCCCTATCACCGATACTGGTACAAGCGCCACTGGCGACGCCGCTAAGTGCCGGAGGAGTCACAAGTCCTTGGTGTGCCTGAGCCGCTATGGCATGGGTTTGCCACTCCGGAGCATTTGGCCGAGAGCCTGGTCCGAGAGGTGTCGGGCATCATCACCGATCGTCTGAATACGGAAGGCGCCGCATTCGTCGCCTTTCCAGGTGGCAGGTCGCCTGCACGCGCCTTCGAGTTCCTTGCCCCGCGCGCGAGCGGGTGGCGTGGGGTCACGGTCATCCCCACCGATGACCGCCTCGTGCCGCCGGGCGACCGGCTGTCCAACTATGGTCTGCTGGAGAGATATTTCGCGGCGGGGCAAGCACAGCTCATCCCTCTCGCAAGACCACCATTCGATGATCCTGCCGCGGCGGCAGACGCAGCCGAGCTGAGGCTATCGGACCTGGCTTGGCCGCTGGATCTGGTCTGGCTTGGCTTCGGCTTGGACGGTCATGTTGCCTCGCTCCTCCCGGGACCCGACCTTCCCGTCGCGATGCGTTATCCTGACTGGAGGCGCATCGCCGGCGTCAGGCCGGTGCCGCTTCCGGCCGAGGCGCCGGTGCCCAGAGTGACGTTGACGCTGAGCGCCATTCTCTCGGCAAAGCGACTGCTGATTTTCGGCAGCGGCCGGGACAAGCTGGAAGTCGTCAAACGGGCCTTGGACGAGGGTGCGGAGTCGCAGATGCCGCTGGGCATCGTCTTAGCTAAAGCGAAGTGCCAGCCCGATCTGTTCTGGAGCCGATAGCGTTGAACTTTGCCGCTGGATCGGGCTCGGGCCGCGACATCTCTCGTGAGGGACCGGCTCAGTAAGCTCCTTGCGAAGACGCGTGGCAGCGAAATGCTGGGAGTCGTGGAGAAGATGTCGGGGCTCGCACCTTTTCCGAGCACTGACAAAGATCAGCGTTTCGCCGAGCCGGCACGCTTAGCTTGCCCAGGTCTTTGGAGCTCGATCGGCTCGCCGGAAGGCTGATCGAGCTGATCGACAGGAGATCCTGGATGCGGAGGTTCGTTTTCGTTCCAGCGTTGTTGCTGGCGGTCGCCTGCGACACGCGCAGTCACGCCCAGACGGCACCGCTGAATGCGGACGGTTCCGGTCGTCTGGAGTCGCAACGTGGCGCGCCCCCGAGCTTCGCCGATCTTGCCGCCCGTCTCTCCCCGGCTGTCGTGAACATCTCGACGACGTCGCGTGTCAGGGCGCAGCGAATGCCCGACTTTCCGGGCGGCTTTCCGTTTGGCGGCCTGTTTCCCTTTCCGGAGCTGGGCCGGCCGCCCGCTCCCCGTAACGCGACGTCGCTCGGATCCGGATTCCTCATTTCGGCAGATGGCTACGTCGTCACGAACAACCACGTCGTGGCGGGTCGCGGCGCGGGCGTGCAGGTCCAAGCGATCAAGGTCACGCTGACCGGCGGGCAGGAATATCCGGCTCGCGTGGTCGGGCGTGACGAAGCCTCAGACCTCGCTGTCCTCAAAATCGAAGCCAATAACTTGCCCTTCGTGCGCTTTGGTGACTCGCCGGGCGCGCGCACCGGCGACTGGGTCCTGGCAATCGGGAATCCCTATGGCCTTGGCGGCACGGTGACGGCCGGAATCGTGTCCGCCCTTCATCGGGACCTTCGCTCAGGGCCTTATGACAGCTTCATCCAGACCGATGCCTCGATCAACTCCGGCAATTCAGGCGGCCCGCTCTTCGACATGCAGGGCAATGTGATCGGGATCAACACCGCGATCATTTCTCCCACCGGGGGCAATGTCGGGCTCGGTTTCGCGATCCCGGCCGAGATCGCAAAGCCGGTCGTCGATACGTTGAGAGCCGGCGGTCGCGTCCGCCGTGGCTATCTCGGCCTCCTGCTGCAGCCTGTCACCGAGGATGTCGCTGCCGCGCTGGGCTTGCAGAAGGACCGCGGCGAAATCGTCGCGGAAGTGCAGCCTAACCTGCCGGCGGCGCGTGCGGGCTTGCAGCAGGGCGATGTCATCTTGCGCGTGAATGGGACCGAGATCACGCCGGAGAACTCGGTAGCCAGGCTCGTCGCAGCCGCTCCCGTCGGCTCGCGAGTAACGCTCGAGGTGCTTCGCGAAGGTGCCAGGAAAGCGCTGACGGCTGTGGTTGCCGAGCGGCCGGCAGAAGCGAGCCTCAACGGCGAGGACGAAGAATTCGACCTTGACGACGATGGCGAGAGTAAGGCGAGCGCCTCCGCCGGGCTGGGCCTTTCCGTCCGGCCGCTCACGCCCGCGCTTGCGAGCGAACTGCGGGTCGATCCTGGAACCCAGGGTCTCGTCATCGTGCAGGTCGATCCTTCCAGCGACGCCGCGGCGAAAGGGCTGAGCGAGGGCGACATCATCCTATCGATCAACCAGCAGGCTGTGCGGACCGCACAGGAGGCGGTGAGCTTGATCGCCGCAGCGAGGAAGGCGGGACGAAAGCAGGTGCTTCTGTTGGTGAAGCGCGGATCGGTGCCACCGCGCTTCGTCGGCATCGAGCTCTCCGGGAAGCCCTGAGAGATGGCGAGGGGAGGAGGACTGGCGCGCGGCACTTCTCCTCGCCTTGCGTGTTGGACGAGGCGGCTGATGCTTGCTCCGATCGGAATCGGACGCGACCTGCCGATCGATGCGCCGACGGAAAGTCCGCGCGCGAGGCCTCCGCTCGCTCCGCACTTCCGCCGGCTCTGTTTGTCGAACAGGAGGAATCGGAATGAACCTTGAGAAGTACACGGACCGCGCGAAGGGCTTTCTCCAGTCCGCGCAGACCGTCGCAATCCGGCTCAATCATCAGCGCATCACGCCGGAGCATATCCTTAAAGCCCTGCTCGAAGACGAGCAGGGCATGGCAGCCGGCCTGATCCGCGCCGCCGGCGGCAATCCGGACCTGGCAACCGGCGAGGTCGACGCTGCACTGGCCAAGCTGCCCTCGGTCACCGGAAGCGGGGCGTCCCAGCCTCCCGGGCTCGACAACGATGCCGTCCGTCTCCTCGATCAAGCCGAGCAGATCGCCCAGAAGGCGGGGGACAGCTACGTAACGGTCGAGCGGTTGCTGCTGGCGCTTACCCTTGCGACAGGCGCGGCGGCTGGCAAGGCGCTGGCGCGAGCGGGCGTGAAGGCGGAGGCGCTGAACGAAGCGATCAACCAGCTCCGCGGCGGGCGCGCGGCCGACACGGCAAGCGCCGAGGATCGCTACGATGCGCTGAAGAAATTCGCCCGCGACCTCACCCAGGCTGCCAGGGACGGGAAGCTCGATCCGGTGATTGGCCGGGACGAGGAGATCCGACGCACGGTTCAGATTCTGGCGCGTCGGACCAAGAACAATCCCGTGCTCATCGGCGATCCCGGCGTGGGCAAGACCGCGATCGTGGAAGGGCTGGCGCTCCGCATCGCCAATGGCGACGTTCCCGACACGCTCAAGGACCGCAAGCTGATGGCGCTCGACATGGGGGCGCTCATCGCCGGCGCGAAATACCGCGGCGAGTTCGAGGAGCGACTCAAGGGCGTGCTCGACGAAGTGAAGGGGGCCGAGGGCGACATCATCCTCTTCATCGACGAAATGCACACGCTGATCGGCGCGGGTAAGACGGAAGGCGCGATGGATGCCGGCAACCTCTTGAAGCCCGCGCTTGCCCGCGGCGAGCTGCACTGCATCGGCGCGACCACGCTCGACGAATACCGCAAATATGTCGAGAAGGACGCGGCGCTCCAGCGCCGGTTCCAGCCAGTGTTCGTCGGCGAGCCGACGGTGGAGGACACAGTCTCCATCCTCCGGGGCCTCAAGGAAAAGTACGAGCTGCACCACGGCGTGCGGATCACGGATGGGGCGATCGTCGCGGCGGCGACGCTCTCCAACCGCTACATCACCGACCGGTTCCTGCCCGATAAGGCGATCGACCTGATGGATGAGGCGGCAAGCCGGATCCGCATGGAGGTCGAATCCAAGCCGGAAGAGATCGAGACGCTCGACCGGCGCATCATCCAGCTGAAGATCGAGCGGGAAGCGCTCAGGAAGGAGTCGGATGCCGCATCCAAGGATCGCCTGACGCACCTCGAGCATGATCTCGCGCAGCTTGAGCAGCAGTCGGCGGAACTTACACAGCGCTGGCAGGCGGAGCGGGAGAAGATCCAGGCCGAGGCAAAGCTCAAGGAGCAGCTCGACCAGGCTCGCCTCGAGCTTGACCAGGCGCAGCGACGCGGCGACCTCGCCCGCGCTGGCGAGCTGAGCTATGGCGTCATACCGGGTTTGGAGAAGCAGCTGGCCGACGCTCAGACGGCGAGCCAGGGCGCGATGCTGCGCGAGGAGGTCACCGCCCAGGACATCGCGGCGGTCGTCTCCCGCTGGACGGGCATCCCGGTGGACAAGATGCTCGAAGGCGAGCGCGAAAAGTTGCTCCATATGGAGGAGGCGCTCGGCAGGCGGGTCATCGGCCAGCGGCAGGCGGTCACGGCGGTCAGCCGCGCGATCCGCCGTGCCCGCGCGGGCCTGCAGGATCCGGACCGGCCGATGGGCTCGTTCCTGTTCCTCGGCCCGACCGGCGTCGGCAAGACCGAGCTCACCAAGGCGCTTGCCGGCTTCCTGTTCGACGACGACAGCGCGATGGTCCGAATCGACATGTCGGAGTTCATGGAGAAGCACTCGGTCGCGCGGCTGATCGGCGCCCCGCCGGGCTATGTCGGCTATGAGGAAGGCGGCGTGCTGACTGAGGCGGTGCGGCGGCGGCCCTATCAGGTGATCCTCTTCGACGAGGTGGAAAAGGCGCACAACGACGTCTTCAACGTGCTCCTCCAGGTGCTCGACGACGGGCGGCTGACGGACGGACAGGGCCGCACGGTCGATTTCAAGAACACGCTGATCATCCTCACGTCCAATCTCGGTAGCCAGTACCTATCCAACCTGGCGGAAGGGGAGACGGTCGAGAGCGTCGAGCCGCAGGTGATGGAGGTGGTGCGCGCGCATTTCCGGCCGGAATTCCTCAACCGGCTCGACGAGATCATCCTGTTCCACCGCCTCGGCCAGGCCGACATGGGTCCCATCGTCGACATTCAGGTCGCGCGCGTCCAGAACCTCCTCAAGGACCGCAAGATCACGCTCGACCTCACGGATCGCGCGCGTGCGTGGCTCGGCCGCGTGGGGTATGACCCGGTCTATGGCGCCCGTCCGCTGAAGCGCGCGATCCAGCGATATCTTCAGGATCCCCTGGCGGACCTCCTCCTGCGGGGCGAGGTGCCGGATGGCTCGACCGTCACCGTCGATGAAGGCGACAGCGAGCTGACATTCTCAACCCAGGTATCAAGGCCTGCCGAGGCGCAGGCTGCTTGAAAGGGCCCATCGCGGCGGCGACCCGCTGCCGCGATGACCTGCAGCGAACGAGGATTCATCGATGGCCGAAAAGCGTCGGGTCGTCTGCCCCCATTGCGATGCCACCAACGCGGTGCCGGCCGACCGTGAGCCGCTCGTCGCAAAATGCGGGCGTTGTCATCAGAAGCTGTTCGAGGGCGCCCCTGCCGCTCTCGACGCTGCGCGAGCGCGCAAGCATATCCGCAATTCGGACCTGCCGGTGATCGTCGACTTCTGGGCGGCCTGGTGCGGCCCGTGCCGGGCGATGGCGCCGATCTTCGAACAGGCGGCGCGCTCGCTCGAACCGAAGGCGCGCTTCATCAAGGTCGATGTCGACGCAAACCCCGACATCGCGTCCGAGTACGGCGTCCAGGGGATTCCCGCGTTGCTCGCCTTCAAGAATGGCAATGTCGTCGCGCGCCAGGCTGGCGTCACTGATCTAGGCACGATGAGAGGGTGGGCCGAGCGGTTCAGCACCTAAATTCCAGTGCCGCGGCGGCTCGGTCTGCATCGGGTGCGGCAGTGCTGAGCGGCCGCCGCCTGGGATGCCGCACGATACAATGTCAGGAGCGGTCCCGCGCCAAGGTGACGTCGGGCCATCCCGCGATCGGCGCGTCGTCGAGCTGGAAGCGCTGCTTATTGACCGGCTCGGTATGAGCGCGCGGAGGCTCATGCACGTCGTAGGGCAAGTTCAATCGCTCGCAATATCGCTCTGCCGCCTCGCGGGTTGGAAAGCGAAGGTCGACCTGAACCAGAGGATCCTCACCACCGGTCCACCCCATCAGCCAATCTACAAACGGTTTCTTCCTTTGCGGGAAACTGAGCCTCCACTGCCCCTTCCGCGCGCGCCCGCCCTGGTTCGTGGCCGTTGGGAGCGGCTCGAGGACGGCCCGCGCATCCTCTGGAAGCGCGCTCAGGTAGCGGAGCCAGGAGCGGTCATCCTGCGAATTGCGGCCGGACCTCACCTCTTCATGGGCGATCAGCGGCCGTGGGCGCAGTTGCCGGCGCGAAACACGGGCAAGCCTCGCCCTGAAGCGGGCAGACGCTGCCGCGCGGGCCTTCGCGAGTCGCGCAATCATAAACCGTCTCCTTCCAAGTGCGCGCCACCGGCCTCTCGATGGCGCGCAATCTCTTAAGCCTGGGCCTGGTCCTTCTCGGTCGTGGATACCGGCTGGGCCGTGGTGGAAATGTCGAGTTTGCGTGGCTTCATCGCCTCGGGCACCTCACGCTTCAGCGTGACGGTCAGAAGCCCATTCTCCAGTGCGGCCGACTGCACGATGACGAAGTCGGCGAGCGGGAAACGACGCTCGAAGGAGCGCGTCGAGATGCCTTGATGCAGGTACGTGGCCTGGGGTTCTCCCCCGGGTTTGCGTCCGCTGACGGTGAGCATGTTCTGTTGCGCCACCACTTCCAGTTCGTCCGGTCGGAAGCCGGGAACTGCGACCGAAATACGATAGGTGCCGTCTGCGCGCCTTTCGATGTCGAACGGCGGGTAGTGCTCGGCCGCATCAGGCGCGGCATTGTTCATCAGGTCGAGAAGCCGGTCGAAGCCGACGGTAGAGCGTCGATAGGGCGCCAGATCTAGATAATTCGCTGCTCTCATCGCCAAATCCTCCTCGTGAGCAATTTGGACATCTGAGGCGTCGGAGAGAGAGCCGACGCCCTCTTGTCCTGCCGGGCCCGCAGAGGCACCCGGCACAATTTAGCTAGTACTGGTGAAGTCGTGTTCAAGACGGCGTCAGGCCGTTTGAGCGACATTTTCGCTTTCGGGCGCGAGCGCAAAGGATGCGGGAGCAGTGCGGCCGCGATGGCTGATTTATATCAGGGCGTTTCGAGCGGAGACCGGCGAGGCTTGGAGTATTCCGGTCATCAGTGGAGCGCAGCGTGCCGCAAGAGTCGGAGCAGAGCATTGTCCAAACCGTCCGGGCTCGGGAAGTCGTCGGCACCGTGCACAATCTCGAACTGCTCGAGAGCATGGTCGTCGCACTCAGCGCCGCGGGCTTCGACAAGAGCGATATCGACCTGATGGCCAGCCGCGAGGCGGTCCTAAAGAAGCTGCCGGCGATCTATGCTGATCCCATCTACCTGGCCGAGATACCTGAGCTGCCACGACGCGAGCTCGTAACGCGCGATGAAGGGACGACGGTCACGGGTCTGGTGTTCGGGACGTTGATCTCGCTTGCCGCGCTCGGGGCAGCTTTGCCGGTCGTCGCATCCGGCGGCGCACTCGCAGCGGTGCTTGCCGCTACGGCCGCCGGCGGCGCGGCCGGAGCGGGAATTGCGAAGGTCGTCCGCAGCGCAATCCTTGGGGGCGTTGGCGCGGAGGATTTGGAACGCGATTTGCGTGGGGGAGGATTGGTCGTCTTCGTTCGCGCGCGCGATGCCGCCGCGGAGGAAAGGGCTCAGCAGATCATGCGGAAGTCAGGAGCTCTCAACGTGCACGTGCACGAAATCGAGCTGAAGAAGACGCTGGACGAGTTGCCCCTTGCCACGATCCAACCCGATCCGTGGCTCGCCACTTAGTCCGCAGGGGCCTGGCGGCCCGGCGCGCTTGAGAAATCAGACCGGGGGGGCCGATCTAACCCTGAGCCCGTTGGGTCGTACCTCGGGCGTTTGGCCGTAACCACTCGTGTGGCGGCCGCGGCATCATGCTCAGCCGCCTATAAGATACGGGCGCGCCGTAGATTTGTTGGTGGGGAAGGGCACCGGACAGCGTGACGGGCGGAGTGATAGCATCACGCTGCCCGGTGCGACGGCTCGCCGGCCGGGGGGGGGCGAGTGGCCAGTGCGAGCCGTATTCCTAAAGCTAACGGTATCCGGCGCGGGCCAGCGCCCATTCGAGTTCGCGCATCGAGGGCTGCACGAGAACCTGTCCCCCGAGCTTGATCGTCGGACTGGCTAGCCTGCCTCCGGCCAGCCATTCGAGCTCCGACCGCACTTCCGGATGGGCTTCCCAGTCGACGAAGCGATACGGGATCCCGGCTCGATCGAGATACCGCCGGACCATCATGGTGATGCCGCACCAACGGCTTCCATAGATGACGATCGGAGCGGCAGCCGAGCCGCGTGCTCGATACGCGGACGCCATTATTCGCGTCCCCCAGTTGCTGGCGTTCCAACAATCTCGTCGAGCTTGGCGAAGAGCTCATAGATGTCGGGAACATGCTGGAGCTTCGGCGAGACGTGGGCGTAACGGATGACGCCCTCTCCATCGATAATGTAGAGCGCGCGCTCGGAAAAGCCATCAGCGTCGCGCCATACGTTATAGCGGCGCGCGACTTCTCCCTTGGGATTGAAATCCGCGAGGAGAGGCATCGAGAGTCCGCGGGCGGCGGCCCAGGCGCCGTGGCTGTAAAGGCTATCTACGGAAATCCCGACGATCTCCACGTCGCGCTTCTCGAACTCGCTCCATTCCTGCTGATAAAGGTCCAACTGCTTGCTGCAGCCCGGGCTCCAGTCGAGCGGATAGAAGACGAGGACGATCGCCCGTCCCGCATAGGATGAGAGGGTGACTTCCCGGCCGCTAGCGTCCAGCAGGGCGAACTCTGGCGCTTTCGCTCCCACGCTGAGAGGGGAATTGATCGCATCTCCCTCCATCGCGGGCGCATGCTCGTGGAGGCTTTTCAGATCATCCAGAGTCGCGCCGGCCGGTGCCTCGAAGGCAGGGCGGGCCGAGCCGGCGGAGCGCCACAATTCCTGAATCATGCCGTGGAGCAGCGATAGAGCCTGCTTTTCCGGGCCGTCCGGAAGCTTGGGCGCCAGCGCCGCGAAGTCGGTGCTGAGCTGTTCCAGTCGACTTGGCTGGGGGTCCAGTGTGCCTGCGTTTCTATCCAAGTTGAGGGCTCCTTGCTGGCAACGTCCGTCTTCGCGAGGAATGGCGCGACGAACCGCTCTGATGTCGCCGACTCAACCTAGCCCGGTCGCCCGGTGGCGGGCTGAGATAGATCAGAGCCCGGATCGCCCTTGCGACTAACCCAAGATCGCCGCTCGACGTGGCTCGGCCGCAGGAGGTCGGTAGCCCCGTGAGGCGCGGCGACCACCGATGAAGGGGCGACGATCAAACGCATAGAGCAAGAGGTTGAGGTGAAGATGAAGGCAATCAGGGCTGCTCTCCTGCCCGCAATGCTTCTTGGCATAGCCGGGTGCACCACCACGGGGTCCGGCATCGGCGTTTCGAGGGGCGGGTCGACGACAGCGACCTTCGTGTGGAAATCGAGCGGTGCCCGATCGGGTACGATGACCGCTAACCTGAGCACGGGCGCGACCTATGCAGGCCCGTTCTTCCAGATCACGAGCGAGACAACCATTGAAGAGCTCGGCCCACTGTGGACCGGGTGGGGCAACCGGTGGAGATGGCGCGGCTGGGCCTATTGGGGTCCCACCCAGAGCACGCTCACCCATTATAGCGGAAGAGTCCTGGCCAACCTAGGCGGGCCGGACGGGCAGATGCGGTGCCATTTCCGGCTGATGCGGCCCGGCGCAGGCATGGCTGGCGGTGGCCAAGGCCGCTGCCAGTTGCCGAGCGGGACGATCATCGACGCGACGTTCCCGCCGACCTGAAGGGCTCTTGCTCAATCCGTGCGCAAGGTTGCGCCGGTCGGCGATCGGTTCGTGCAGGTCGATGCTGCGCAGCCGGCGAAGGCGGGGATAGCCAAAGCCATCCCCGCCGATTGCATCAGGGCAGGATCCTGATCTGATTGTCGACGCTCGACACGCCGGGCGCGGACCAGGCCGATCGCTCGGCTTCCTGGCGCTCCGCCCAGGTCCGCACGGTGCCCTTGAGCGTGATCTTGCTGCCGTCGACCTCGACCTGGACGCGCTGCGCGTCAACCTGCGCGCTGCGCACGAGCGCGTCCTCGATCTTCTTCTTGACGTCGCCAGGATTGACCCTGGGCTGGACCGTGATCGTGTTGGTGACGCCCTTCACGCCAGCGATCGATCGGACAGCGCGCTCTGCCCATTCCTTCTGATAGTTCCATTCTACGTGGCCCTCGAGCGTGAGCCAGCCGCTCTTGACGACGATCTTGATCTTGTCGGCGCTGCTGGGCAGCTCGCGCTTCAGCGACTTGACCGCCTCCTCGGCAATCTCGGGATCGAGGCGCTCGGTCGAGAGCTTGACCTGAATCTCGTTGGCGACCGCCTTGACCCCGGAAACTCGCTTCGCCGCCTTCTCGGCATAATATGAGTCCATGTAGCTCTTGGTGACGCCGCTGAGCGTCACGATGCCGTCCTTCACGGCGACGGCGATCGTGTCTTCATGCTGGATCGACGGATCGTATTGGATCTCGCTCTCCACGTCCTTCTTGATCGTGGCGTCAGTGCGGAAAAGTGAAACCATCTCGGATCCTCCTGTCTGCTACGGGCATCCAAGCCCAACTGGTACTCCGCCACGGTTCACCTATTCTGCGAGTCGACCGCGCGCACTGACCCAGGTCAGCCGAAATCCGGGACCTCGAAGGCAAAGCCCTTCCCGAGCAGCGACCTTGGGGCGCACGTCTGATCTGGGTCAGTTTTGTCGCGCGCTTCGTGGGCTAAAGTTGGCGCGACCTCAGGAGCTGCGTACGTGGCCGAGGGTGGCATAGGAGCTGCGACCGCATCGGCGGAATAGTGACCGCGGAGGCGGCGCCATTTGCAGGACAATTCGAATGGCCATGAATATCGGAATTGACGAGACAAAGAGGAAAGAGGTTACCGGGGGCTTGGCACGCTTGTTGGCCGACACCTACACCCTTTATCTGACGACCCATAACTTTCACTGGAACGTCTCGGGGCCGATGTTCAACAGCCTGCATGCGATGTTCATGGCGCAATACACCGAATTGTGGAACGCCGTTGATCCGATTGCCGAGAGAATACGTTCTCTTGGTGAGCCGGCCCCGGGGTCCTATGCGCAGTTCGCCAGGCTCACCTCTCTTGCCGACGCGCCCGAGACGCCCCCGAAGGCCGAGGCCATGATCAGGATCCTGGCCGAGGGTCACGAGGCGACTGCCCGGTCGGCTCGCAGCCTCTTTCCTGTGGCCGATGAAGCGGGCGACCAGGCGACCGCGGATCTCGCGACGCAACGCGTGGCGGTTCACGAAAAGGCGGCCTGGATGCTCCGCGCGCTCCTCGACGAGTGAGCTGACCTCCGCAGTCCACCCTCCAACGGGCGGCAGCGATCGGCGGGCGCCGCGTCTGACCTATGTCAGCGTCCGCAATCCTTCCGCTGCTTACCCTTCTGCTGCTGCGGCCATTGCCTTTCGGCCGACCACGCAATCGAAAGGATCGGTAGATGAAAACAGGATTGCTCCACGTGGCCGAGGACAGGGGCGGAGACGCGCGGCTTGACGCCGCGGTCCAGCTTGCCCGGGCATTCGACCTTCATCTGACGGGCGCGCAGGCTGCGCCGCTGTCGGCCTACGCAATGGCCGACCCCTTCGGCGGGGTTTACCCATCGGTGAAGCTCTTCACGGAGCATGAGAAACGACAGGATGCCACGCGCGCGGCCGTGGAGGCCAGACTGCGCGACGAGGGCGTGGCGTTCGACTGGCTCCGCGGAGCTGGTTCTCCCGCGACGGTGCTTCTCGATCAATCGCGGCTGAGCGACGTGATCATCCTCAGTCATCTCGAAAGCGACGAAGGCGGCTGGGACGCGGAACTCGACCTCGTCGGCGATGTCGCAGTCCATTCGCGTGCTCCGATCCTCTCGGTGCCTTATGACAACGGAGCGCTTGACCTCGAGGGCACTGCGCTCGTCGCGTGGAACGCTTCGTTCGAGGCCGCGCAGGCGCTGCGTTTCGCGGTTCCGCTCCTGAGCCGGGCGGCGCGCGTCCAGATCGTGACGATCGGGGACGACGCTTCCGAGTTTCCCGCCGCCGGCGCTGCCGCCTATCTCTCACATCATGGCATCCAATCGGAGTTGCTCTCGGTGCCCCGCGGTGAGCTCAGCGTGGGAGAGGAACTGCTGAACGTCATCATCGACTCGCGGTCGAGCTTCGCGGTTCTCGGCGCCTATGGGCATTCGCGCATTCGCGAACGTATCCTCGGTGGGGTCACGCGCGAGATGTTGCTGCGGTCCCCGAAGCCGCTGCTGCTGGCCCATTGAGCAGGGGAGAACGATCGATGCGCCGGTTCCTCGCGGCGACCGCCTTGTGCGTCGCACTCGCTGGATGCGGAACGCAGAAGCCCGAACAGCCTGCCGCCGGCCAGACCGCCACGAGCGACGGGATAAACAATTATCAGCAGGCGGTGATCAACCTCAACGAGGCATCGCGGAAGGCTGTGCTTTTCCGTGCGATCCGAGATGCCGGCCTTCCGTGCCAGAACGTCATTCAAGCCGAGCGGCTGCCCGACGAGAAGGACGGGCCGGTCTGGCGCGCGCAGTGCGAGGACAAGTCATATCACCTCATCATCGTCCGCGCTGACGGAACAGCCTATGTGGTGAGCCGAACCCGATGACCGCACGAGGCGAGCGCGATGTCGACGCACTTCGGACGGTGGCAGCGTGAAGCAGCTGATGGCGTTCGATCTCGATGGCACGTTGGCCGAGAGCAAGGCCCCGCTCGATGACGAGGTAGCCGGGCTGCTTGCCACGCTCTTGTCCTTCGCGCAGGTGGCGGTGATTTCCGGGGGCGACTGGCCTCAGTTCAAGAAGCAGGTCGTCGATCGGCTGCCGCCGGGTGCCGAGCTGGGGCGGCTGTGGATCCTGCCGACGGCAGGAGCGAAGCTTTTCCGGTTCGCCGGAGAGTGGCGCCAAGCCTATTCGGAGGCAATCACGCCGGCCGAGAAGGCCCACATACTCAAGGAGCTGGACCGGGCGATCAAGGCTGCCGGGCTCGATCGCGATCCCGCATGGGGGCCCCGGATCGAGGACCGCGGCACGCAGATCACCTATTCAGGAATTGGGCAGAAGGCGCCGCTCGAGGCCAAGGAGGCCTGGGATCCGGATCGGCGCAAGCGGCTACAGCTCCAGGAGATGTTGAGGCGGACCCTGACAGAATGGTCGGTCAATATCGGAGGCACCACCTCGATAGACATCACCCGGGCAGGAATCGACAAGGGTTTCGGGCTTCGCAAGCTCGCCGCGGAGAGCGGCGTTCCTTTGGAAGACATGGTCTTCCTCGGCGATTCGATTTTCCCTGGTGGCAATGACTATCCCGCCGTTACCGTCGGCGTCGATGCAGTTGCCGTTCGCGACGTGCCGGAGACAAAGACCATTCTTCATGCTTTGACGCTGTGGCTAGGCCGTTGAGGCCGCCAGACGATGGTGGGGCGGCCTAGCTCGATGGCAGCCGCGGAGCCTCGGGACGAACGGATGATTCTGACGGAACGATTTGCCATCTCATCTGCAGCGCGGGGCGATCGCAGGCGATGAGGGGCCGGGACAGGGACTGAATAGAATGGCGGATCCATACCAAACCCTAAACGTCCCGCGCGATGCCGACGATGCCACGATCAAGAAGGCATACCGCAAGCTCGCCAAGGAGTATCATCCCGACCGTAACGCGGATAAGCCGGGGGCGGCGGAACGCTTCGCTGCCGTGACCGCGGCCTATGACCTGCTCACCGACAAGGACAAACGAGCGCGCTACGATCGCGGCGAGATCGACGAGGACGGCAATCCGAAGGCTCCCTTCGGCTTCTCCGATTTCGATGGCGCCGGTCCTTTCGCCCGGCGCGGCGGCTTTCGGGCGGGCGCCGATGGCAGCACGACAACCTTCGAATTCAGCGGAGACGAGGCGGACTTCGCCAGTATCTTCGGCGACTTGTTCGGCCGCGGGGAATCCGCGGGTGGAGCGCGCCGGCACGCGTCGTATCGCGCTCGCGGAGCGGACGTCGCGTATCGGTTGAATGTCAGCTTCGAGGATGCCGCGGCTCTTCGACCGCAGCATATCGACCTGAGGGGTGGGAAGGCTCTCGACCTCAAGCTGCCGGCAGGGTTCGAGTCCGGCACCCAGCTGCGTCTTCGCGGGCAGGGTGAGGTTGGTCCCGGAGGCGCTGGCGATGCGATCGTCATCCTCGAAATTCAGCCGCACCGCTTCTTTGCGCGCGAAGGCGACGATGTATTGCTGGACCTGCCGGTGCGCTGGGACGAAGCCGTGCTCGGCGCCAAGGTGCGGGTCCCGACCGTTGACGGGAGGGTGTTGCTGACGATCCCGAAGGGGTCGAGCTCGGGCCGCACGCTACGGATCAAGGGCAAGGGGTTCCACCGGCGGGACGGTTCACGCGGCAATCAGTTGGTCCGCCTGATGGTGCATCTGCCTTCCGGAGACGCCGAGCTTGAGGAGTTCGCCCGGAGCTGGGCTCAGCGTCATGACGAGAATCCGCGTGCCTCTATGGGTGTCTGAGGCGGCCTTGCGCGACAACTGATCCAGGTCAGGACTCACGAGCGCGATACTCTCCATCGTCGATGTTCGATTTTCTCATTCGGAGGCTGGCATGGCGAAAGCAATCGGCATCGATCTCGGCACCACCAATTCCTGCGTCGCGGTGATGGAGGGCAAGGAGCCCAAGGTCATCGAGAATGCCGAAGGTGCCCGGACCACCCCATCCATGGTGGCCTTCCGCCCTGATGGCGAGGTGCTGGTCGGAGCCGCCGCGAAGCGTCAGGCCATTACCAATCCGGAGCAGACCCTCTTCGCGATCAAGCGCCTGATCGGACGCCGCTACGATGACCCCATCGTCCAGAAGGACAAGGGCATGGTGCCCTACAAGATCGTCCCCGGCGCCAATGGTGACGCCTGGGTCGAGGTGAATGGGAAGAAGTCGAGCCCCAGCGAGATCTCCGCGCACATCCTGCGCAAGATGAAGGAGACTGCCGAGAAATATCTGGGCGAGCCGGTCACCGAAGCCGTCATCACCGTTCCGGCCTATTTCAACGACGCCCAGCGGCAGGCGACCAAGGATGCTGGGACCATCGCCGGTCTCGAGGTTCTGCGCATCATCAATGAGCCAACGGCTGCCGCCCTTGCCTACGGGCTCGAAAAGAAGAAGGCAGGCACGATCGCGGTCTATGATCTTGGCGGCGGCACTTTCGACGTGTCCATTCTCGAACTCGGCGATGGCGTGTTCGAAGTGAAGTCGACCAACGGCGACACCTTTCTCGGCGGCGAGGATTTCGACAAGCGGATCATCGACTTTCTCGCGGACGAGTTCCGCAAGGAGCAGGGCATCGATCTGCGCCAGGACCGGCTCGCGCTCCAGCGGCTGAAGGAGGCGGCCGAGAAAGCGAAGATCGAGCTCAGCTCGGCATCGCAGACGAGTGTCAACCTGCCCTTCATTACCGCGGATCAATCCGGTCCGAAGCATCTCGACATCAGCCTAACGCGCGCCAAGCTCGAGGCGCTGGTCGATGACCTCATCTCCCGCACCATGGGGCCGTGCAAGGCGGCGCTGGAGGATGCAGGGCTTAATGCCGATCAGCTCGACGAAGTTGTGCTGGTCGGCGGGATGACCCGCATGCCGAAGGTCGTCGAGGCGGTGAAGACTATCTTCGGGCGCGAGCCGCACCAGGGCGTCAACCCTGACGAGGTCGTGGCACTTGGCGCAGCGATCCAGGCGGGCGTGCTGAAGGGCCAGGTCGAAGACGTGCTGCTTCTCGACGTCACGCCATTGTCGTTGGGCATCGAGACGCTCGGCGGCGTGATGACCAAGCTCATCGACCGGAACACGACGATACCTACCAAGAAGAGCCAGACCTTCTCGACGGCGGAGGACAACCAGCCCGCTGTGACCATCAGGGTCTTCCAGGGCGAGCGGGAAATGGCCGAGGACAACAAGCTCCTCGGCCAGTTCAATCTCGAGAACATCGCACCGGCGCCCCGAGGCGTGCCGCAGATCGAGGTGACGTTCGATATCGATGCAAACGGCATCGTGAACGTTTCCGCGACAGACAAGGGGACCGGGCGCGAGCAGAAGATCACCATCCAGTCGTCGGGCGGACTGAGCGAAGAAGACATCAAGCGTGCGGTCAGGGATGCCGAAGAGCATGCCAGCGAGGACAGGAAGCGGCGCGAACTGGCGGAAGCGAAGAACCAGTCCGACGCTCTGATCTTCCTCTCCGAAAAGATGCTTGCGGATGCAGGAGATCGCGTTGCGGCCGCGGATCGGCAAGCCGTCGAAGAGGCGGTTTCGAACCTGAAGACGGCCATGCAGGGCGACCAGATCGAGGACATCCGCGCGCGCGGCGAGGATCTGCAGTCTGCGACGCAGAAGGTCGCCAGCGCCCAGCGCTCCGAGCCGGGCAGCACGTCGTCGGCTGACGACGGGATTGTGGATGCCGAGTTCGAGGAGGCGGACGACGCGAAGAAGTGATCCGGTCCGTTCCGCTGATCACTGTTTGGTGAAGTGGCGCCTGCCGCTTGCACGGATGAATGAAGGCTCGGTCAAATGAACCAGGACGACATCGCTGAAGGAGGGCAGTCTCCGGAGCCGCAGGAGCAAGGGGTGGAGAAGCCGGAGTCCAAGCAGGCGGCCGCGTCGGAAGCCGACGAGATGCGGGAGCGGCTCCTGCGTGCGCTGGCCGATGCCGAGAATGCCAGGAAGCGCGCCGATCGCGCGCGTGCCGAGGGGCGCGAGAGCGGGATTGCAGACCTGGTCTCGAAAATCGTTCCCGCTCTCGACAGCCTCGATCTCGCCATCGAGGCGGCCAGCCGGACCGAGGAAGGATCCCGGCCGAGTGTCGATGCCCTGCTAAACGGGCTCCGGGCGACCAGTCGCGCGTTTCTCGATGCGCTGATCAAGGTGGGCGTCGAGCGAATATGCCCCGGCACGGGCGAGGCGTTCGACCCCAACATCCATGATGCGATCTCATCGCGATCTGATGACGAGACAGGTGACGGCCTGGTCCTGGAGACCCTCCAGCCCGGATACAGGGTTGCACGCCGGCTTGTGCGGCCCGCGCGCGTCGTGATTTCAAGGGCGAGCTGAGCTGGGAGGCGGATCCGATGGTACGGTTCGCCTCCGCCGCTGACGCCTCCGGAACACGGCAGTGCTTCGGCCGGCTGCTGCGACGCTCGGCCCGGTCCATCCAGGGCAACTGGTGGTGCGGCGTGCTCACCCTCGTCTCGGCCGCGCATGTCGACCCGGCGCCCGCGAAAAGCGAGCCCCAGCTCCCGACTTTCGAAGTCCGCGAGGTCGGCAGCGGCGATCGGCCGAGCTATGAAATCGCAATCCTCGCCCCGACTCGCTGGCCTGACCGGTCGGTGCGGACGGGCTTGCTGAGGAAAGCGGCGCAAGTCGCTGCGGGCCGAGGGGCGCGCTGCTTTGCGATCGAACGCGCGCAGTTAAGCCGCGATGTGTCGTATGTGCCGCTCCGATCCGGCCATATGACCATTTCGACGAGCGGAAGCGCGGCCGAATGGCGCCGTTACTGGCGGCTCTATCAGCATGTGCTCGACAAGCCCGGCGTTCATTTTGGCCTCGGATCCGCGCCTCGAATCGGAAGCAAGGTAGTCGAGGGGCGAATGATCATTCGTCTCTGCGGACCTGGTGTCGAGACATCGGGCGATCTCTTCGAAGTGGAACAGATTTTGTCAGGCATTCGCACTTCCGACCCAGCCGGAAGCCGTTGATGGTCTGATCCTCTCTCTGCGACCTCGTCTTTGCAGATGTTCTCGCGAGTCAAGGTGGCGGAATAGGCGTATGTCCGTTGTCGTCCTGATGATCGAGCACCTCGGTAAGGTCTTCCTGTCGACGCACCCGAACCATGCAATCGCCTGGTCCACCCTTTTGTCCTACGTGAACGGCGCCTGGGTTGAACATTTCCCCGATCGGCCGCCTCCAGACAACGAGGAAGAACGCGTCACGATGTTCTTCGCGCGGGAGGGGGACGAGTATGTCATCGCGGAGGCGGACGTCGAGACCGACACGACGCTGCATTAGGCAAGTGCCTGCTGGTGCGCGACTGACGTCCGCTGCCCCGTCAGAGCGAAGGATCACGCGTCCGTTCGGTCCCGGATTGCCTCCACATCGTGGGCGAGTGGGGACCGGGCGCCAGCTGGCGGCGACAGCATCGCCAGCAATTCCGCCAGGTCCATCGACGCGAAGCTCACGGAACTGTCCGCCACGCCATACGGCATGATCAGGCGGCCGGCGTGCGCCAACGCCCCGCAGGTGTAGACGACGTTGGGAACATAGCCTTCGCGTGCTTCATCCGAGGGCGAGAGGAGCGGCACTGCTGTTCGGCCGATGACGCGGCTGGGGTCATCCCGATCGAGCAGCAGCGCCCCGATGGAATATTTGCGCATGGCGCCGACGCCGTGGGTGAGCACCAGCCACCCTTCTTCCAGCTCAATGGGTGATCCGCAGTTGCCGATCTGAATGAGCTCCCAAGCATATTCGGGGCGGGCAAGAAGTTCGCCATGCTCCCAGCGATTGAGATCGGAGGAGCGCAGCAGATAAAGGCTTTCGCCATCCTGCCTGCCGATCATCAAATAGTCGCCGTCGAAGCTACGCGGGAAGAGCGCCATACCCTTGTTGCGTGCGGCGCTGCCCTGGAGCGGGCGAAGCTCGAACGTCTCGAAATCGCGGGTCTCGAGGATTTCCGAGGAGATCGCCTTGCCGCTGTAGGCGGTATAGGTACCGTAATAGGTAAGGCCGCCATCATCCTGCTCGAACCGTACGAGGCGTAGGTCCTCCAAGCCATTGCGCTGCGCGGGCGTGAATGGAAACAGCACCATCTCGTCGAGACGGTTGCTGCAGTCATGGCGGCGAAAGACGACTCTGCCATCGTCGTGGCTCTCGGCTTTGGCGGCGACCGCAAGATCCGGTTCCGGTTCGAGTTCGAGCGAACCGTCTGAGAGGACAATGCCTTGGCGGAACGTCACCGACGAGATGTGCCCCTCGCCGACGGCGCGCAGGGACAGGATGAAGCGCAATGCGCCATGCGGGAGCCCCGTCTGGTCAGGATGAGGTACGATGCTCGGGTTCATGACCGCCGCGGCACCGAACGAATATTCATGACAAAAATAGGCGCCGATAAGCTGCCGCTGCGAACGGTCTAACGAACCGGTGAGACCCATGTCGCTCGCGACCTGATCATAACGCTCTTCGAAAACCTTGCGAATCTCACGGTGCCGGCTCTCGAAATCCGCAAGCACGAGGGCAAGCTCCGCTTGGGTCGTGCGGCCGTCCATCGCCCGCACGGCAGCGATGATCCGGCGCATCCGATCATTATCGACAGGGTTGAGGTCCCGCGGCTCCGAAGCGATCTGCAAGGGCCGAACGACCACCCTGGAAGGGTTCGGAAGGAGGTGCAGGCTGGATTGGATCAGCGGCATGCCTTGCCTCCGGACGCGGCAACCGGGCGCTCCTCACTTATGTCAGACGCGGCCGCCTTGTTGCGCAAGCGCGCGATCGCCAGGGCTGCAAACTGGTAGGCGAGGATGGATTCCGCGCCTTGGTTGAGGTTCACCCGATCCACCTGCAGGCCATCGTAGCAACCGCCATCGGGGCTCGCGATCCGCACGCCGAGGTCATTTGCGCCAAGATACCAGGCAAACGCGGCTTCGGCATGGTCCCGCCAGCGGCGATCGCCGTCCTGCGCGAATGCGAGCGTGCAGGCATCGATCGTCGCCCAGGCCTCGAGCGGCTGCTGATCGAAGGCACGCGGCGGTTGAAAGGCCGCGCCGAAGCTTTGGGTGCCGACCGGCCGGAAATGGCCTTCCGGAGCGGTCTGCTGGCGCCGGAGCCAGTCCAGCGCCTCCAGGGCGTCCTGTCGCATGTCCGTGCGACCGAGAACGGTACTCGCCAGCAGCAGTGCTTCCGGCAGGCGGGCATTGTCATAGGCAAGGACCGGCTCGAACCACGTCCAGGCGTCCCGCCTTACTGTACGAAGCAGGTCGAGCAGCTCCCCGGCGAACGATTCAAGTTGAAGCCTTGCCGGTCGGTGGCCCGGGTACACGCTGAGATGCGCTGCTAGGCCGAGAATGGCGAAGGCGCGGGCGCGGGGGCTGGTGAGGAATGCGCTTGCCGGGATCACCTTGTCTGCGAGCGCCGTCGCCCAGAGCTTGAGACCGTGATTGCGGGTGAGCTCGGCCGTACGGCCGATCGCCCAGACAGCGCGGCCGAAGCTGTCCTGCGAGCCTTCCTGTTCGAGCCAGTTCCGGTTGAAAGCCATGAAGTTGCGAAAGCGCTGTGACTGCTCGTTCCAGGCAAGGTCGACGAACGAGGCGTAGGTAGGCGCCAGGGCAAGCGCGCGCTTGGCCTCGATTCGCTCTGCTTCGAACTGCGTGGCGAGCATCAGCGCGCGGGCGTTATCATCGAGGCAATAGCCATGGCGCCGGTCGGGGACGGTGGACCGACTGTGCTGCAGCATACCGCACCCATCGGTCAGCCGCGCCACGGCGCTGAGGCTTGGCTTCGGCGGCTTCGACTTGGAGGCATGGAGCTGCACGACGCCCGGCTTACCAAAGACCTCGATGCGCGCCCGCTGAAAAAGCGTCGTATAGCGCTCCGCCACCACAGGCCAGATCATGTCACGGCCGGCTTGATAAGCGTTGCGCCGCATCTCGTCGCGAAGGTTCCTGTTGGACAGAACGGCGCCCACGGATCCGGCGAGCGCCTCGGGCGAACCGAAGGGGACCAGCTGACCGCGACGCCCGGCGAGCAACTCCTGCGCGTGCCAATAGGGGGTAGAGATCACCGCCTTGCCCAAGCCGACAGCGTAGGCGAGCGTTCCGCTCGTGATCTGCGCCTCGGAGAGATAGGGCGTCACATAGATGTCGCAGGCCGAGAGCCACGCCTGCAAGGTCGGCGCGTCGACATACTCGTTCACGAAGCGCACATGGCTCTCGAGACCGAGGCGGCGGACGCGACTTGCCAGCTCGTCGCGGTAGCGTTCGCCCTCGCGCGCCGCCAGATGAGGGTGCGTCGCGCCGAGGACGATGTATACGAGATCTGGATGGTCCTTCACGAGGCGATAAAGCGCTTCGATCATCACCTCGATGCCCTTGTTTGGGGAAAGCAGGCCGAAGGTCAGGATGACGCGATGGCCGTCGAGCCCGAAGCGGTGCTTGTGGAAGGCTGGGTCCAGGAAGGGCAGATCGGGGATGCCATGCGGGATCACGGCGATCTTGCCGGCCGCCACCTCCATGTCACGGGTAAGAATCGTTCGGCCCATCTCGGTCATGACGACCAGGCGGGATGACCGCTCGGCGAGAGCGCGCATCACCCGTCGTTGATCCGGGTCGGGCTGCGTCAGCACCGTGTGAAGCGTCGTCACGACCGGCGCCCGAAGCCTCTCGAGCATCGGCAGCAAGTAGCCGCCTGCCTTCCCACCGAAGATGCCGAATTCATGCTGAACGCAGATGACGTCCGGATTGAGCGCATTGAGGTGGTCCGCAGCCGCCAGGTAGGCGTCGGGATCGTCCTGCGCGATCTCGTAGCCTACTTCCTCCGGGTAGCGGTGCCGCGTCCCAGGATCGTTCATCGCGACAGTGGAGAGACTGGCGTCGGGCGATATCTGGCGCAGCGCGTCGTGCAGATCGGCGGTGAAAGTCGCGATGCCGCAGCGTCGAGGAGGGAAATTGCCGATCAGCGCGATGTGGCGAACCGGCGGCGTCAGAGCATAGCCGTTCATCTTACTCTCCATTCCGGGCGTCTTCGAGATCCGTGTCGCCGATCCCTTTTCCTGCTCACGAGGCGGCGGGCGTGGCGATCGACAGGGCGGCGGTTCGCTGCGGTCGTCGCGGTGGCGGAGGCGTCGCTTGACTGGCGCGTTGCACCAGTCGTCGTACCTCCTGGGCACGCTCCCGCGGGATCACCAGCACGACGTCATCCGTGGCAACGATGACGAGATCGGACACGCCCAGCGCGGCAACTCGCGGCCCGCTCGTCCGAATAAGGCACCCGTGGCTTTCCAGCGCTAGGACATCGCCGTGCAGCGCATTTGCGCTGTCGTCCTGCGCTTCGATCTCATGAAGCGCATCCCAGCTCCCGATGTCGGACCATCCCACCTCGACGGGGACCACCGCCATGCGCGCGGCGTGCTCCATCACGACATAGTCGATCGATTTCGCCTCCACGGACGCGAAGGCGGCTCTATCGGGAATCACTCGATTGCCCTCGCGATCGGCGGTCGCCAAAGCCTTGCGAACCGATCCGAGAAGCCCCGGCGCGTGAACCGAGAGTTCCTCAATGAGGCGGTCCGAGCGGAGGAGGAAGATGCCTGCGTTCCAAACATATCGGCCATCGGCAAGCATGCGTTCCGCGCGTGCCGCCTCCGGCTTCTCGACAAACCGGTTCACCCGGCAAATCTCGCCGGAGAGCGGCTCTCCCATGTGGATATAGCCATAACCGGTCGCGGGGCGGTCTGGAGTGATGCCGAACGTCACCAGCCAGCCATCCTGGGCCAGGGGAAGAGCCCGATGCACGGCTTCGCCGAAGGACTCCACGTCCCTGATCACATGATCGCTCGGCATGACCAGCAACAACGCGTTCTCGTCCGTGCATTCGAGCGCCGCCATGGCGAGGGCGGGGGCGGTGTTGCGCCCGATCGGCTCGAGGAGCAGCCGGGAGGGTGGGCATCCCACCGCTTCGAGCTCTCGGAGGATCTGCCGCTCATGGTCCTGGCTGGCGACGACGACGGGGGAGCTTGCTTGCGCGATGCTCCTGGCGCGCAAAGCCGTCTGCTGAAGGAGGCTTTCTTCGCCTGCCAGTGGAAGGAACTGCTTCGGCGTCTGCTCTGTGGAGAGTGGCCACAGTCTCGTCCCTGCGCCGCCGGAAAGGATGACGGGGATGAGCTGCATGAATCAGGCCCTTGTCGCGAAGTCCCGCCATGGGAGCAGCGCGCTCCAGGGACACTTTTCCGATTTCCTTTCAGCGTTGGGCGCGATCCTGATGGCCGCACCCGCCGCCAAGGCTACGTGAGGGTAAGGAGGGCGCGGCTGCCCCGCCCTGCGCTAGATCAGTCGTAGCATCACTGCCTGCTCATGAGGCCGGCTGTCGCGAGCGGCGGCGCTCTGGATCAGAGAAACCGCTGGCCGGCATGGTCGCGGAACCGGTCGGCCGAGCGGACATAGTCCGAGAGGACTTGCACCGTCTTGTGGCGGCTGACCTCCTGCATCTTGAAGATCGTCGCGCCCTGACTGGCTGCTTCGGTCAGGAACCCCGCGCGCAGCGAGTGACCGGAGAATTTGGCGGCGTCGTAGCCGGCGGCACCGGCATAGCGCTTGACCAAGCGCGCGACTGCCTTGTCGGACATCGGCTCGCCGGTAAGTTGGTCGCTGCGGGTGAGGCGGCGGAACAGCGGGACCGTCGCTTCCTGCGCGGGCGTGCGGACAACTTCGGCCTCCAGCACCCGCACGGCGCTGATCCATTCGAGCAGCAGCGCCTTCGGGCGCAGCCGGGTGCCTTCGGGGATCGCGATCGTCGTGCCTTCGCCGGCTTGGTCCGTTTTGGTGGTGCCGAGGTAGAGTTCGATCCCGTGGTCGAGGATGCCGACATTCTCGAGCGTCAACGCCACCAGCTCGGAACGGCGCAACGCGGCGGCCATGCCGATCGCGAGCGCGGCACGATCGCGACGGGCGCGCAGGCCATCGCCCTTGATCTGCGCCAGCATGTCGCGGAGCGCGGTGGCGTCTGCGGGCTCCTTGCGGGTTTTCTTGGCCCGCTTTTCGTTGCGGATGCCGGCAAGCGCCTCGCGCAGGCCGCCCGCTTCCGGGTGCGCGGCCGGCGCTGGATAGTTGCTTGTGCGATGATGGTGGCCGATCGCGGCCACGCGCCGTTCGATGGTGCTTGGCTTAAGACCGGACGCGGCCTGGTTCGCGACGAACGCGGCAATCTGTTCCGGATGTGCCGGCATCGCTACGAGGCCGCGCGTGCGACACCAGTCGGTGTAGATGATCCAGTCGGAGTTATAGGCGCGATGGGTCGCGGCGGCGCGCGCGGCTTTCTTGTAGGCGGCCGCGCGTTCGAGATCCTCGTGGAGCACGGCAAGCATCGCGGCGTCGGGCGCCAGCGCCGGCAGCGTGACGGGCTCGGGCTCGGCTTGGTCGGGACTTGGGTCGTGCAAGATCGGTGCCGCAGTTCGATGGACTGTCAGCGCCGGTTTGCCACCTGTAGGTTTTCCTTAAATGGTGGACGGCATCTGCCCGGCGGCAAGCTCCCGAAATAGTGGATTTGTGCCTGAACTGGACGTCACCATCTTCGCCTTAGGATCGAACCCACATCGGCGTTAGTCGGCGCTCATGGCATCAGATGTAGTGCCGAAACGGCAGCGGCGGTGCGGTAACGGTATGGGGCGATGCCATCAGGATCTCACCCACCCGGTCCGCGAACTTGAGCGTCACGGGCAGGGCGCTCGCGAAATCGCAGGCGTTGTAGTTGACCTTGGTGAGCGCAAGGATGTCGCCGAGCACCTCTACGATGTCCCCTTCGCCATGCGTCACGTCGACGGTGAGCGGCTTGGGTGTCTCGAACCCTTGATAACCTGCCAGCCGGGGTACGAACCCCCGCGCCCAAAGGTAACCTGACCAGTCACCCACGGTAAGGGCCGTGCCGCGCAGGACCGGTGTCGACGCGGAGGGGCGGAACAGCCGAACGTCATCGAGCTGCTTGATCCTGACTCCTACCAGCTGTGTTTCAGTGGGTACTGCGCTGCAAAAGCCGTCCCACTCATCGTCGGAAAAGCGGTGACGCCCATGGATGAACAGCTGGTTCGGTGGCTTGCCGTGCTTGAGCTTATAGCCCTCGACCACCGAGGTCATCAAATTCGCCGCCGCGCTCCTCGACAGGTGATATTCCTTGCGCTCGTCGGAGTACCAGGGGCCAAGGGCGCCGCGAAAGACGAGGCCGTCGCCTGAGTTGAGGAACATCTGCGCGGCGCAACAGGCCTCGCCCGTTGCCGCAGGCGTGTCGTCGTTCTTGAACACCAGTCCGACGTAGCACACGCCAGGCCGGACATGGGCTAAGGCCCAAGGCTTCGCGTCCATCTTGAAGTAGAGCGTGGTGCAGAAGTTCCAGGCAACCGTGGCCTCGTCCTGAAGGCCGCGTCGGCGGTCGTTGGCTATGTTGAGGTTGCGGTCGACCAGCGTGCTTTCGAGGATCAGCTGGAGGACGACGCCGTCCTGCAGCAACTCGGCTTTCAGCTGGTGGTGGAAATTGTTCGAGAACAGGTAAGTTTCGGCATCCCGCACCGTGTCGGGGAACAGGTCGCCGCCCATCTGGAAGAAGCGTTTGGCGTCCTTGAAGCTCGTGATGTCGGAGGGGGTGCGCTCGTCCTTGGGCGGTGGTGCGACCTGGGGGCGTCCATAGCGATAGACGACGTCCGGAACGACAACGAGCCAGACGTCGGGACGGCGCTCCTCGGCGCGGATGTGCGCGCGGATCGCGTCGGCGAACAGCAGCACCGTGGAACGAACCGCGTCGGCGCGATTGTTCTTCTTGATGCAATGATCGATGTCGCCGCTCTTGACCGCTAGCTCGACCATGCCGCGGGTCGGCAGCGGGATGCCGAAGCAGGCCTCGAAGCCCGGCCATGCGGGTGCCCATAAGACGGGCTTGCCCTTCGCATCGACTTTGCCGGGTATATGCAGGCTGATCCGCTCTAACCAGCGGCGGGATAGGCCGACGCCGCTCTCCGTCCCGATGACGCCCAAGCGTACCTGGGAGCGGCCATCTGGACCTTCGAGCGGCCCGAAGAGGAAGAGCCCATCTTTTGGCGCTTCCATCTGCTGCCCGTGACCGAACTCGAGCAAAGGCTCGGCGATGCGGTGCGTGAGGATGCTCATGCGTCGGCCTCCTCCGGTATCTCATCCCGGTCAAAGGCCGTTTCGAAGTCCTCTGACAGAGTTATCTGGCCTCCGTCGTCTTCCTCGGCTCGGCGGTCTTCTTCCGCGGCGAAGCTGACTGGAAAGTCGAAGCTCATCGGTAAGCTAGCGACGGTGAGGCGCTCACCGGACGCGGCAATGTCTAGTGCCGCTTCACCTTCGGCAAGCCAGCCCATCGCGGCGAGCAGCATGTCGCGCCATTTGTCATTGAACCAGGACCGCGTGAGGCGCAATCGGATGCGCTGCAGCTGTTCACCCGGGAGCGGGGTTCGGCCGTCGGTCGTCACCGCAACATTGGCATGGACCCGGAAGAGAGCATCCGGCCAGAGCTTGGGTTGAGCGACAAGGCACAGGTGCCAGCGCCGATCCTTGAACTTGCCGCTCAGGACACGGTCGACCCGATGTCCATCGCTCAGCGTCAGCTTCACTCTTCCGTCGATGAGTCCGTCGGGGAAGAAGCGGCCTCGGGCGCCCGAGGCGAAATCGACAGGAAGTAGCCCGAGACGATGCATGGCCAGGTCCCAGTGCTGACGCATCAAATTGACGGCGATCCGCCGTGCATTGGAACGCTCACCGAAGTGGCGGCTATAGGTACCGTCGATCACGCCGTTGAATGGCAAGCTGGCGCGCGCCTTCAAAGGCGGAGCGCCGTTGTCGAGACGCTCGATAGCATCGGGTCCGCAGAAGGCGATGGCGCCTCCCTCGTGAAGCACATGGGGAACACGCGTAAACTGGCTCCAGGCTTCCAGCTGCGCAGTCGTTCCCTTCGCCTCCAGGATCCAGACGTCGGGCCTCGCCCGGAGTTCGAACCAGTTGCTGTAAAGCGTCTCGGGATTTGGAGTGACCAGCTTTCGACCGTCCTCTTGGGCAGCAACGATCATCGCAAGCTGCTCGGCGTCCGGATGCTCGACCTTCAGCACACGTGAGGTGTCGAGCGTTTCGAGCAGGGGCTGAAGACAGGCCGCCCAATTAGGGAACGCATTGTGTGCGTTCTGGCGGAGGATCTCTGTTGGGAAATCGCCGAAATCCACGTCGGCAATCCGGATCGGAATCATGAACTCCGCGTCGCCGAGCTTGCGACGCATGACGTCGCCGAGAGCGAGCTCCTTCTTTACGCCTTGCTTGCCGATATGCTCGGACACCACGACGATCTGCTTGATGGCCTCGTGCCGCAGCACGTGCTCGATCTTGTCCCAGAAATCGTCGCCACCCCGAAGCGCGCGAACGTCGACCCAGACCTTGTATCCGGCCGTGGTTAGGCGCCCGGCAAGCCACCGGGCGAAGCAATTGTCCTCAGGATTGGCGTGCGTGATCAGAATTGTGTCGCGCACCGGTGTCGGAGCGGTAGTCATGGGAGTCCCCGCCAGCAGAGTGCCGTACCTAAAAGCACGAACGTGCGACTACTCTGCCAGAGGGCGCACGTTGGTGATGGTGATGCCTACATCGGCACTCGCAAGTGGCCCGTCCGTTGTGAGCATCTCGGCTTGCAGGTCGATCGCCAAAGCAAGGCACGTCCGATCGCCGAGAGAAAGACCGAGCGCCTTCGTGGCTGGCCGGAGGTCGCCTACTATGAGTGCCTGGGCAGGAGTGAGCGGCCGGACATCAAGATGCAGCCCGCCAAGCGCCTCACGCACCTCGTCGAGCGGCAATCCCCGGTCCCGTAGCTTGGAGACGACCTCTGCGAGGTTGGCTGTTCCGATGATGCTGCGGGTCAGGACGTCGACTACCCTATCCGCCCCGGGTTCATCGTTCAGAAGACAGAGCAGGGCGGAGGCGTCGAGTACGACTTTGCTACTCACGCTCCGCCTCACGCCGACGCTCCGCGATCAGCTCGTCAGCCAAGCCGACGCCTTCGGGCACATACTTGCGCAGGATGGCGCGAGCACGCTCAAGTGCCTTAGGTACGGAACGTACCCGCAATTCGCCATCGTCCACATCGACGAGAACGGTGTCACCCGTGGTGATCCCGAGCTCACGGCGCATTGCCGCCGGGATCACGAGCTTACCACCGTCCACGATTTTGACCCTCTGTGCTTCCATCTGCACCAATCCCGCTGCTCTGACCTGTCCAACGGCTTTATACCGGAGGGCAACGTCGGACGCCAGCGTGCAGGGAGGGATCGATGCACGGCTGGTCACCGAAATATCGTTCATCAATAATGGAGCAGCTACTTAGACCCGGTCTGCTTAGCTAGGCTCCGTAGGACCGGCACTTGCCGTTCTGAGCCGCCTGCTGCATGATTGGCTCACAAGGGTGTACCTAACTAAGCCGGGCAGGAGTAACGACCACGTGAAAGGCAGCGAGGTACGGGCGGCGCGGGTGTACCTGCGGGTGAGCACGGACGAGCAGGATCTGACGCGGCAGGAGAGCATCGTTGCTGGCGCGCGGGCTGCCGGCTTCTACGTCGCGGCGGTCTACCGGGAGAAGGCGTCTGGCGCGCGACCTGACCGGCCGGAGCTGTTGCGCATGGTGGCGGACCTGCAGCCGGGCGAAGTGGTGGTCGCTGAGAAAATCGACCGAATCAGCCGCCTGCCGCTGCCGGAAGCCGAACTGCTCGTGGAGGCGATAAGGGGCAGGGGGGCGCGGCTGTCAGTGCCCGGGATCGTCGATCTGTCCGATCTGGTGGCGGACAGCGCGGGCGTGGCGCGCATCGTGCTGGAGGCGGTGCAGGACATGCTGCTGCGCGTGGCACTCCAAACAGCGCGCGACGACTACGAAACCCGGCGCGAGCGGCAGCGCGAGGGCATTGAGATCGCGAAGAAGGCAGGGCGGTACACCGGTCGCAAACCTGACCTAGCCCATCACCGCCGCATCGTAGGCTTGCGCGAGGCTGGTATGAGCATTGCGAAGACGGCTGAGCTCGCTGGGTGCAGCATCGCTCACGTCAAGCGGGTGACGGCGATCCATCGCGCTAGATCAGCACCGCCTTCAAGTGCGTCAGCCGACAACAGTAGGTAGCCAACTGCCGCCATAATCCTGATCGGTGATCTGACACGGGGTTCTGACACCTGCAAACCTTGGAAAGGCTGGGGCAGCGGGACGGCGTCACAACCGTCCGGTTGTGACACCCGAGCCTGCGGAAATTACTGCCGAACTTTAATTTCAAGGCAACCGGTTCACGCTATCGTATTTCGATGGCGATTGCCGCACCTTACCCTCCGAGCCGCATGGCCTCGCTCTCTGTCGCGGCCGTGCTAATCCTGCTGCTGGGTTACGGCGCGGCGTCATTGGCGGGCCTTATCGAGCGGTGGGGCGCGTCGCCGGGCGGATTGGGCGTGCTGGCAGGCTGGATGGCGCTGGCCGCGCTCGCGCTTCCTCTGATGCGTGCGCGACCTACACGGCGCGCGATGGCGATGCTCAGTTCTCATCGAGCGATCGTTGAGCGCGTACACCAGCGGCAAGACGGAAGCTGCATTCGATGCGGAAGGGTTCACGTTCACCCTCCATGCACGCCTTGAAGACGTCTCGATCAATGATGGAAACAATTAGTGGGCCAGCGTAAGCCGATTGCGAACAAGACGATCCTGATCGTGGAAGACGAAGCCATCCTCAGGTTCGATCTGGTCGACTTCTTCGAACATGCAGGTTGGAAAGTGTTCGAGGCCACGAATGCCGAGAGCGCCATCGAATTGCTCGATCGTCACAGGGAGATCGGCGCTGTTCTGACGGACGTCAACATGCCTGGGTCGATGGACGGCCTTGCACTCGCTCATCACGTGCGCGGGCGCTATCCGCCAACCGTCCTGTTCGTGGTGTCGGGCAACGTGCCCCTGGACAGCGAGGATCTGCCGGTCCGAACCGCGTTCATGCCCAAGCCGTTCGATCCGCATCGCCTGCTTCGCGAACTGGAGGCGGCAAGTCTGTGACGGGGGGCTAACCTTAACTGCACAGGACTCCGGCGGAGGAAGGCGTTCACGCCGGTGCCAGTGCCGTCACATCGCCCGCGCCATTTCCCGGTCGATCTGCTGGACCGCGGTGACGAAGGCGAACAGCTTCTGCGGGTCGAGCTGACCACCCGTCCGGACGCCGGAGCACAGGTCGACACCATAGGGGCGAACCTGCCCGATCGCTTCCGCCACGTTAGCGGCGGTCAGGCCCCCGGCAAGAAACACCGGCTTCTCGGTCGCACGGACGAAAGCGGCGCTGACCGCCCAGTCATGCGCGCGGCCGGTTCCGCCCAGCTCAGCGACCGGGGCGTTGGGCCTGCCGGAGTCGAGCAGGAAGGCATGAACGCAAGGCTCATAGGCCGGGATCAGCTGTAGCGCTTCCGGCCCTTCGACGTGGATGACCTGTATCCGGCGGACGTGCGGCTCCAGCGCTGCCAGCTTGCCCGACTCCGCGGGATCGATGTGCGACACGATCTGGACCGCCGACGGAGCGGTCGCGCGGACATGGGCGGAGATGGCGTCGGCGGTCGTCTCGGATGTCAGCAGGAAGGTGGCCACCGGCGGTGGCACGAGCGCCGTCACCTCTGCGATCGCCCTGTCGGAGATCGGACCGGGACCAGAGGGCATGCGTGCTACCAGCCCCAGCGCATCCGCCCCCGCGGCGATCGCGATCCGCGCTTCATCCGGCGAGGCGATGCAGCAAATCTTTATACGAGTTCTCATGGGATGGAGACATGCCGCCAGGCCGATGCAAGGGCAATGCGCCGGTCCGTGCCGGTTGCCGTCGTGAGGTCGGGCGTCCTCTATCGTGGAGCAAGGCGGATCGTGGCCGTGCCGCGCCCCCATACGGGAAGGTACACGCCTTGCCCCGCCGCCTTCAGCTGGCCCGTGCGCACGTCCGTGATGTGGGCGCGCACGATCAGGTCGCCGATCCGCTTCTCGTCGATCGCACGGGTGATCTTGGCGAGCAGCTCGTCGAAATCCTTTTCGAAGTTCTGCGTCAGCGCGGCGGACACGGTGCTGGAGATGCCGGGGGCGTTGACGAGCTTCAGAAGCAGGCTTGTTCGGACCGAGTCGGTCACACCTGCGACGGTGAGATCGTCAAACGCGACACGGCGATCATTGACGGCGTTGCGCGGCGTGGCGGTAAGCCAGATCGTGCCCCGCGAAGGCTCCCCGCCTTCGGCTGCCGCACTGAAGCGGAGCCCGACCGCGATCTTGCCGCCCGTCGTGCCGTAGATGGTCACCTGGTAAAACTGCGCGCGCACCGCACCGACACCGGGCACCTCGAAGGGGCGGCGGGAACGCTTCACCAATGCCTTTGCGAGCACCGGCTCCAGCTGACGATAGTCGGCGATGACGGGTATGGCGAACAGGATGCGGCCGGGTCCAGGCTGCATGCGCGTCATGGCGGGGAGCGGCTGGCGCTGCGGATCAGGCGGCCGATCGCCGACAAAGGTCTCCGTCCCCGCCGTCAGCCCCAGCGCCAGGTTCACCCGATTGCGCGAAATAGTGTAGCCTCCGTAGCTCAACTGTCGGGGAGTGATCCGCATCCACACCGGCGGGTTCGCCCGGTTCAGCTGGACGGAGGTGAACGCCGCGCCCCACACCTGCGCGATCTGCTCGCGCAGCTGCAATCTGCCGAGCTCCTGCGGCAGAGTGTGCTCCAGGCGCGCGACGACGCCGGCGAGCTTGGCGTCGGCCTTGCTGGTGAACTCGATACGCTGGCCCAGGAAGTCGACGTGCGGCTCGTCGGTCCAGTCGTAGGCGATCGATACCGTTGCGCGCGGCGACCAGTCGCCGGCGATGTCGAGCCTGGCTACTGCCCGAACGCGGGCGTCCGCCTCGGCTGTTTCCCGGCTGAGCACGCCTCCCACGTCCCGGGCGCTGATCGCGGCGTGAAGCGGCATGGTGACGGTGATCGTTTTGCCCGAGCCCTCCAGCACCAACGGCCCTCGGACTACGGTGCCCGTGATGCGGCACCGGATCGCGGGCGTCTTAATTCTCGCAAAGAGGATCTTGACCTTCTTCGGCGGGACGCAGGTCTGCTCCGGCTTGTCGATTGACCAAAGGCGACGCGGAACCGCCTTTTCGAGAGTTGCCGCCAGCTTGCCCAGGTCCGCGACGATCGGCACGTCGATGGTGGAGGTCTGCGGCGGTACGCTGATCGTGTCCTTCGCTCGCGGAGGCGCCTCGCGAGGAGTTCGGTCGCAGCCAGTGAGGATGGCAACGCAGAGCAGAGCGAACACGATCGAGGCGCGGGAGACGTCGCTTTTGCGCAAGGAAAACCTCGCAATTCGGTCTGCCGCTTCAGATTTCGACTTAACCGGCATTGGAACGGCTTCAAGAGCCGCCATGTTCATCATCGCCGCGTACCTCCAGACGTCCGAGCGGCCACCTCTCCAGCAGAGCGCCGAGGTGCGTCGCAAGAAAGGGAACCGTTCCGTTTCCTTATCGTTCGACCCGTTGATTTCGGTCAATGCCTGACAACACCAACGGAGAACCTCGATGAAGATTGCGATTGTCGCTGCGCTGCTCACCCTGGCGCCGGTACCAGTGCTGGCGCAGGCCGTTTCGCCCGCCACTTCGGGAACAATGACCAGCGCTGACGTCGGCGTCTCGCCGATCGCGAGCCAGAGCGGACCCAATTACGTGCTCGCTGCGGCCGATGCGAACCTTTACCAGATCAAGGCCGCGCAGCTTGCCGCGACGCGCGCGCAGAGAGACGACGTCAAGGCCTATGCAAAGCGCGTGCTGGCGGAAACGCAGAGCAGCCACAAGGCGCTGCTGGCGGCGCTGAAGAATGATCAGCGCACGATCAAGGCGCCGTCCTCGAGCCTGTCCGCCGACCGCGCTGCCCTCCTCAAGCTGCTCCAGAAGGCGCCCAAGAGCGCCTTTGACAATCTGTATCTGACGCAGTCCGCGCAGGTTCAGCAGGCCGCCTGGGCCGTGCACAAGGGTTACGCGCAGGACGGGACCGACCCGGCGCTGCAGCAGGTCGCCGGCACCGCGGTCCCGGTGCTGGAAAACGAGCTCACCACCGGCAAGTCGCTTACTCCCTCCGGGCTTGCAGGATAGGTGATACCCACCGGGCCAGGTCGATGAAGCCCCCTTTAGACCTGGTCCGGTACCTGTTTATGGCGATTATTGACGGGAGTGCAGCCTGCGGAACTGGTCCCGTGCTTCACCGCGCATGAGATGCTGCATTACGATCCAGTAGCCCGTGACGGCTGTCTCTCCTGCCGCCTGATACGCGTTCGCCATGTTACGCCTGAGCTCCTCGAACAGCGCGTGCTCGAGCGCACGTCCCTCGTCGGTGAGCGACAGCAGCTTCTGCCGTCGATCGCGCTCCCCGACACGTCCGCAGACTAGCCCGCGGTCTATCAAATCCCGCATTACCCTGCCGAGCGATTGCTTTGTGACGCAGAGAACGTCCAGTAGTTCGCTGACTGAGATTTCCGGGTACCTGCCGAGGAAGTACAGGGCGCGGTGATGCGCCCGTCCGAGGGTACGCGTTGCCAGCTCGGCGTCGGCATGCGCCAGATGGGATCTGTGGGCAAAGAACATCAGATCCATTCCTCCCCTGATCGCGTCATCACGCAGATACTGGGCAGGAGGCGGCAGAAGCGGAGCCGTCACGCGGTCGGTGCCCTCCCCTCGCATCGCTGCAAGACTGTCACTGCTGGCTCCATCCAAGTCCCATCGCCTTTTGGAGGGCGATAAAGGCACGATCAAGTTCGCCGGTCGCTTCCAGCACTGACTGGTCGGCAGCCAGCGCCGCGCGTTCGGCATCGATGGACGTGGTCAGCGGTATCGCTCCCTGTGCATATCGCTGCCCGGCATAGGTCGCTGACTGTCTGGCACCGTTACGGCTCGCGACAGACGAAAACAGGTTACGGCGCTGATTGCCGAAGCGGGTCAGGCTGGTTTCAGCATCAGACAGCGCGCCGAGAACCGCCTTGCGGTATTGTGCTTCCGCCTCGTCTCGGTCAGCCCGCGCCTGCTCGACCCGGGCACGATTACGGCCGAAGTCGAGAAAGCTCCAGCTGATCCGCGGCAGGAGCAGGCCCGCGACGCTGTCAGGATCAACCACATCGGCGATATTGGGACCACCGAGCCCGATGATCCCCATAATGCTGACCGATGGGAACTGCCGGGCGACGTTGACCCCGATCTGCGCGTTCGATGCCGCCAGCTGCCGCTCGGCTGCGCGAATGTCAGGCCGGCGTCGCAGCATCGCGGCCGGGTCGCCGATCGCGACAGTTCCTGGGATCATCGGGATCGGGGCAGGAGTGGACAGCAAGGCATCGTGTGTTCCGGGCTCGTCGCCGGTGAGCAGGGCAAGCTGGTCGAGCGTGGTCGCGATCTGTCCCTCGAGCGGCAACAGCCCGGCCTCCGTGCGGGTCAGCTCGGTCTTCAGCCGAACCACCTCGTCGCGCGACGATGCACCGCGTTGTTCGCGCTGTTGAAGCAGGGCGAGTGATCGCTGTTGAAGCTGCGCGGAGCGGCGAGCCAGGATCAGGCGCTGCTGAAGTTCGCGCAGAGTCACATAATTCTGGGCAACCTCCGCCGACAGACGAACCTGCGCATCAGCTTTATTGGCTTCGGCCGCCTGAGCCTGGGCCTCGGCACCTTCGGCAGCGCGGCGTCGCGCGCCGAACAGATCGATCTCCCACGATGCGTCCAGGCCGGCATTATAGAACTCGGCCCTGATACGATCGGATTGCTCGCCTTGCGTCGGCAGCGCGAGCGAGCCTGCGGGAAGATCGGCGACGATCGCAGTGCCTGACGCCGACACGGTGGGAAGCTGGTTCGCGCGCTGTTCGCGCAAGCTGGCGCGCGCCTTGCGGATGCGCGCCTCGGCGATCGCCACGTCCGGATTGGAGGCAAGCGCGCGGTTGACCAGGGTCGTGAGCTGCGGGTCGCCCATGCCTTCCCACCAGCGTGCGATAGGGAGCTGCGGTGACGTGACTGCCTGATCTGCGCGGCGAAATGTCGATCCGGAGCGCTCCCCACTCGCGACGCCCGGCGGCCCTCCATAGTTGGGCCCGACGACGCATCCGGTCAGGAGGGCGGGCAGAATGGCCCAGCTGAGTCGCTTCATCAGTGCATCGCCATCTGCGTGTCGGAGGAGATCGGGCGGAGGAACAGTGCCAGCGGCGTCGTGACCGCGATCGCAACGCCGAGCGCGAAGAACAGGTCATTATAGGCCATAACGGTGGACTGCTCCAGGAGTTGACCCGCAAGCTGCCGATAGGCGCCGGCTTCGCCGGACGGCATGGCCATAGCCTTCGCGAACCATTCCTGCGTGGTCGCTGCATTGGCCGACACCGTTTCGCCCAGCCGATTGAAGTGGAGAAAGGTCTGCCGGTCCTGGAGGGTCGCCATCATGGCAAGGCCGATCGATCCGCCGAGATTGCGCCCCGCATTGAACAGCGCGGACGCATCACCAGCATCCTCGGGTGCTACAGCGCTGATCGCTGCCTGGTTGAGGAACATCATGGCGAAGATCTGCCCGAAGCCCCGGACGAGCTGTGAACCCGTCAGGTCGCCCCCAGCCGACTGCGCGGTGAGGTGCCAGTCCATGGCGCAGCTGACGCCGATCAGCGTCATGCCGACGAAAACCGCCAGGCGAACGTCAAGATATTTGAACGCTAGCGGCAGGAACGGCATCAGCATCAGGGCGGGGATACCGGAGACGAAGACCACCTTGCCCGATTGCAGCGCGCTATAATCCGCCATCGACGAGAGGAACTGGGGGATGAGAAAGGTCACGCCGTAGAGCACGACGCCGATGATGAGGCTGAGGACGAATACGCTACCGAAGGAGCGGCTGAAGATCAGCGACAACTTGAGCACGGGATGCGCGGAGCGGACCTGTCCGATCGTGATGAGCGCGAAGCCGAAGACCGTGGCGATCGCGAGTTTCACGATCATGGCGGACTCGAACCACATCTCGCGCTGCCCCTCCTCGAGCATGACGGTGAGCGCACCCAGGCCGATCGCGAGTCCCGCGATCCCGAACCAGTCGGCATGGCGTAGCTGGTCGAGCCGCAGATGCTCGTGCTTGAGCCCGAACAGCAGGAGGAGGACAAGCCCTGCACAGACCGGCACATTTAGAAAGAAGGCGTAATGCCAGCTGTAATTGTCGGTGAGCCAACCGCCGATGATCGGCCCGAGCACCGGACCAAGGATTGCGGTGCCGCCGAACGCGGCGGTGCCGATCGGCTGCTGCGACGGCGGCAGCCGTGTCGCGATGATGGTCATGGCGGTCGGGATCAGTGCACCGCCGGTGAAGCCTTGGCCCACGCGGCCAGCGATCATCATCGGCAGCGTCGTCGAGATCCCGCACACGATGGAAAAGCCAGTGAAGCTGACCGCTGCCCCCAGAAGGAAGTTGCGCAGGCCGAACAGGCGCACGAGAAAGGGGCTGAGCGGTATCATGACGATCTCTGCCACGAGATAGGAGGTCGCGACCCAGGTGCCCTCGGTGCCGCTCGCGCCGATCTCGCCCTGAATGGTGGGCAAGGCCGCATTGACGATCGAGATGTCGAGCAGCGCCATGAAGGACCCAATCGTGCCCGCCGCGACGGCGAGCCAGTCGCGCAGGCCGGCGCGTTCGGCCGCCATCAGCGCGTGCCCTGCGTCTCGCCGCGCTTCAGCCGCTCGGTTTCCTGCTTGATCCGGTCACGACTTCCCTTTGCGCTGATCGTGTCGACCGTGACCTCGACCGACAAACCGGGACGCAGCACCCAGCGCGACTCCGGCCCCGCTTCAATGCTGATCCGCACGGGCACTCGCTGAACGATCTTGGTGAAGTTCCCGGTCGCGTTCTCGGGCGGGATGAGCGAGAACTGCGCGCCTGTGCCTGGCGAGAAGCTCGCAACCCGGCCGCGCAGTTCGGCGCTGTCCAGTGCATCCACGTTGATGGTCACGGGTTGCCCGACGCGCATCAGCGCGACCTGGGTTTACTTGAAATTGGCCTCGATGTAGAGTTGATCGACTGGCACCACCGACATCAGCCGGGTCGCCGGCTGGACATATTGCCCGGCCCGGACCGCCTTGTCGGCGACAACGCCGTCGATGCTGCTGCGGATCTCGACCGCACCGAGGTCCGTCGAGGCGCGCGCAAGCTGCGCCTGAGCGGTGCCGCGTTGTGCTTCCGCCTGAACGATGCGAGCCGCTTGGGTCGCAACACTGCGACGGGCGGCAAGGTAGGCGGCTCGCTGTGCGCGCAGCTCCGCGGCGGCTCGATCGCGCTGCAGGACGAGGTTGGCGAGGCGCTCGCGCGATTCGGCGCCGGAGCGGGCGAGCGGCTCGTAGCGCTGGACCTCCCGCTCGGCAGCGACCGCTGCCGCCTCGGCGCTCGCGACCTGGGCTGCGGCCTGTCCGACTCCGGCCTGCTGCTCGTCGAACGTCCGCTGCGCGGCGCGGATGTTGGCTGCGGCCGCCGCGATCTGGGCCTGTGCCTGTTCGACATTGGCGCGGTAGTCGCGGGGATCAAGCACGGCCAGCAGTTGGCCGCGCCGGACGGGCTGGTTGTCGGCGACTAGGACGCGCTCGACATAGCCGCCGACTTTTGGCGAGACGGTCACGAAGTCCGCGCGCACATAGGCGTTGTTGGTCGACTGCAGGTACTGGCCGCTCGCGCGGTAGTTCATGTACCAGGCGATTGCAGCTATGATGCCGGCGACAAGCGCGGCGACAAAGACGTAGCGGACGATAGGATAGCGCTCGAGAGGGCTGAGCTTGTCGTCCTCGTCTGCGTTGTTGTCCTTCTGGTCGTCGTTCCCTGCCTCGGATCGAGGCTGGTCGGACCCCCGTTCATCTCGATCCTGCTTGTCGGATCCCTGCTTGTCGGACCTTTGCTCGCCGGATTCGGCCTGCGTGTCAGCCACTCTGCAACCTTGTAATATGTAAACCGTATCGTGTCCTAGCGGCGGGACAGGAGCGTTTCCACCACGTTTTCACGAACGGGTGGCCTCGGCGAGGACAGGCGGGACGATTTTAAGCCCGTGGCATTTTACGAGCCTTCACGGCGACACATGACGGTAAAGTCACGAACCTCGTAGCTGTGAATAAGCGGGTTCCATAGAAGCGTCGGATCAGCCGCGAGAGCCAGACCTGGAAGTCGGACGAGTTCTCCCAGGAAGATCGCAGCCTCCAGCAAAGCGACACTCGCCCCCGGGCAGCGATGCGAACCATCGCCAAAGGCCAGGCCGGGTCCGGGCACGCGCTCGGCTCGCTCCCGTGCGGGGTCTATCCGGAACGGGCACGCCCCCATGGCTTGCGCGTCAGTGTTCGCAGCGCGGACATCGATCGCGTATACCTGATCACCATCGGGCGTCTTGCGTCGCAGGGTCCCGACCACCGGCTCAAGGCGCAGGATTTCTTCCAGGATCTCGATCCGTACGCTCTCATCGGCCTCCACGAAACGGCAGCGCAGGTCTTCATCGCGCAGAATATGCCATGCCGCCATGGAGATGAATTCGCGTGTGGTGACCATCCCTGCCGCCGCGTAGGTCACACACTCGGTCAGCAAGGCGCGGGGACCGTACCCTTCCTTCATGAGATGGGAAATCACATCGTCCCGCGGTGCCGCGCGACGCGCCCGCTGCGCAGGAAGCACATCGCGGACAAAGAAGTGCCACATGCGGCCTTGAGCGCGCACGAACCGAGCAAGGTCGATGACCGTACCTCCCGACGTCGCCGCATCCTGCGAAAAAAGGTGTTCGAGACGCCATGCCATCGCAGCCGGATCGCTTTCCGTCAGGCCAACAATTTCCGCTGCCACGAATACAGCCAATCGTAGGGTAAGTTGATCAAGACGTCCCTCGCCGGTAGCCTGGAGGTCGGTGAGGAGGCGCCCGCTCTCCTTCAGGATAAGGGCCCGATATTTCGTGTCGACTGTTCGGGGAGCGAAGAACCGTGCGGTCGCTGCGCGCTGCGCGCGATGACGGTTTCCGTGTTGGAAAAGGATGGGAGCGAAGCGAGGATTGCCGAACCGCTCGATGAGATCAGCCCGAAAACCGGCCTGGCGAAGGCTGTCGTTGCGAAGCACGGCTCTCGCGTCTGCGAACTGGTTCACAGGTCGGTCGAAGACGCCGTTGATGACAGGATCACTCTTGCGATCGTCTCGCGTGATGGTGGCCATGAGGATGCACTCCTACCATGATATGACCGATCGCTCGCCAACGCCGATGAACGAAAGTCATACGATCCAGGTACAATCTATGAGACAGTGTGTATCATAAATGCCGAGAGATGCAAACCGTTCCCTAGACGCGCGCTTCCAGCGCTCCAGCAGCGCTCTTCGCGAGGCGCTGCTGCGTGTCCTCGATCGGGCAGAACTGGCGCACGTCACCGTCCAGATGATCGTCAAGGAGGCTGGCATCGGGTATGCCACCTTCTTTCGTCATCACCCCTCGCTTGAAAGCCTCCTGCTCGCGGTCGCCGACGCAATGATCGGCGACGTTGCGGCGCGCATCTTCCCAGATTTGGTAAAAGGAAATCAGGAGGGTGCTCTCGCGGAGTTCGTACTCTACGTAGAGCAGAATCGGAGAGCCATCCGAGCGCTGCTGGTCGGCGGGGGCGATCGCATCCGGCGTGAGATTGTCGTCCGGGCGACTGCCCAGGCAGGCGTTCTGCCGTTTCAGATCGACCCGACCCTGCCGCCGGAGTTAGCGATCCGTCATCTGGTGGCCGCTGGCATGGAAGTGATCGTCTGGCACCTTGACAGAGAGCCTGGGAGATCGGGGCCTTCAAAGGTTCTGGATGACCTCTCGCAATTGCTGAGGCGGCTGGCTCTTGCCCCTGTCATCGTCCCTCTGCATTGACGAGCCGTTTGACATGCTCCCGTCTTTTCCATCCGAGGTGCGTGTCGGTTTGCCAAGCAACTCGCCCGGGTTGCGCGGCAAAGCGGCGCCTGCCGCTTGATGATGATGCCCCGCGGCGGAGCGCTGACGGCCGTCAGCTTGATGAGCGCCATCGACGATCCTCGCCGCTTCCGACGCTCGCAGGATATCTGGGCCCGTCTCGGCTTATCCCTCGCTGCTACCAGTTGGGGGGGGGTCGACATCAACGCCCGCATTTCCAAGTGTGGAGATGGTCTCGCCCGCAAGCTGCTGTTCGAAGCGGCCCATGTCATGCTATCGCGGACCTCTCGCCCGTCGGCGCTGAAGGACTGGGCTGCCGCCGCCGGCGGGAGATCGGGTTTCTGAAAGGCGCGCGTTGCGCTGGCCCGACAGTTGGGGGTGACCCTGAGTCGGATGTGGCTTGAAGGGTGAGCCAGCGACCCGAGGGGAACTGCCACGACCTATTACCCGCTTCTCGAAATACCGCTCTCTCAGCGTGCAGCCACGACCGCCTCGTGACCCACTTCGTGACCGACTGAAACACGGAAGTCGCATCGAGAGGTCGGCGATCCGGCGCCAATGCTGAGGCTGGATCCGTCTCAACCTCGAAGACGACAGCGATGCGCGAAAGCAGCTCAACTACGAGCACCTTGGCAACGGCTTAACCCGACGGATGCACGCCGGAAGCTCGCATCGTGCCCGAGTGAAAAACCGGGGGACGGTCATCGGGGATATCGACGACGATAATGGCTCGGGGCCACGCCCGACCACTTCTTGTACGCCTGCGAGAAACTCGACGCATCACTGAAGCCTACGCGCTCCGCGATATCGGCGATGTTAAGCACAGTGTCATTCAGCAACTCCTTAGCAAGACGGTAACGAAAGTCGGCTGAGATTTGGCTGAAGCTCGTGCCTTCATCATGGAGGCGTCGTTTTATCGTGCGCTCACTGGTCCCTGCGAACAATGCAAAATCAGACAGGCTTGCTATGGCTTTGGGCGGCAGAGCGCTCAAAAAGTCGTGCGCACATGCCGATGTCCTGAATTCATTGCAGCGACGCTGCAGAAGGCTCGAGCACATCTGCTCGCACAAGGCAGAGGTCACGGGATCGGCATTTGGAAGTGAGCGTTCGAACGGAACAAGATCGAACACGAGGCTGTTGACGGCGCTGTTGACCTCCGCATCCATCCCGAACAGCATCGTGTCAGGTACTCGTTCCGGTGCGCGAAGAGTGAAGCTCCGGAGCGCGAAGTCGCCGCCGACCAATGCTGATCCGAGCGTGGCAGCAGCGGCCATGTCCCGCAAAGTCAGGAACGACCGTTCGGGCTCACCGATGGACGGCCCCGGATCATCGAAACGCAGCACGCCAAGTTGGTTTTCCTGATGAAAGGTGATGGGACAATAAGCGTAGGTGAGAGGTAGAAAACGTAGCGCCAATGCAATGGCCTCGAGCCCGGTGGCGCTGCTGATCAGTCCGTATCCCCACAGGCTGAAGGTGGAAAAGCGGTAGCGTCGCCCGACTTCAATCCCCAGTCTGACCGGATCGCCGCGTTCGAGTACGAGGTTGCTCACCACCCGCAACTCCTGCTTGGCAGTGATCTCGAGAGCCGGGTCAACCAGATCAGGCGCGCTCAGCCCCGTTCCCCTCAGCAGGGTCGCTGCTGGCACGCCCTGCTCCTCCCCGAAGGTCATTAGCAGCCTTACACTGGCAGTGCTTCGAGCGAAGTTCCAGAACGTCATCGTTGGTCCTCCTGCGCATCCCTCCGGGAGGAAGACGCCTGACGCGTAAAGAGCTTAGTCGGCCCAAAAGATAATGAAACCGTCCCAGATCATTATTTTCGAGCGTCTCACGTCGCAATAAGGTGACGTCCAGGCTCAAAGCGCGGGCATCGTAGGGATCAGCGGGAAGGAGAGGACGTCCGCGGCGGATGCACGAACCGCACGGATTGCTCGCAAAAAGCTCTCGTCCCCACGCCGTTCGGCGGGCTCGATTGATCGCACGTTCGAGCGAGATGGCGCGCGGCAGCCCAAAGGGGCGTCGACGGGGAGGAGAATGACGATGAACAGGTTTGAGCTTCTGACGAGCGCCGCGGTGATGTCTCTCGTCTGTCTGCCTGCGGCAGCACAAGCCGGCTCTGCGGCAGCCACAAATCCTTCTCCTCAAGGCACAGCGACGACCTCGTCCGAGGCCGTCACGCCCGCAAACGGCCCTGGCCAGGAAGCGCCGTCCTCTGCAGGCAGCGGAGCCTCGGAATATGCCGGCGACATCGTTGTTACCGCCCAGCGCCAGTCGCAGCGGCTGCAGGATGTGCCGATTGCGGTCAGCGCCTTCACCGCGGAAAACCTCGAGCGGCAGCAGATCGTCAACCCGGTTGCTCTTCAGCAGACGCTGCCCAACGTCACCTTCACGAAGACCAACTTCACCTCGTCCTCCTTCACGATCCGCGGTGTCGGCGACCTGTGCGTTGGCACTACCTGCGACTCGGCGACTGCGATCCACGTCAACGATATGCCGCTGCTCGGCACCCGCCTGTTTGAGGCGGAGTTCTTCGATCTGGAACGCGTAGAGGTGCTGCGCGGCCCTCAGGGTACGCTGTTCGGCCGCAACGCCACCTCCGGCGTGGTCAACTTCATCAGCGCCAAGCCGGACTTGTCTAAGGTTCGCGCAGCGGGCGAGTTCGAGTACGGCAACTACAATTCGATCCGCGCGCGCGGGATGTTCAATCTGCCGATCACCGACACGCTGGGCGTCCGGGTTGCCGGCACGTACCTGAACCGCGACGGATATACCAAGAACCTTTACGACAATTCGCGCATCGATGATCGCGATCTATACGCGGTGCGCGGCACGCTCTCGTGGGAGCCGACCAGCGATACGCGCGTCGACCTGATCGGCTACTATTTTCGCGAAAAGGACAACCGCAGCCGTATCCAGAAGCAGCTTTGCCACCGCGATCCCACCGGCGTCCTGGGTTGCCTGCCCGACAACCTGCGTTACGAGACACTGAACGGCAATTCGACGCTGGCAACCGTCCTATCTTCGCGGGAGTTCCTGGGCATCGCGATCGACCCCGAACTCGCCGCTGCCGGGACGCCACTGCGAATTGCACCCTTTGCCCTCGGCAGCGTCTACGGGGCCGACCCTTTCGGCGCGGTGATCAACCCGGCTGACGTCCGAACCGTCAACGTCGACACGGTCCCGACGTACTTCGCCGAGGAAGAGCAGTATACTGCGAAGATCTTCCACGATTTCGGCGAGATTTCGCTGAACGTGACGGGCGGCTACATGCGCAACACCGTGAGCTCGGTCTCGGATTACAACCTGGCGGTGGAGGCTCCATACGTCAACAATCCGGGGCTTCTAGCGCTCCAGGGTGTGACCACGCTAGGTTCGATGGCCTACAATCCCACGCTGGCCGCGCTGTTCGGGAAATTCGCACAAGCAGTGATACCGAATGGCGCCAACGGCGGCGTCTGTCAGTCTGCCGCAACCGAGGCCAATGTTGGCGTTTACGGCGGGGCGTCGGCCGGATGCTATCCTCAGAGTCTCGACTTCGATCGTTCGGCGGGCAAGGTGCGACAGTTCAGCATCGAAGCCCATGTGGACAGTAAGTTCGATGGGCCGTTCAATTTTCTGCTGGGCGGTATCTACTTTGACTCCAAAGCCACGGACGTCGATTATTACGTGAACAGTTTTGGTTTGGACTACGCATCCGGCCTGGTGGGTAGCACCCTCGGCGGCGGCAATGCCTTCACTGCGTCGCCGAACTACCGTAATGCGGCTCCGCTCTTCCGCCTCAAGTCCTGGGGTATTTTCGGAGAGAGCTATTTTGAGTTCAATGACCGGCTAAAGCTGACCGTGGGCCTGCGATACAACCACGACGACAAGTTTGTTCGGCAGCGGACGACGATCTTCACGGATGCGGCCGGCGACTTCACGATCGCGCCGATCGGCGTCGACAATGCCGATCCATATCTGACGAACTACGATTTCGACTCGACCCGAGCGGGTTCGCAGCCGTTTGCAGAGAACGAAGTATCCTTCTCGCGCTTAACCGGCCGGGCGGTACTCGATTACCGGATCACACCGGACAATCTTCTGTATGCGTCATATTCCCGGGGCTATAAATCGGGCGGCATCAATCCGCCTCTCTCCCCGATCTTCACTGTTCCGATATCCTTCGCCCCGGAGCAGGTTGACGCGTTCGAGATCGGATCGAAGAACACCTTCGGCAATGGCGCCTTTCGCCTGAATCTCACCGGCTTCTATTATAAGTACAAGGGGCTTCAGCTCAGCCGCATCGTCGCGCGGACATCCGTGAACGACAATGTGGATGTAAATATCTATGGTGTTGAGGCGGAGGCCATCGCCAGGCCGATCCCGGACCTCGTCGTCAACATGAACTTCAGTTACCTGAACACCGAAGTCGCAAAGGACAGGTTCATCGCGAATCCTCGGGATCCATCGGGCGGGCGCTCGGACGCGGTGATCATCAAGGACATCACCAACGCCTCAAACTGCGCGGTGGCATCCACTTCTGGTAACGTCGTCGGCGTCAACCAATTCGTCGGCGCCGTCAACGGCGCGGTCGGGCTGCAGGCGCCGACGCCGATCCCGGGCACCACCACCACGGGGGCGTTCAGCATCTGCTCGGCGCTGACCGCTCAAGCCTCCGCCATCGGCGCGGCGTTTGGCGGCATCCAGGTGCTCGGCTCGGGCGTCGAGGTCAACGTCAGGGGCAATGCACTGCCCAACGCTCCGACCTACAAGGCGTCCGCGGGTATCCAGTACACGATTGCGATCGGCGGCAGCGGCTTCACGGTCGTGCCTCGCGCCGACATCAACTACACGGGTGATCAGTGGGGCACAATCTTCAACAAGAGCCCGATCGATCGCATCCGCGGCTACGAGGTTGTGAACGCGCAGGTCCAGCTCAACGCGCCCGACGACCGTTTCTACGTGCGCGGATTCGTGCAGAACCTAACCAACAACAACGGCGTCACGGGCATGTACGTTACCGACCAGTCATCCGGACTATTCACCAACATCTTCACTGTCGAGCCGCGTCGTTATGGCGTAGCAGCCGGATTCAAGTTCTGAAAAATGTGCGGCTGTGAACTCCTGTGAGACCGGAAAGGTTTGGTGATGTAGCAGAGCGCAACGCGATCCGGGGCGGTCAGATTCGGATGCACGCATGCGCCGTTCTGCTGGCGCGCCCGTCGGCGATCCGCCGGGCAGAAATGTCGATGACGAAGGCCACGTTGTCGAACCCGGCAAGGTTTCAACGTAGGTAAAGTCGGACACTCGCTGCATGATACGGGCCGGCGTCCAGAACTGTCGGTCTCCCCATTCGACCGGGAATCATGCCGCCCTGCCGCTGTCGATGAAAGTGGCGCGGACCGGCTTGCCGCGAATCACGCCGGTTAATCCCGTCGCCCGAAACACTCCGCAACGTGAAAAAAGGCCGCCCTCGAACAGTCGAGGGCGGCTAGGAGAGGCTCGTGAATAGGCTGATTGTCAATCAGCCCTTTAAACTCGCCAAACTCTGTGTGACGTCGCCATAACCGGCATGGGCGGGTATGGTAAGTACGCGCTCTCCGTCCCGTATCTCGATCTGCGGGAGCACGGTGACCAGCGGACGTGCATCCGCTCTGGCGAGGCAATCCGCCGCGTTGTCGGCTTCGGCGAGCAGCTTCACATTCATCAAGGTCGGAAAGATCACCGTTCGGGTGCCGCTTCCGGCGAGGTCCAGGACCGACTCTGGCGCGATCCACTCGGCGTCGACCGTTTCATGTCCGTCGCAGATTGCGACTTGGTCGGCAGGAGCGTGGGCGGCGTAGAACCAAGTGTCGAACCGCTTCGGCATCATCTCCGGAGTGATCCAGCGGGCGAAGACGGTCAGGGCGGTCAGGGAGAGCTTCACCCCTAATCCTGCGACGACATCGAGGAAGGCGAGTTCGCCGGCATCGACCTGCCGCCGGGCCTCGGCGTCGCACACGCTGGAGAAGGCGCGACCGTCGGGATCGGTGGCCAGCAGGATCCCCGCCTCCTCGAACGCCTCTCGGATAGCGCCGATACGCAGCGCGCGCTGGGTCGCGTCGACCTCGTCCCAGCCGATCACGTGATCGCGCCAGCGCGGATCGTCGTCACCAGGGTGCATCTTGCCGCCCGGGAACACCAGCGCCCCCGACGCGAAATCGATCTGGTGGTGCCGTCGCACCATGAGCACCTGATATTCGGGCACATCCCGCAGCAGCAGGATCGTGCCGGCCGGTCGCGGCTCGGCCGGAGTGCGCCTGGCGTCCGCCGCCGAAGTCTCGCTGCTCATGATCTCTCCTGTCTCTGCACGGTTACGCCGCGATGCCGCCGTCCCGCATGAGGTACGAACCGCGACCGCTGGCGAGCAGCACGCCGTCGGGTGAGCGCACCTCGCTGTCCGCGACCGACAGCGTCCGTCCGATCTTGACGACACGCGCGTGGACGTGAAGCGGGCCGCCGCTCGCCGGGCGATGATAATCGACGTGGAGCGACGCGGTGGCGCTGACCGCGCGCGTCCTCGTCAGCAGGACATACATGCCGGCAAGATCGATCAGGCTGGCGAGCACGCCGCCATGCACGGACGGGATCCGCGGGTTCGATACGATCTCGTCGCGCCACGGCATGCTGAGGTGAAGGACGCCGTCATTGACGTCCTCGACGCGAAGCCCGAGCCAGGCGTGGAACGGCGCAATCGAAAGCGCGCTTTGCAATGCGGCTCCCGCCAGGCCGTCTGGGCTTGCCGAGGGATTTTCGCCGACCATCTTACCGCCCCCTGAAAACGGGTGCGCGCTTTTCCATGAAGGCGCGCGGACCCTCACGTGCATCCTCGGTGCGAAACACCGGCGCGGCGAAGCGCGACTCCAATTCCATGCCTTCGCTTTCCGACCGCCCGAGGCAAGCGCGCGCCGACGCGCGGATCGCCTGTACTGCGATCGGGCCGTTGGCGGCGATCCGTTGCGCCAGGTCGAGCGCCGCAGGCAGCACCTCCTCCGGCGCCACGACGCGGTTGACGAAGCCGTCGTCGAGCGCGGTGTCGGCATCGATCAGATCGCCGGTCAGCAGCAGTTCCATCGCGCGCGCATAGGGAAGCTGGCGCGGCAGTCGCACCGTCGATCCCCCGCCCGGGAAGATCGCCCATTTGACCTCCTGCACGCCGAAGCGCGCCGCGCTTGATGCGATCCTGAGATCGGTGCCCTGGACCAGTTCCATGCCGCCCGCGATCGCGTGCCCGTTGATCGCGGCGATCACCGGCTTGACGACGTCGAACGTGCGCAGCAGCGCGGTGCCGAGAATGTCGCGGTCGGCAAGCACGCGGCGATCCCACTCGTCCTCCGGCGGTCGCCCGCCGCTGACGAGCGGAATGAGACGGCCGAGGTCGGCACCCGAGCAGAAGGCGCTGCCGGTTCCGGTCACCACCGCGACGCGGATCTCGGCGTCGTCGCGCACCCTCGTCCAGCAGTCGGCCAGCTCCACCAGCATCTGCGGATCAAGCGCGTTACGCGCCGCGGGGCGGTTCAGATGGACGATGGCGACATGTCCAGCGGTCTCCATCCAGGCTACGCTGTCGGTCATCCAATCCCCTTCTGCTCTTTAACATTATACTCTTTGAGTAGCCGTGCAAGTCGGGGACGAACAGAATTCAGCACTGGACAGGGACAAAACAGTGGTTCAGCATCAAACCATGATAAGGGTTTTTCATGCTGGACGTGGCTGAGCGGGGTGAGGTGCCCTCGTTCGTACGGGGCAAGCGCGCGCTTCGCGTTGCGCAGGCGATCGTGCACGACATCGAGGCGGACGCGCGCCAGATCGGCGACCGACTGCCTCCGGAGCACGACATGCTCGCGCGGTACGAAGTCGCCCGCGCCACATTGCGCGAGGCGCTGCGTTTTCTGGAACTGCAGGGCGTGCTCCACCTGCAGCCCGGTCGCGGCGGCGGGCCGGTGGTCGCGCGGCCGCAGATCGGCGATTTCACGAGTTCGCTTGCGCTCGTGCTGCACTTCGTCGGCACCGACCTGCGCGCGCTGATCGAGCTGCGCGAGGCGCTCGCCCCGCAGGCGGCCTCCCACGCCGCCCGGCGCGCCACGGCGGCGGATCTGATGGCGCTGGCAAGCTGCTTCGCCGAGCTCGAGCAGCAGGTGGGATCGACGCTGTTCGAGGAAACCAACCGGCGCTTCCACGACCTTCTGGCATGGGCGAGCGGCAATCCGCTGTTCGGGCTGCTCACGTCCGCGCTGCACCTGCTGACCCGCGACCTTTCGCGCCAGCTCGGCTATTCCGAGCACGAACGCGAGAACCAGGTTCGTCGCCTCGCGCGCGTCGTCCATGCGGTGCGGCTGCGCGACGCGGTCACGGCGCGGCGCGAGATGGAACGGCTCGTCGAGGGATCGGCGGTATATCTCGGGCAGCGCAGCCCCGACCTGATGGATCAGAAGGTGCGCTGGACTCAGGCGTTCGAGGCGTAGCCGCCGAGATAGATCAGCAACGAAAACGATGTGGGAGAGACGGACAATGGCCCTAAACAGCCGGATCTGCGGGATGCTTGGCATCGACTATCCGATCGTCCTGGCCGGCATGGGTGGGGCCAGCGTCCCGCGGCTGGCGGCGGCGGTGTCCAACGCGGGCGGGCTGGGCGTGCTCGGCGCCGCAGCGTGCCCGCCCGAGCAGCTCCGCGCGTGGATCCGCGAGACGCGCGCGCTGACCGACAGGCCCTTCGGCGTCGACACGCTCCTGCCCGCCTCGGTGCGACGCGGCTCAGCGCCGCAGACTGGGGCGGCGCCAGCGGACCCGCGCGCGGTGCTTGCCGACTATCAGGCGTTCACGCGCGACTTTATGGAGCGTGAGGGGCTGGAGATCGTCGCGCGTGATGCCGGCCGCGATGCGACGGAGGGCGCGGCCAACGGCGGCGCGGCGCTGTTCTCCAAGGAGTTCTTCGAGGCGCAGATGGAGGTCGTCGTCGAGGAGAAGGTACCCGTCTACGCCGCGGGGCTCGGCAATCCGGGACCGTGGATGGATCGGCTCCACGCCAACGGCACGGTCGTCATGGCGGTGGTCGGCAAGGTGAAGCACGCGCTGCAGGTGGTGGAGTCGGGCATCGACGTGATCGTGGCCCAGGGGCACGACGGCGGCGGACACAATTCGCCCATCGGCACCATCTCGCTCATTCCGCAGGTGGTCGATGCCGTTGGGGACCGGGTGCCGGTGCTCGGCGCGGGCGGCATCTCCGACGGGCGCGGGGTGGCGGCGGCCTTCATGCTGGGCGCCGAAGGCGCCTGGGTCGGCACCGCCTTCCTCGCGACCGAGGAGGCGGGGATCGAGGATTTCCAGAAGGAGGCGATCGTCGACAGCGGCGATGCCGACACCGTGGTGAGCCGCTCGATCACCGGCAAGCCCGCCCGCATGATCCGCAGCAAGTGGGCCGACGCGTGGGTGGCGGCGGGGAAGGAGCCGCTGCCGATGCCATACCAGTCGATGATCGCCGGTCCGGTTATGGCGTCGGGCATCCGTGCGAAGCGCAAGGACATCATCCCGGGCTTCGCGGGACAGGGCATGGGTCTGATCCATGCCGTCCGCCCCGCCGCTGAGGTGATGCGTGACCTTGTCGCCGATGCCGAGCGCGCGCTCGGCCGCGCGGCGGGCCTGCGCTGAGGGTCGCGGCTGGTTACAGGAGGGACAGATATGACCTTCTCGGACAAGGCAGCGATCACCGGCGTCGGGGAAACCGATTACGTCAAAGGCACCGAGCGCACCGCGGTGGACATGATGCTGGAGGCGTCGCGGCGCGCGATCGCGGACGCGGGCCTCCGCCCGTCCGACATCGACGGCATGGTGCCGCCGCCCATCTACACCACGTCGGAGGAATTGGCGGCAAACCTCGGCATCGACGTGCTGCGCTATGCCGCGACCGTCCACATGGGCGGCGCGAGCCCGACGACTGCGCTTCAGCATGCGGCGATCGCGATCGCGGCCGGTCTGTGCGACCACGTGCTCGTCACGCTCGGGTGGAACGGCTTCTCAGCGCTGCGGCCCAAGCCGGGTGCTCCGCCCACGCGACCGATGAACATGAACACGCTGACCAATACCATCCGCGGCTATTACATGCCCTACGGCGTGTTCCTGCCGGTGCAGATGTACGCCTGGCTGGCGACCCGGCATTCGCAGCTCCACGGCGTCGGTCCCGAAGCCATGGGCGCGGTGGCGATGGCGTGCCGCCGCCATGCGCAACTCAATCCGAAGGCGTTCACCTACGGTCGGCCGCTCGATTGGGAAACCTACCACGACGCCCGGATGGTGTCGGAGCCGTTCCGACTCTACGACTGCTGCCTCGAGACCGACGGCGCGTGCGCGGTCGTCGTCTCGCGCATCGACCGCGCGCGCGATATGCCGCATGTCCCCGTTACCATCGCGGGCGCCGCCGAGGGACATCCCTATCCCGCCGACGACATCCCCTCGCGCCCGGATCCGTTCAAGATCGGGCTGAGCTATGCCGCGCCAAAGGCGTTCGAGATGGCCGGCATGGGCCGCGAGGAGATGGATTTCCTCCAGGTCTACGACTGCTTCACCTACGTCGTGCTGCTCCAGCTGGAGGCGATGGGATATTGCGAGCCGGGCGGCGCGCTCGACTTCGTGCGCGACGGGCAGATCGAGCTCGGCGGGCGCTATCCGCTCAACACCCACGGCGGGCTGCTGAGCGAGGCGCACGTGTGGGGGCTCAACCACGTCGTCGAGGCCGTGCGGCAGCTGCGGCACGATTGCGGGGAGCGCCAGGTGCCGGGCGCACGGACCGGGCTCGTCACCGGCTGGGGCGACCTGGGCGACGGCAGCATCGCCATCCTGCGGAGGTTCGCATGAACGACGACGACATTGCGCCCAAGCTGCGGACGCCCGCCGTCTCGCCCCCCAAGCCGTTGCCGCACCCGCAGGATCCGGTGGAGCAGGAGTTCTGGCAGCGTTGCCAGGGCGGCACGCTCCATTTCCAGCGGTGCGGCGAGTGCCGGACGTGGCGCCACCTGCCCCGCTACATGTGCGCGCGCTGCGGCTCGCCCTCGTTCGCCTGGGAGCCGAGCAGCGGGCGTGGACGGCTGTTTTCCTGGACGGTGACGCATCAGGCGCTGCACCCCGCCTTCGCGGCCGACGTGCCGTATGTCGCGGCGGTGGTCGAGCTGGACGAGGGCGTCCGCATGGCGACCCGGCTGACCGGCGCCGATCCCGCCACGCTCGCGCTCGACATGCCGGTGGCGCTGGCCTTCGAAACGATCGGCGACGGGTTCCGGCTGCCCGTCTTCACACCGGCTGCAGGAGCGTGAATCGATGGACCTGAGTTACGGCCCGGAATACGAGGCGTTCCGCGACGAGCTGCGCGCGTTCATCGCCGCGAACCGCCACCGTGCGCCGGCCGCGCCCGGCGCGGCGCAGCGCGCCGGGGCGGACGCGGTCGCGTGGCAGCAGCTGCTGCTCGAGCACGGCTACACCGCACGCACCATTCCGCGCGACTATGGCGGCTTCGGTGCCGAGCCCGACATCCTGACGTCGCGCATCATCGCCGAGGAGTTCGCTGCGGCGGGCGTACCCGGCGGGCTGTCGAACCAGGGCATCTCGATGCTCGTCCCGACGCTGCTCGAGCTCGGCACGGAGGAGCAGAAGCGCCGCTGGATCGCACCGACGCTGCGCGGCGAGATCGTCTGGTGCCAGGGGTATTCGGAACCGGGCGCGGGCTCTGATCTGGCGGCGCTGCGCACCAGCGCGCGCGAGGAGAACGGCGAGTTCGTCATCAACGGGCAGAAGATCTGGACCAGCACCGCGCATCAGGCGGACATGATCTTCTGCCTCGTGCGGACGGAAGCGGAAGCGCTCAAGCATGCGGGGATCAGCTACCTCATATTCTCCATGAAAACGCCCGGGATCGAGGTGCGCCCGCTGCGCACGATGACCGGCCACGCCGAGTTCAACGAAACCTTCTTCACCGACGTGCGCGTGCCCGTCGACCAGATCGTCGGCCAGCGCGGGCAGGGCTGGATGGTGGCCAACGCCACGCTCGGTTACGAGCGTGGCATGCTGGGCGACCCGGCGGCGCTGGAGAATCGCCTCGCCGCGCTGGTGCAGCTGATGCACGATGAACGGATCGACGGCGTGCGCGCGATCGACAACGCGGCATTGTGCGGCCGGCTGGTGGCGCTGCAGGCCGAAGTCGCGGCGATGAAGTTCAACGGATTGCGGCTGCTGTCCAATTCGCTGAAGGGCGAACCCGGCGGCCTCGCCAAGCTAATCGTCAAGCTCCAGTCGTGCGAACTGGCGCACCAGATCTCGGCGTTGGCGATCGACGCCATGGGGGAGCTCGGCCTGCTGTACGGCGGCAGCCGGCGCGAGCGGGCGGGCGGAAGCTGGCAGTGGAACTACATGTTCCAGCTCGGCCTCATCATCGGCGGCGGCACCGCGCAGATCCAGAAGAACATCATCGCCGAGCGCGGGCTCGGCATGCCGCGCGAGCCGAAGCTGGAGCACGCGCGCGCACCCAAGGCGGAGGCGGCATAGATGGATTTCGGTCTTTCCCCCGAGCAGCGGATGCTGCGCGACGCGGTCGATCGGCTGCTGCGCGAACATTGCCCGCTCGATCACGTCCGCGAGGTCGCGGAGGGCGGCGATGCCGTCAGTGCGGCGGTGGTAGCGGCGCTGGCCGAGCTTGGCCTTTCCGGCATCATGGTGCCCGAGGAGCACGGCGGCCTCGGCCTGGGCCTGCTCGATGCCTCAGTAGTGGCGGAGGCGCTCGGCGCAGCGGTGGCGCCGGTGCCGTTCGTGGCGCGCTGCGTCCTCGCCCCGCTTGCGCTGCGGCTTGCCGGCACGCCGGCGCAGCAGGCGCGCTGGCTGCCGCGCATTGCCGACGGCAGCGCGCGCTTCGGCGTCGGGCTGACCGAGGTCGTCAACTGTCGCGACGGCGGCGGCGTCACGGCCGCGGACGGCACGCTCAGCGGCTCCGCGCTGTTCGTGCTCGACAGCGCCGACGCCGATGCCTTTGTCATCGCCGACCAGCGCGGCCAATTGCATCTGGTCGCCGGCGAGGCGGAGGGGCTCGAACGCCTTCCGCTGTCCACGATCGACCTCACCCGATCGGTGGGCGAGCTGCGGCTGGACGGCGTCGCGGCCGAGCCGCTCGGCGATGACGATGGCGGGGCGGCCCGCCGGCTCGTCGCGGCGGGTCGCGTGCTGCTCGCGGCGGACAGCGTGGGCGCGGGCGACGCGATGATCGCGCGGGCGGTCGCCTATGCCGGGGAGCGTGAGCAGTTCGGGCGCGTCATCGGCAGCTTCCAGGCGGTCAAGCACATGTGCGCCGAGATGGCGGCGCGGCTGGAGCCGTGCCGATCGCTCGTCTGGTACGCGGCGCATGCGTTCGACGCGGTCCCGGATGAGGCTTTGCTGATGGCCTGCCATGCCAAGTCGCACACCGGGGAGGTGGGCCGCTTCGTCGCGCGTACCGCCACGGAGGTCCACGGCGGGATGGGGTTCACCGACCTGCTCGGCCTCCACTATTGGTTCAAGCGCATCGGCTTCGACCGGCAGGTACTCGGCGGGCCGGAGATCGTGCGCGCGGAGGCGGCTGCGCTGCAGGGCTGGGGCAAACGCGCCGCGTGAAACGAGGAGCAGCAGGCATGACGCAGTGGAACCTCGGCGACATCCTCGACGCGATCGAGCCCGTAATTCCCCTCGACGCCCCCGCGCTGATCCACGGCGACCGGGTGATCACCTGGCCCGAGATGGCGCGCCGGTCTAACAACGTCGCGCGGGCGTTGCGCGCGCGGGGGGCAGGACCGGGCGCCAAGGTCGCCTTCTATATGCGCAATCGACCCGAGTACGGCGAGCTGATGGCGGCGTGCTTCAAGGGACGACTGACCCACGTCAACATCAACTACCGCTATCGGCCCGATGAGGTGTTCTACATCTTCGACGACAGCGACAGCGAGATCGTAGTCTACAGCGCCGAGTTCCGCGCCTGCATCGAGGAGTTGCACGGCCGGCTTGGCAAGGTGCACACTTTCGTGGAGATCGGCCCGGACACGGAGCGCGCTTTGTTCGCGCTGCCCTACGAGGCGCTTGCAGCGGAGGGCGACGGCGCGCCGCTCGGCATCGCGCGCTCGCCCGACGACGAACTGTTCATCTACACCGGCGGCACGACCGGGATGCCGAAGGGCGTGATGTGGCGGCACACCGACATGCGCGAGGCGCAGCTCGATGCGCAGCGGCTGATGGGGCCGACGCCCGCCGACCTCGCCGAAACCGCGGCGCTGATCGCGCGCGACGGACCCGGCCGGCGTACGATGCCCGCCTGCCCGATGATGCACGGCACCGGCTTCATCACGTCGATCGGCACGCTGGTGAGCGGCGGCTGCATCGTGACGCTTGGGGGTGAATCGTTCGATGCCGACGAGCTGTGGCGGTCGGTCGATCGCGATCGCGTCGAATCGATCGCGATCGTCGGCGACGCCTTCGCCAAGCCGATGCTGGCCGCGCTGGATGCCGCGCCCGAGCGCTACGACACGTCTAACCTCGTCACGATCGTTTCGTCCGGCGTGATGTGGAGCCGCGAGGTGAAGGCGGGGCTGATCCGGCACATCCCGCAGGTCGTGCTGATGGACAGCTTCGGCGCGTCGGAGGGGCTGGGGTTCGGCCTGTCGGTTACCAGCGCAGCGGGCGAGACGGCGACCGCGCGCTTCACCATCGGCGGGCTGTGCGACGTGTTCGACGAGCATGACCGGCCGGTCGTGCCGGGCAGCGGCACGCCCGGCTTCATCGCGCGCAAGGGCGCGATCCCGATCGGCTACTACAAGGATCCGGAGAAAAGCGCGAAGACGTTCCGCACCATCAACGGCGTCCGTTACTCGATGCCTGGCGACTGGTGCACCGTCGCCGCGGACGGAACGCTGACGCTGCTCGGGCGCGGCAGCGTGTGCATCAACACCGCGGGTGAGAAGGTCTATCCAGAAGAGGTGGAGGAGGTGCTGAAGACCCATCCCGCGGTCGTGGACGCGCTTGTCGTCGGCGTGCCCGACGAGAAATGGGGTCAGGCGGTGACGGCGGTCGTCCATGCCGTGCCGGGGGCGAGAATGGACGAGGCGGCGGTGCGCGCCCACGTGCGGGACGCGCTGGCCGGCTACAAGACGCCCAAGGCGATCGTCGTCACCGACCGACCGCTGCGTGCGCCGAACGGCAAGGCGGATTACAAGGCGGCGAGCGACATCGCTGTGGCTGCGGTCGCTGCGCGATGAGCGGCGCGTCTGATATCGACGCGCTGGTGATCGGCGCGGGCTTCAGCGGGCTCTACCTGCTCGGGAAGTTGCGCGAGAACGGCTTCAACGTTCGACTGGTGGATGCGGCGGCGGAGCCGGGCGGCATCTGGTACTGGAACTGCTACCCCGGCGCACGGGTCGATTCGCACGTACCGATCTACGAATTTTCGGACGAGCGGGTGTGGCGCGACTGGACCTGGTCGGAACGCTTCCCAGGCTGGCGCGAGTTGCGTCGCTATTTCCGGCATGCCTGCCACGTTCTCGACCTCTGGCCTGCAATGAAGCTCGGTGTCGCGATGCGCTCCGCCGTATTCGACGAAGATGCCGGCTTCTGGCGGGTGGAACTCGCCGATGGAGATCGGCTGACCACCCGCCATCTGCTGCCGTGTACCGGCTTCGCGGCGAAGGCGTACATCCCGTCACTTCCGGGACTCGACCGCTTTGCCGGCCCTGCGCACCATACCGCGCACTGGCCGCAGGAGGGCATCGACTTCACCGGCAAGCGCGTCGCGATCATCGGGACCGGCGCGAGCGGTGTGCAGGTCGCCCAAGAGGCGGCGCGCGAGGCGGCGCAGCTGACGATCTATCAGCGCACCCCCATCCTGGCGCTGCCGATGCGCCAGCGCTCATTGACGGAGGTTGAGCAGGCGCAGGCCAAGCCCGGCTACCCCGAGATCTTCCGTCAACGTCGGCTGAGCAGCGGCGGGTTCGAGATCCCGCGGCTCGATCAGTCCGCGCTCGAGGTTTCGAGCGACGAGCGCACCGCGACGTTCGAGCGGCTGTGGGCGGCTGGAGGCTTCCACTACTGGGTCGGCAATTACGCCGACATCCTGGTGGACGAGCGCGCCAACCGGCTGGCCTACGACTTCTGGCGCGACAAGGTGCGCGAACGGATCGCAGATCCCGCGTTGCAGGAGAAGCTTGCGCCCAGCGAGCCGCCGCATCCGTTCGGGGTCAAGCGGCCGTCGCTCGAACAGACCTATTACGACATCTTCAACCAGCCGAACGTCAAGCTCGTCGATTTGCGCGATGAGCCGATCGTCGAGATTCTTCCGCATGGAGTCGCCACAAGCGCGGGTGTGCGACAGCATGACGTGCTGGTGCTCGCGACCGGGTTCGACGCGGTGACGGGCGGTCTCATGCAGATGGATATTCGCGGCCGCCACGGAACGACGCTGGCGATCGCGTGGAAGGAAGGCGCACGCACGCATCTTGGTTACGCCGTATCGGGCTTTCCCAACATGCTGTTTCTCTATGGTCCGCAGAGTCCCTCCGGTTTTGCAAACGGTCCGTCAGCAGCCGAAGTTCAGGGCGACTGGGTAACCTCGTTCCTGATGCACCTGCGCCATGCCGGTCTTGATGGCTTCGAAGCCGAGCCGGACACCCATGACGCCTGGGGGCGGCACATGGACGAACTGGCCGCGCCGACGCTTTTCCCGCGCGCCGACTCTTGGTACATGGGTGCAAACATTCCAGGAAAGCCACGGCAGCTTCTTAATTACCCATCATTGGTGATTTACGCAGAAATGTGTGAAGCCGCTGCCGCGGGTGGTTATACGGGATTTCGCCTGTCGTAATATACTTCATGGTAATTCTCTTTTGCTGGTTTTCTTGTAATTGTTGCGTTCTCTAAAATAACCGATCAGGAGTAGAATGATGGCTGTTCTTGATTATGCGAAGACCAATTTTTCAGGTGGGCTGGTGGATGTCGATGTTCCGCTAAACGAGATCGACGTTTCGAAACCCTATCTGTTTCAGGAAGACAGCGTCGGAGAAATATTCCGGCGGCTGCGCCGCGAGGACCCGATCCACTATTGTGCGGAAAGCAACTACGGCCCGTACTGGTCGGTGACGAAGTTCGACGACATCATGAAGGTCGACACCAACCATCGTGTGTTCTCGTCGGAAGCCAAGCTTGGCGGCATTTCGATCGCGGACATGCACGCTGGAGAGAGCGCGCTCGAACTTGAGATGTTCATCGCGATGGATCCGCCTAAACACGATGCTCAACGCAAGGCGGTGACCCCGGCGGTGGCACCTTCGAACCTCACCCTCCTCGAGCCGATCATCCGCGAGCGTGCGGGTGCCATCCTCGACGCCCTGCCGATCGGCGAGGACATCGACTGGGTACGGAACGTGTCCGTCGAGCTGACCACGATGACGCTTGCCACCCTGTTCGATTTTCCATGGGAAGATCGCGCAAAGCTCACGCGCTGGTCTGACGTGACGACAGCGATCCCCGGCGCCGGCATCGTCGATACCTTTGAGCAGCGCCGAGAGGAACTGATTGAGTGCGCGATGTACTTCAAGCGCATCTGGGACGAACGGGTTGCAACGCCGGGCGGCAACGACCTCATCTCGATGATGGCGGGCTCGCCGGCGACGCAGGAAATGCCGTTCATGGAATTCCTGGGAAACCTGCTTCTGCTGATCGTCGGGGGGAACGACACCACGCGCAATTCGATCAGCGGAGGCGTGCTGGCGCTCAACCGGCACCCCGATGAATATGACAAGCTCCGTAAAAATCCTGCGCTGATCCAGAGCATGGTCCCGGAGATCATCCGCTGGCAGACGCCGCTCACCCACATGCGCAGGACCGCGCTGGAAGATATCGAGCTTGGCGGCAAGAATATCCGCAAGGGTGACAAGGTCGTGATGTGGTATCTGTCCGGAAACCGCGATGATAGCGTCATCGATCGGCCCGACGACCTGGTCATCGACCGGGCGAACCCGCGCCACCATCTCTCCTTTGGTTACGGCATCCATCGTTGCATGGGAAATCGGCTCGCGGAACTGCAACTGAAAATCATCTGGGAAGAAATCGCCAAGCGGTTCGAGTTCGTCGAGGTGGTGGGCGAGCCGGAGCGCCTGCTGTCGAACCTGGTGCGTGGCATCACGCGTCTGCCGGTACGGCTTCATGCAAAAGCGGCCTGAGGACGGCAACGAGGGGAATCAGCACGCGATGGTCAACGTGACATTCGTTCTGGCGAGCGGGGCGCGCCTGCCGGTGGAAATCGACGAGGGCGAAAGTGCCCGCGAGGCGGCGCTCTACAACGATGTCCCGGGCATCGACGGCGATTGTGGGGGTGCGTGTGCCTGCGCGACGTGCCATGTCCACGTCGATCCGGCCTGGATCGATCGCGTCGGTAGATTGCCGCCAGACAGCATGGAAGGCCAGCTGCTCCAGTTCGCCGAAGGCGCGACCGCAAACAGTCGGCTGGCGTGCCAGATCAGAATGACCGACCGATTGAACGGTTTGATCCTGCATGTCCCCGAGCAGCAATATTGAAGAGTGAAAGGCGGTGGTCGCGGGTCGCGACACTGGCTCTTGGCGAGGTCGAGCGATTGATGTGCGAGGAGAAGCGTTCTGGCCTTACCGACATCGACCCGCTTTGGGCAGGTGACGGTGCCCGCCTGCCGAGCTGGTTCATGGATGCGCTGGCCGTGCCAAGGGAGGAGGGCTTCGTCCTCGTAGAGGGTGCGCATGTCCACTACCTGCGCTGGGGCGACCGCGCCAAGCCGGGCGTCCTCATGGCGCACGGTTTTCTTGCCCATGCGCGCTGCTGGGCGTTTATCGCGCCGTTCCTCGCCGCGGACTACCATGTCGTCGCCTATGATCTTGCGGGCATGGGCGACAGCGACGCGCGCGCGGGAATCGATGGCGACGGCCGTGGGCGCGAGATGATCGCGGTGGCGGAGGCGACCGGGCTGTTCGACGGTGCTGCGCCGCCCGTGATCATCGGTCATAGCTTCGGCGCGGGGATCGCGGTGACCGCGATGACGATCGCGGCCCAACGGTTCGCGGGCGCGATCATCTGCGACCTGATGATCATGCGGCCCGAGGCGCTTGCCGCCTACTCGCGCGGCGGACGCGGCAGCCCCGGCTCGGGCGACCCGAACAAGCCCGCCAGCCGGTATCCCGACTACCCGACCGCACGCGCGCGCTACGTGCTCGCGCCGCCCCAGCCTGCGGGCGAGCCGTTCCTGATGGACTACATGGCCTATCATTCGCTCCGGCGGGACGGCGACACGTGGACGTGGAAGTTCTCGCCCGCGGTGTTCGCGCGCGGCAACTCGGCGGATGAGTGGATGACGATGGGCCGCCGCGTTGCCGCGGCTCCTGGGCGGCTGGCAATCGTCTACGGCGAGCACAGCGCGCTCTTCGGCAGGGATTCGGCGGCATATCTGCGCGAACTCGGACCTGGGACGATTCCGATCGTCGCGGTGCCCAACGCGCGCCACCACCTGATGCTGGACGAGCCGCTCGCCTTCGCGACGGCGCTCAGAAGCATCCTTGCGCTCTGGAGATCGGCGCGCTGAATCAATCAGGCGTATCGAGCGAGTTTCTCTTCGCTGGGGGATTTTCGAGGGCGAATTCCAGCTGCGCAAGGCACAGTTTTCCGGCTCCGTCCCGCTCTACGGCTTCGGCATGCACCACTGCGACACGACGTCCCACACGCATCAGCGTCGGCGTCGTGCTGATTGCGCCCAGTCTGACCGGGGCGAGAAATTGCAGGTTCACACTGATCAGCCGGGAGGATTGCCCTGGCGAGAGTGTGCGGGAGAGAGCAAGCTGTGCGGCCAGCTCGAGAAAGGAAGCGATCGCTCCTCCATGCAGGGCGGGCAGGATGGGATTTCCGACAAGCTCCTCTGTCGGGATCAGCGTGAACGTTTCACCGCTTTGCGTCATCATGGTACCGAGCAGCCGCGCGAAGCCGTACTGCCCAACGCCAGCCGTGACTGCGCCTTCGCTCATCGGCCGACAGCCCGATTGATCGAGAAGACGCCCTGGGATGTCGCGATCAGGCGAGACGGATCCGTGTCCCAGACTTCGGTACGTACGAACGCTCGGTGCTCAATCGCGTCATAGCAGTGGGCCCATGCCGTCGCCGAGCATCTCGCCTCGGCAGACCGCAGATGATCCACCTTCAGGTTCAGGGTCGAGATCGCCAGCCGCCTGCCCAGCCGGGACATCACGGCGACGCCGCAGGCCTGATCGATCAGGCTCGTCAACACGCCGGTTGCGAGCGTCTCCTCCTCGTCCGCCAGCTCCTGACGCCAACCAAGACGTAGCGAGCTGAGGCCACCGCCGACCGAGACCAGCTCCAGGCCAAGCCTGTTGCCCCATGGTACATTGCCCGGTTGCAGGCTCCAGTCTCCAGCCACACTTCCATCCTCGTCCCGACCTGACCTCACCGCTCACCCAAAAAGCCATCGCTCAGGCTTCACCGGAAACGGTACGGTTTACATACTCCGACCAGCTTTTTAATGGCTGTGTTCGAGTATGGAAACGCGGTCGAACAAATTTCTGGTTCTCGTGGTGACCGGCTTTCTGCTGGGCACGCTCCTGATCTTCACGCTGTGGCTGTTTGATGCACGCGATGGAGACGGCAACCCCTATATGATCCGCTTCACCGGAAGCGTTGCCGGTCTCGAAAATGGATCGTCGGTGACCTTCTCGGGTGTGCCGGCCGGTCATGTCACGTCGATACGGTTCGACAAGGAGGACCCGTCAGCGGTTCTCGTCACCGTCAACCTTGACCCACGGATCCCCATCGTCGCAGGCGTAAAAGCGTCGATCGCAAGATCGGCACTGGCCGGCACCGCGAACATCAGCCTCGAGGGCGCCACATCTGGTGCGCCCCCGATCGTTGCGGCGAGCGACGGGGAGCTTCCCGTCATTCACGCCAAGGAAGGCGGGCTCCTTGGCGGCGGAGGGGACCCCGTCGCACTGGTCGAGAAGATCAGCCGCACCGTAGATTCTGTTTCTCGCGACCTCGACGCCGCTCAGCAGCAGCGGGCCAGCGATCGACTGGCGGCGCTTGCGGAAAGTTCCGCCGGTTGGGCAGACAGGGTCGGATCAGCATCCGACGGACTTACTGGCGCACGCGGTCGCGTGGTGGCCGTGGGGGACGCCCTGCAGCGATCCGGCGCCAGCGCTCAACGGTTGAGAGCTGCCCTGAACGACCGCCGCGCGACCGTTCTCGCCAGGGCGAACCGCCCGTTGCTGAACGCTCGAGACGAAGCCGAGCAATTGACAGCGCGCGTCGAGGCGGTTCGACCCACGATCCGCGGCATGACTGCCAAACAGGCCCAGCTGCGTGAGACCATTCGTTCAGCAAGTAACAAGGTAGGCGCTGTCAGGGATACGGCTGTTCGCATCGATCAGGAGGGCTTGGGGGTAAGTGCTCCGTCCCTTCCGACCTACAAGCCGAAATCACGGCAGTGATCGGCCGCGAAGCGATAGGACAGCTCTTGGCTGAGCTCGAGATGGCAGGCGACCGACCGACCGTCCCGGCGTGATTTCTCGTCAACCGGTCTGGATTGCGCTACCCTCGATCGGGGAGAACGAGATTGAGCGACGACGAGAAAAAGGGACGGCGCCCAAGAAAGATGGGCAGACCGACCACTGAGGACGCGGTCCGCCTGACCTCGCACATCCTCAAGAGCGCTCGCGAGCTGTTTTTTGAGCACGGCTTCGACGGCGCCAGCGCCGACATGATCGCCGAACAGGCGCGCATCTCCAAGCGGACCCTCTACGCCCGCTTCGGCAGCAAGGCGCGTGTGTTCGAGGCGGTGATCCTCGACGAGATCGATACGCAGCTGCGCGCGCTCGAACCCTCCGGCAGCGACGAACCCGAGATCGGATCGCGACTTCGCGTGATCGCCGATCGCCTGCTCGAGTGGCTCCTGACGCCCCGGATCGCCTCCATGGAACGTGTCGTCATCGCGCAAGCCGTACGCTTTCCCGCGCTTGCGGCGAACATCCACGACTTCGGCTACCAGCGGGCCGTCCAGTGGGTGGCATCGATCCTCGCCCATGCCAATGCCAGGGGGGAGCTGTCGCTGGCCGACCCCTTGTTCGCTGCCGAGCAGTTCGTCACACTCGTCGTGGTCGCCCCCATGCGCCGGGCAGCGCTGGGTTTGTCTCCGCCAGCGTATGACGAGGCGGCGCGCGATCGTATCGCGCGCGGGATCGACCTGTTCCTTGATGGCTGCCGCCCGCGACAGGGGGATGGTTGCCGCACGTGATGCCCACCACCGACGACGAGCCTCAGATCGGCGAGCACGCGCGTTTGGCCGAGCTGCTCCAGATCATGGGGCGCCATGGCCTGAACGGCCTCGCCTCGCGCCTGGGCCTGCTGCCCGGTCGTTCGGAGCAGCCGGTAGACATCGGTACCCCCGAGCGGGTCGTCGCGCTGCTGCAAGACCTTGGACCCGTCGCGGTCAAGCTGGGGCAGGTGCTCGCGACCCGTGAAGACCTGCTCGGGCCGGAATGGGTGCGCGCGTTGTCGACGCTGCAGGACCGGGTGACCCCGCTGCCGTTCGAGGCGCTGGAGCCGACGATCCTGACAGCGCTTGGCTCCCCGATCGCCGACGTGTTCGCGCGGTTCGACCGCGAGCCGATCGCCGCGGCCTCCATCGCGCAGGTTCATGGCGCCACCCTGCGCGACGGAACCGAGGTCGTGGTCAAGGTGCGCCGGCCGGGGATCGCGGAGCGCGTCGATGCCGACCTGCGATTGCTCCGCCGTGTCGCGCGGCTCGCCGCCAGGCACTCACCGGAGATCCGTCGCCTCAAGCCTGACGAACTGCTCCGGTTCTTCGCGGAGAGCCTAACGCAGGAAATGGACCTCAGTGCCGAAGCGGCGGCCTGCGAGAACATCGGCGCGTTTCTGCGGCCGCTCGGCATTTGCACGCCCGCCTTCCACTGGGATCAGGTCGGTCGCCGGATCAACGTGCAGGAACGGCTCGACGGCTTGCCGGTCCGCGCGATCCTCGACGCGGAGCGTGAGGGCGGTGCGGACGTCGCCGGCAAATATGCCGATGCGGTGCTGCGGATGATCATCTTCAACGGCCGGTTTCACGCGGACCCCCATCCCGGCAACGTCTTTGTTCTGGCCGACGGGTCGCTGGCGTTCATCGACTTCGGGGCGGTCGGCGTGCTCAGTCCCGCCCGGCGGAACGAGGTGGTCACGCTCGTCCTTGCCATCGCCGGCGAGGACACACGATCGGTGACGGACGTGCTGTTGCAATGGTCGGGCGAGACCGACGTCGATCGCCAGGCACTGACCCGCGACCTCGACGCGCTGATCGGCCAGTTCCGCGGGGCGGTACTCCAGCAGATCGAGCTCGCCGACATCTTCGGCCGCGTGTTCGCGCTGCTGCGCACCTACCGCCTGGCGCTGCCACCCGATCTGGCCCTTCTGGTGCGCACCCTGTTGATTGCCGAAGGGTTCGTGCGCCGGCTCGATCCCGGCTTCGACATCGCGGCGCGCGCCGCGCCGATCGCGCGCGAGCTGCTGCGGGAGCGGATCGGCCCGGCCGGCCTCAAGCGTGGCGGACGCCGGCTGGCGACGAGCCTGGGCCGTCTGGCCGCCGCCTCGCCCGAGCTGGTGGCCTTCGCCGAGCGGGTTGCGCGGTCGGGTGCGCTGCCGATCGAGTTGCAGGGAGGCGCGGTTTTCCCAACTCCGGCATCGCCCTGGCGCGCCGATCCCAACATTCTGTCCGCCGGACTGCTTGTCGCGGGCGCGATCCTTCAGCGCGACCATGATGTTGTCGGCGCGATGTTAATGGCGTCTGCGGTGCTGCCTGCAGGCTGGGCTTGGGTTTCGAGCAGGCAGAGGCGCTGACTTCCTGCTGCCCGACCTTCCGCACACCCGACTCTCCACCCTTGCCCTTTCGCGCGCTTGTTCGCGTATCCGGCTCCTCACTGAGGAGTGGAACAACCCAGGAGAGGGGGCGTTTTCGAACAAGTAAACCAGTCGGTGTATAAACGGCGCTCTGGTTCGATCGAGCGAGGGCTTTTGCGTGTCGGACCAACCGGATCACGAATCACATGTAGCGGCTGAGGAGTGGTCTGACTTCGGTGCTGCACTGAGCGACCTGATGCCCAGGCTGGCAAGCTATGCGCGATCCCTAACAAGGAATCCCGATGCTGCACAGGATCTCGTTCAGGATACCGTGCTGAAAGCCTGGCGCAGCCGTGCCTCATTCGAGGCGGGCACGAATTTGAAAGCGTGGACCTTCCGTATCCTTCGCAACTCCTTTCTGTCGCAGGTTCGTCGTAAAGGTGCGGGACACGAGACCGCCGAACTCATCGATGTTCCGGTGGCGTCAAATCAAGAATCGATCGTGACATTGGGCGATGTTCGCCGCCTGTGGCCGCGCCTGACACCCGAGCAGCAGCGGTGCATCCAACTTGTCGGGATCGAGGGATTGAGCTACGAAGAGACAGCAACGATCGAACAGGTTCCTGTCGGTACGATCAAGAGCCGCGTGGTGAGAGGGCGGCAGATGCTGCGCGCACTCCTGGATCAAACGAACATCGTACCAGCCACAGGGACAGCATCACGGACCCTGTCGGTCGATTCGTCCCCTCGGTACGAACCGTCGCGCGTTGATGATGAACACTCAAAGCAGATCGAACTGCTGCGAAGGTGGCGCGCGGAGCGTGCGGCCGCTCGCTGCGCCATCGGATGACTTCTTGGAATCCACCAAATCCCCGTTTGTGTCCCTTTCCATTTCAGACCTACGATGAGCCCCCGTAGCGCCACGAGTTGATGATGGCGCGATGGAGTCCTCTCCCGAGTTTGCCCGTTTATCGCTGCCAAACAGGCGATTTTCCCTGGATGATGTATTTTCGTCAGCATTTAGCTCTGATCGTTGCAACCTGGTTAGAGAAGCAGAAGAGCGCAAACTGCCAAGGCCATTCAACCAAGGCTCCGAAGTCCACTGGCGATGATCCGCATGGCCCGATCCAACATCTCGTCCCGATCGCCATCGAGATAGGCGGCGACACCAGCAATCATTCTTGCCGCAAGCTGGACATCTTCAGTCGTGACGCCACTTGGCAGCGCATTGCAGGCGATCGCATGGGACAGCATGTGCTGCATGACGTCATCAGCTTCCGATCTCAGCCTCGACACTGCCTGGTCAAGAGAGCCGCTGCCGACCCCTATGCTGGCCTTGGCGTGAAAGGCGGCCACTCCGCCATAATGCTTGATGAATTCCTCAAACATTCGGGGTTCATCGGCAAGCTGCGAGACCACCGCTCTAAGTTCGTCGAGGCGCCTCTCGAGAACTGCTACGATCATCGCGTCGCGGTCAGAGAAGTTCCGATAAAGCGTCCCGCGGCCAACACCGGCACGTTGTGCGATCTGCTCTAACGCGACCCCGTACCCCTCATCGCGGAAGGCATCCGCTGCCGCGGCGATCAGGCGGTCGCGCCGGGCTCGGGCATCTTTCCGCATGCTTGTTCCGCTCCAACATGAACGCTATAACCGGACATTCAACGTCCGGTTAGGTTACGCTCGCTAGATGAGTTCGTCCACATCACGCCCCGCGCCGGTCCTTCTGGAGCGTACGCCTGAATGGCACCCGGATGAGGTGCCGATGATTCCAGGCTCGCCGGCGTCCATCCGGCATCGGCCGTCCATCCGCGTCGCTTACCTAACCGTCGGGGTACTCATCACGATCACCAGCGGACTCGCCAACGCGCTTGTGTCGGCAAATCTGCCCCAGATCCAGGGAGCGCTGGGACTGACGCCTGTCGAAGGGGCGTGGCTCCCCGCAGCGTATGTGATGGTGAACCTCTCGGCAAACCTCATCCTGTTCAAGGCACGGCAGCAGTTCGGCATTCGACGGTTCGCGGAGGTTGCGCTTGCGGCTTATCTCGCAATCACCGTGCTTCACCCGTTCGTCGATGATTATCCCACTGCAGTGCTGGTCAGAGGCGCGTCAGGCTTCGTCGGTGCCCCGCTGAGCTCCCTTGGGTTCTATTATGTGATGCAGGGCTTTCCGAAGCATCTGATGGGCAAGGCGATCGTTGTCGGCTTCGGCTTGACACAATTGGCGTTGCCGTTGGCGTGGTTGCTGTCACCAGCCCTCTTGGACCTGGGCGACTGGCACACGCTCTATTCTTTCGAGTTCGCCCTTGCGCTGTGCACGCTCGCGGCGGTCATTTCGCTCAAGCTGCCGCCGGGGATCAGGATAAAGGTCTTCGAGAAGACGGACGTTCTGACGTTTATTTTGCTGGCGCCGGCATTTGTTCTGATCGCGGGCGTTCTGGCGCAAGGACAGCTGCAATGGTGGAGCGAGCAGCCGTGGATGGCCTGGGCCCTCGTCGCTTCCCTGGCGCTGTTGCTGCTGGCGTTCCTCGTTGAACACCACCGGGCCAATCCGCTCATCCAGACCCGATGGATCGGGACTGGCGAGGTCATCCGGTTCGTGTTCGCGGCTCTGGCCTTCAGGCTCATCCTGTCGGAACAAAGCTACGCGGCAGCCGGCCTGCTGCGAACGCTGGGGATGGGTCCCGACCAGTTCCGGCTCTTCTACCTGGTGGTGATCGCAGGCGTGCTTTCGGGCATAGCGATCGGCGCGGCGACGTTCGGACCCAAAACTATGATGCCGATGGCGATCGCTGCGGTGATCCTCGTCCTAATCGCCAGTCTGCTCGATAGCGATGCCACGAGCGACACAAGACCGAACAACATGATGGCAAGCCAGGCGATGATCGCCATGGCAGGCGCGCTCGTCATGGCCCCGCTCATCCTTCACGGTGTCATGGGAGCGCTCAAGAGAGGTGCGGACCACATCGTCACGTTCGTGATCCTGTTCACCATGACGCAGAGCGCCGGCGCCCTGCTCGGACCGGCGATCTACGGCACCTTCCAGCAATACCGTCAACATGAATATTCCGGGCAGATCACCAGCCACGTCGACCCCACCAATCCGGTTGTGGCGCAAAGGCTTGCGCTACAGCGCGGCATCTATGCAGCGCGCGTCTCCGATCCGATCATTGGCGGGGCGGGCGGTACGGCGCTGTTGCAGCAAGCCGCCACGCGTGAAGCGAGTATTCGCGCATACAACGATGTCTTCCGGCTGAATGCGATCATCGCCTTTGCCTTCCTTCTGTGGTGCCTTTGGCGTGTCGCCGTCCAGTTGCGGGCCGCCAGCCAAGCACCGCCACCACCTGCGGCGGCATGATCCAGAACATGAGAGCCCGATGACCCAGCCAGAGCAGACCCAGGATCGACCGCGCCCGGCCGATCCGGCAGATCAGGATCCGGCGACCGATGCAGGCATTCCGGATACACCTCCGCCCGCCAAAACTATCAAGGCGCGGCCGCGTACGCTCGCGATCATGGCAGCGATCTTCATCGCGGGTAGCTTGCTGATTCTCTATGCGTGGCGGCTGTGGCCCTTCACCAGTACGATGGTGCAGACCGAGAACGCCTATGTCCGCGGCCAGATTACGGCCATGGCACCGCAGGTCGCGGGGTATGTCGTCGAGGCGAACGTACGCGATTTCGCGCATGTGCGACGCGGACAGGTCTTGCTGCGCATTGATGACCGGATTTACCGTCAGCAACTGGATGCGGCACTGGCGCAGCTCAAGGTGGCAGAGGCCGAACTCCGCAACTGGCCGCAAACCGTTGCGCAGAATGAGGCGGCGCTTCGCACTCGTCAAGCCGACCTGGCGCAGGCCAACGCCGAACGTGCGCGCGCCCGCGCCGATATCGCGCGCGTTTAGGAGCTGGCTTCCAGAGGATCGGTCAGCGTCCGCGAGCGCGATCAGGTGCTCGCGACCGAGCGCACATCGGCGGCTGCGATCGAGCGCGCACTAGCTGCCATCGATGGGCAGCAACAGGTCATCCTTGCAAATCGAGTTTCCCGCGGTGCCCTCGAGGGGCGCGTTGCACAGGCACAGGCTCAGGTTGACCTCGCGCGGATCAACCTCGCCAATACCGTGATCCGTGCGCCGCGCGATGGACAAATAAGTGAAGCCTCGGTTCGTGTGGGACAATATGCCCAAGCCGGGACCCAGCTGATGTTCCTTGTGCCCGAGCAGCTATGGGTTGTAGCCAATTTCAAGGAAACCCAGACTAGCCGGATGCGCCTCGGTCAGCTCGCTTCGTTCACCGTGGACGCCCTCGATGACGCCAGGTTGACCGGCCGTATCGAGGAGCTTGCTCCGGCAACGGGATCCGAGTTCAGCGTTTTGCGGCCGGACAACGCAAGCGGGAACTTCACGAAGATCGTCCAACGTATTCCCATCCGTATCCGCATCGATCCGGAGCAACCGCTTGCCAGGCGGCTTCGTCCTGGCATGTCGGTGGTGGCACGGGTCGATACGTCCGGAACTGCCTCTCCGAAGGAAGTCGCGCCATGAAGCCCGCGGGCTTCTCGGCGCTTGCGCTGCTCGTCTTAGTGTCAGGGTGCGCGCCTGCATATCTGCCCGCGCCGCCACGATCGACCGTGACACCTCCGGAGCAATGGCGCGATCGAGCGGGCATCGATGGTATCGGGATCTCACAAGACTGGTGGAAGCAGTTCGCGGACCCGGCGTTGGGCGCTGCGATCGTCAGGGCGATGGCGAACAATTCGGACGTTCTGGCCGCCGCGGCTCGTATCGAGGAGGCAGAGGCACAGGTACGGCTTGCGGGAGCCGCCCGGGCGCCGACGCTAAGCGCGGGCGGCGGCATAGCCTCCGACCGCGCTCTGAGCCAGGTCAGCGGGCGACCAACCGAGATTCTTGCCATACAGCCGCAGCTCGGCGCGAACTGGACGCTCGACCTCTTCGGCCGCCTGCGGGCGCTGAGCGACGCGGCCCGCGCGAATTTCGTCGCCAGTGCGGCCGACTACGACGCCGTCAGGCTCTCTGTCGCCGGGGCGACGGCGCAGGCCTATCTCACCCTGCTGTCGATCGATGCACAGCTTGACGTGACCCGGAAGACGCTGGATCTGCGCGTCGAAGCGCGGCGGATCGCAGAGGATCGCGCAAGGCTTGGCTACAGTTCGCAGCTGGAGCTTACGCAGGCGCAGTCGGAGTATGAGGCCGTGGCCCAAGCCATCCCTCAGCTTGAACAGGCCCGGCGATTGCAGGAGAACGGGCTGCGCCTGCTGACAGGCGACCTGCCCGGAGCCATGGCGCGCGGCGAGCTTGCGAACCTCTCCATCCCGGGGATCCCGGCGCTGATGCCTTCCGAACTGATGCGGCGGCGACCAGACATAGCAGCCGCTGAAGCCCGCTTGGCCGCCGCGGACCGGACGATCGCGTCAAGACGCGCCGAGTTCATGCCGGATGTCGCGTTGTCCGCGTCTTGGGGTGCGCTGATCGTGGATCAGCTGGACTATGATCCCGTATCCATCTGGAACATCGGCGCCAGCATCCTCGCGCCCCTCTTTCAGGGGGGCGCCTGACAACTCAGGTCGATCAGGCGAATGCGCGGCGCGATCAGGCGGCGTATGCCTATCGCGATATCGTGCTGCGCGCATTCGGGGAAGTCGAGAACGCCCTCACCAGCGAGCAGCGGCTGCGGGAACAGATCGTGCACGTTTCGGCTCGACGGTCGATCCTGCAGCGATCGCTGAATCTCGCTCGCGATCGTTACCGCGGAGGATATGCCTCGTACCTCGACGCGCTTGACGCCCAGCGAAATCTCTTCGCGGTCGAGCTCAACGCCATCACTGTCCGTGAGCAGCAGCTGAACGCGCTGGTTCGCGTCTGGGCATCGCTTGGGGGAGGGTGGGGCGATCGGACGATTGCGGATCGTTCGGCGCTGCCACGCTAGGCACTACTCGTCTGGCCGACGCTGCGATCGTGAAAGGACGCGGTCTCGGCTGGTCAGGCGAGTTCTGCCCCGTGGCTGTCCTACCAGGCGACATCCTCGATGGCGTCATGCCCCGGCTCGCCCGCCGGCTGCGCCCCCGTCCACCGCCGGGCATCCAGCCGTTTGCCCGTCACCGCCGCGGCAGCGTCGGAGCAGAGCCAGAGCAGCGGCGGGACCACGATCTCGGGCGACAGCAGCCTGGCGCGGGCACTGTCCGGCAGTCCTTCGGGGATCATGCCGGTCAGCGTTGCGCCCCCTGGCAGCAGCGCGTTCACCGTAATGCCGCTGTCAGCAAGGTCCTGCGCCCAGATCGCGGTTTCTGACAACCAGCGCCGCTTTGGAGGGGCCATAGGGCGAGAAGCCTCTGCGCCGCATCGTCTCGCGGTTCATCGAGACGTTGATGATCCTCCCGCTGCCTCTCTCCAGCATCGCCGGGACAGCCGTGCGCGCCATCAGGAACGGTCCGTTGACGTTGGTGTCGATCACCATGCGCCACGTGTCGGGGGCGACCTCCCAGAACCGGGACGGTTCGGTCAGGAAGGTATCGCTCACATACTTCATGCCGCGCCCGGCGTTGTTGACGAGGATGTCGAGCCGGCCGAACCGCGCGACCGCTTCGCGCACGGCCGCGGCACAATCCGCCGCCCGGGTCACGTCGGCGAGCAGCGGCCGCACCCGATCGTCGCCGCATGCACGCTCTGCCTCCTGTGCGACCGCCTCGACCTCGGCAAGCTCGCGTGCAGCGGTGGCGATCACCCGCACGCCGGCCTGCGCTAGCCCCAGCGTCATGGCGCGGCCCAGCCCACAACCGCCGCCCGTGACGATCGCGACTTGGTCGGCGAGCCCGTGCTCCTCGGGCGCGCTCACCTGTTTAGCGCCTGCATCTGAGGTGCCGCGTAACGCTCGCCCGCGGCAGCCCCCCTTGGCGCCGCGTGATCAAGACGTTCCAGTTCTTCCCGGCTCAGCGTGACGTCGAGCGCGGCGACATTCTCCTCCAGATAGCGGCGGCGCTTGGTGCCCGGGATCGGAACAATGTCCTCGGCTTGTGCGAGCACCCAGGCGAGCGCTAGCTGGGACGGCGTACAGCCCTTTTCCCGCGCAAGCGCCTCGACAGCCGCGACAAGATTCAGGTTGCGCTGGAGATTGTCGCCCTGGAATCGCGGACCGTGCCGGCGATAATCATCGGGAGCGAGGTCCTCCACCCGCCGGATTGCGCCCGTCAGGAAGCCTCGGCCCAGCGGGCTGTACGGCACGAAGCCGATCCCCAGCTCCCGAACGGTCTCCAGGATCTCGCCCTCCGGGTCACGGCTCCAAAGCGAATATTCGGTCTGGAGCGCCGCGATCGGATGAACGGCGTGCGCGCGCCGGATTGTTGCGGGCGCCGCTTCCGAAAGGCCGAGGTGGCGCACCTTGCCCTCGCGGACCAGATCGGCCATCGCGCCCACCGTGTCCTCTATCGGCGTGTCGGGGTCCACACGGTGCTGATAAAAGAGATCGATCACCTCGATTCCTAGCCGGCGCAGGCTCGCTTCGCAGGCCGCTCGGACATAATCGGGTCGCCCGCACACGCCCTGAAGCTCCCGTCCCCGTCCCGGACACTGCCGAACTTGGTCGCAAGCACGACCTTGTCACGACGATCGCGGATCGCGCGTCCGACCAGCTCCTCGTTTCGGCCAACGCCATACATATCGGCCGTGTCGAGAAAGGTCAGGCCGAGTTCGATCGCACGGTGAATCGTTGCTACCGCCTCGGCGTCGTCGGCCTGTCCGTAGAACTCGGACATACCCATGCATCCCAGTCCCAGCGCCGACACGCGCAACTCGCCGCCCAGCGTTCGTTGTTTCACCGTCATTGTTGATCCTTTCGTCTTCGGGCGAGTGCGCGGATTTGGGCTCGCTTCCAATCCTGCAAATCAGCGATGGCGGCGAACTCAGCGACGCCGCTCACTTCCTAGTCCGGCCCGAACTCGGCCGTCCTGACGCCGACATGCCCCATAAGCCGAACGACTGGCGGCGCGCGCTCGGTCTGTGCAGTTCGCGTGGTGTAACCTGGCGCGCGATCTGGTGCTTACCAGCCGTATCCATGAACATTGCGATCCGGACGAAAGAGCAGGAGCGCAACCACCCACTGCTCTTTCGCCTTGCTGATATCGTTCGATCCCCGACTCTCCCCTCGCACAACACATCAGTTTAACATAATCTATGTTATCGGACTGACGGATTTGCTTTACGGTCGAAGCACTTAGACCGCTCTGGCGGCCATCATCCGATCAGCGACACCCGCTCGCGCTGGCGTTGCTCTTGCTCCGCGAGCCACACATGAAACTGCGCCAAAATGTCGGCAACGTCCAGCCCAGTTCGACTATGGTGCAGGCCAACCCGAACGCGCAGCGGTGCCGGCCAATCTTTGCAGTTCTGGATCAACATCGCTTGTACCCATTTGGGCGTGCTGGCGAGCAGCCATTCGAGCGAATGCCATTCGTAAGCGGGCCTCACGCCCGACATCAGGCGGCTGACCGGCTCGTCCGACAGCAGTGCGATGACAGCGCATGAGACGTGAGCACGATACGCAGGCGAGAGTTCGTGAAAGGGCTGCTCTTCCCAGGTTTGCGGGTCGTGATCGGGCATGTTTGACAGCAACGGGCTGTTGAACAGATTTATGCGGCTGGTGCGATTGATGTCGGGCGCCAGCAAGGCTCGCGTGAGCCCGTGCAACACGGCGAGGAATTGCCGAGCCGAGACCTGCCCTACCCCGGTCAGCGACGCAGATCTGCCGAGCAGCGCCTTCCGCAACTCGCCATCGAATGCGAACAGGAGGTTCAAAGCGCGGGGCACATCCTCCGACGGACATTCTGACGCGGGTTTCGGGCCGCTCCAATGGTTTGTTCTGAGAGGTACGCCGCAGTCGGTGCAGGTGAACTCGATCCGGCTCCGCCAGCTGAAGCGGGGCTCATGGTGGGGCTGACAGCGGCGGCAGAAGTCCTGCCGCCAAGTGCCGTGCCGGCGACAGAAGACGAGCGGGAGCGCCGCTTCGGCATCGAGGTAGGCGCCACCTGTGGCGTGGCCTTCGGCAAGGCAGACATGGCACCAGGCGAGATCGAGCTCGCCTCGCGCTCGCCCTTTTCCGTCGGTTCGTGGCAACCAGGCGGCCACCAGCCACGGCCAGCGGCGCTTCAGGGCGAGGCGCATGATCGCCTCCTGATCGACGCGGAGCCGTTGCGCCGCGGATTTCGCCTCCGACCCTTTCCATTCTACGTCCGCTCTGACCTTGGTGCCCGAACTGCCCGGGGATAGCTCCTGCCGCAAATCAGTGATGGACACCTCATAACAAGCGGCGATGCGCGCCAGCCAGGAGGAGATGAGCTCGTCAGGATGAGGCCGTGCCGCGATCGGCAGCGCGCCCGACACGGCTCACACTCTTCCCCTGGCCCGCGTTCGCGCTCGGCGCTGGGCAATCACCTTCATGCTGACCGAAGGCATCAAGAGGTCGTCGGCATCGAGGTCGCTGGCCTCGATGCATTCGC